>JAUIGD010000293.1 GCA_030430255.1 Verrucomicrobiia bacterium
GCCGCCTCGGCGCTGGTCGCGGCGTCCGTCCTGTGGGGCCGCGTGGTGGAGGACGCGGCCGCCTGGGCCAAGGCCGGCGGCGACGGCGCGGCCAGCGTGGCCGCGGTGGTCGGCACCGCCGAGGGCACCACGATCTTCCTCAGCGTCATCATCGGCGGGGTCACGCTCGCCGGCAGCCTGGTGGCGTACCTCAAGCTCGCCGGCACCATCCCGGGGCGGCCGCTGCTGCTCCCGGCGCGCCACGTGCTGAACGCGCTAGTGGTGGGCGGCTCGCTGGCCGCCGGGGTGTACCTCGCGTTCCTCGCCCCGTCGCCGGATCAGGCGGCGCAGGTGTGCATCGCGCTCTCCGGGGTGAGCTTGCTGCTCGGCGTGAACCGCTCCAACAACAAGCAACTCTGGTTCGCCCCGAGTCACAAGTTGGCCAAGACCGACTCCAACCCGGTCGTGCGGATGGTTTGGGTCGACGGGCAGCCCCCGCGAATCGACGGCATCATGACCGATGGCGTCACCACCGCCGCCGTCACCTTCGGCGCCCTCACCTCCTCGCCCGACGGGAATGTCGGCATCGGCAACACGAACCCGCAGCAGAAACTCGACATCAGTGGCAGCGTCAAGTGCGTCACCGCCATCATCACCTCCGACCGAAACAAGAAGGACGGCTTCGAGCCCGTCGACCCCCGCGAGGTTCTCGGCAAGGTCGCCGCCATGCCGATCACCCGTTGGCACTACAAGAGCGACGCGGAGGTCCCCCACCTCGGGCCGGTCGCCCAAGACTTCCACGCAGCCTTCGGCCTCGGCGTCGATGACAAGCACATCGCCACCGTCGACGCCGACGGCGTCGCCCTCGCCGCGATCCAAGGGCTAAACGAGGTGGTCCGCGAGAAGGAGGCGGAGATCAAGTCGCTCGAGGAGAGGATGGCGGCGATGGAAGCCCGGTTCCGCGAACTCGAGCGGAACGCGGTGCGAAGCGTCCGCTGAGGACCTCGTCGGCCCGGCTCGGAACATCGATTCTCATCCCATCGAGACATGATCAACCGATCGAGATTCACCCCGCTCACGCTCCTCGTGCTTTCATGCGCGGCGCTCCAGACCACCGTCTTGGCCGAGATCCAGTACAACGCTGACGGGGGTACTTTCTCCCCGAACGGATCGGCCAACCACCCCTGGAACCTCCTCTTCGAGGGGGCCGCGAAGGCCGCGGGCGGGCAAACGGTGCGGATCGATGACGATGTCTATGAAACCGGCACCATCAGTTCCCCCTGCACCCTGGCCAGCTCGGGAGGAACCCGTGTCATCGGTCGTCAACCCAGCGCGGAAACAACCTTCGATTGCGTGTTCTACAACCTCCGTCTCAACACCTGGGCACCCCCATGGCACGAGCCGTCCGGTTGGGCTGACGGTGACCGCCTCTGGAACATCGTGTGGAAACACAACGAATGGGGAAGGCCGGACTTCGTGGGATTTTGCGAAGTCTGGGGGGACTACCAACTTCAGGACTACCTCCTCGAAAACTACGCGACGAGCGAACTTCCCTTCCGCTACAAAGGGCCGGGAGGAAGTGCTTTCGCCCAAACGTCCGGCCTCCTGGCGATGTCGTCGGTCGTGCTCGGAGGAGGGGGGAACGGCATCCCGGAGAACAATATCTACACCGACTATGCCGGCGAGGATGGGTTCGCGAACAAAGGGTTCATCGTCGGCCGGGGCGTCAAGGACGGGTTCGGGATCATCGTGGTCGTGGCCCATACCCAGGCCGACTCGCTCCTTGCCACTTGGGCCGAAGTCCACCGGGCCCGCTACAACCAGTTGATCCAAATCCGCGACCGGATCCTCGCCTTCCGCTCGAGTTATCCCAGCGACGTCGTCATCATCATGGGTGATCTCAATGTCTGGGGAGACGATCGCGGGCCGATCGGGTCACCGCTACCGCAAGAGTACGCCCAGCACCTGTCCATCATCCTGGGGCTAGAGCTCGGGGGCGGGATGGATGTCGCCAAGCACTTCCACCCCCACGTGACGGAATACACGTACAGCGGAGAGAATTCCCTCGCGAACTACTTCCAAGGCGGGGTGGTTTCCGAAGACGAATCCGCCCGCCTCGACTACTTCATCGCGATCAATAGCAAGGACGGGACCCGGCGGATCCAGCCGAGCAACTACCGGCTCCTGAAGAGCATGACCAGCGAGCCGATCACCGCAAGCGGTCACACCGACTCGAACCTTTCCGACCACTACGGCATCGCCGCCGACTTCCGGATCATCGAAGTCGGCGAATAGGTCCGCGCGGATCGCCCCGTTGCCTCGTCGCTGAATCTCGAACAACGCTTCACCCTCGTGCCGATCTGGGTCGAACTTCGAAAACGTTCGGGCTCGAACGCCGCAAGCCCGACTGCCCCTCAGGCGATCAACTCCCGCACCACATGCGCCTCCTCGACGCCGGTGAGGCGGAAGTCGAGGCCCTGGAATCGGTAGGTGAACTTCTCGTGGTCGATGCCGAGCTGGTGCATGACGGTGGCGTGGAGGTCGCGCACGTGGACGGGGTCCTCGGCGACGTTGTAGCTGAAGTCGTCGGTGGCGCCGAAGCTGAACCCGGGTTTGATCCCGGCGCCCGCCATCCAGATGGTGAAGCAGCGCGGGTGGTGGTCGCGGCCGCCCTCGGGGCTGTCCCACTTGCCTTGGCCGGCGACGCCGCGCCCGAACTCGCCGCCCCAGATGACGAGGGTGTCTTCGAGCAGGCCGCGGGATTTGAGGTCTTTGATCAGGGCGGCGCTCGGCTGGTCGGTGTCGCGGCAGCGCGCGGTGCACCAGCTCCTCAGGCGGCTGTGGTGGTCCCAGTCCGGGTGGAAGAGCTGGACGAAGCGGACGCCGCGCTCGGCGAGGCGGCGGGCGAGGATGCAGTTGGCGGCGTAGCTGCCGGGGCGGCGGGAGTCGGGGCCGTAGAGCTCGAAGGTCGAGTCCGGCTCGTCGCTGATGTCGGTCAGTTCGGGGACGCTGGCCTGCATGCGGAAGGCCATCTCGTACTGGCGGATGCGGGTCTCGATCTCGGGGTCGCCGGTTTCGGCGAGGCGCATGCGGTTGAGTTCGCCGAGGCCGTCGAGCATGCCGCGGCGGAGGTGGCGCGGGAGGCCGTCGGGGTCGCGCAGGTAGAGGACGGGCTCCTTGGCGTTGCGGAGTTTGACCCCCTGGTAGACCGAGGGCAGGAAGCCGCTGCCCCAGTAATGGTCGTAGAGCGGCTGGTCGCTGCCGCGCTTCATCTTCGAGAGCAGGACGAGGTAGTCGGGGAGGTCGCGGTTGGCGCTGCCGAGGCCGTAGCTGACCCAGCTCCCCATGCTCGGGCGGCCGGTCAGGTGGTGGCCGGTGAGGAATTTGGTCATCGCCGGCGCGTGGTTGATCTGGTCGGTGACCATCGACTTCACAAAGCAGAGCTCGTCGGCGACCGCGGCCGTGTGGGGAAGCCAGTCGCTGACCGTGGCGCCGGAGCGCCCGTGGCGGGCGAACTGCGAGTGGGGCGGCATGATCAGCTGTGGCTGGCCGGCGGTCATGCCGGTGAGCCGCTGGCCGCCGCGGACGGAGTCCGGCAACTTCTCGCCCGCCATCGCCGCGAGCCCGGGTTTGTGGTCGAAGAGCTCGATCTGCGAGGGGCCGCCCGACTGGGTGAGGAAGATGACGCGCTTCGCCTTGGGGGCGAAGTCGATCGGCGCTCGGCCGAGCAGCGACTCGAGCGCCAGCGCCCCCAGCGAGACGCCGGTGCCGGCGCCGAGAAAGTGGCGCCGGGTGGCCGCGAGGGCGAGCCCGCCGGGCGCGGAGGGGGAGGTCGGGTCACTCATGGGTGAGGGCTTCGTCGAGGTTGAGGACGAGGTTGGCGATCAGGGTCATGGCGGCGCGATCGGCGCCACCGCCGCCGCTGAACGCGGCGGCCTCGTCGGGGTTGGCTTCGTAATAACGGAGTGCCGCGGCGCGCTCGCGCTCGCAGACCGCGCGTTCGGCGTCGGTGGCCCCCCTGGCGAGGACGCGGAGGAAGATCGTGTCGAGGTCGTGGGCGGACAGTGCCCGAGCCGCGTCGAGGGCGGTTTTGTCGTTGAGCATCGTCAGCGCGTGCAGCGGGGTATTGGTCCTGCGTGGGGTGACCTCGCAGGTGCGGCGCATGGCGGAGTCGAACAGGAAGGTCGGGGCGCTGCTGCGGCGCCAGAAGGCGTAGAGGGTGCGGCGGTGGGCGGCGGGACCGAGCGAGGGGCGGTAGGTGAAGCGGCCCATGAACTGGTCGTTCCAGATGCCGGGGGGCTGGTGGGGGAACACCGGGGGGCCGCCGAGGGCGGGGTTGAGCAGGCCGGCGGCCGCGAGCTGGGCATCGCGCAGCATCCAGGCCGGCAGGCGGTAGCGGGCTCCGCGGGCGAGCAGCCGGTTGTCGGGATCGCGTTCGAGCAGGTCGGGGGCGGCCGCCGACGACTGACGGTAGGTCTCGCTGGTGACGATGGTGCGGACGAGGTGTTTCACGTCCCAGCCGCTCTCGACGAAGTCGACCGCCAGCCAATCGAGCAGCTCCGGGTGGGTGGGGAGTTCGCCCTGCAGGCCGAAGTCGTTCGGCGTGCGGACGAGGCCGGCGCCGAAGAACAGCTGCCAGATCTGGTTGGTGATGACGCGGGCGGTGAGCGGGTTCTCCGGGGCGACGATCCATCGGGCGAGTTCGAGCCGCGTCGTGATCCCCTCCCGCTCGAGGACGGCGGGCGGCACGGCCGGGGCGACCTCGTCGCCGTGCGCGTCCCAGACCCCGCGCTCGAGGAGGTAGGTTTTCCGTGACTCTGCGCGCTCCTTCAGCACCATGACGTTCAGGTCACCGGCGGCCTTCCTCACCTCGCCGACCTGGCGCCGGACTTCGGCGTGGCGGGCGGCGGCGGCGCGGAACCCGGCGTCGTCCTCGAGGAACTGATCGAACAGGCGCCCGCGCAGTTTGCCCTCCGGCTCCGCGCCGGCGGCGAGTTCCTCGACGGGCATCGCGCCGAGCGAGCGCACGGCGGCGCCGCGCTGGTCGGTGAGGGCGAGGCGGAAGCGGCCGATCAGCGAACTGGCGTCGAGCGAACGGTGCATGAGGGCGACCTCCAGCGTCTCGTCGGGTGCGAGGGCCACCGGTTCGCGCAGTTCGAACACGGCCACGTGCGGGATGTCCGAGCGTTGGGTGCGGGTGGTCCAACCCGTGCGCGGGTCGTCGTCGAGCGTGCCGCTGACGTTGCCGTACTTGCTGTCCCGGCCCTTGCCGTTCACGTCGGCGACAGCGCGGGCGAGCTCGAGCTCGCGCACGGTGGCGGTGCCGGCTTTGAGCACCCGCATCTTGACGTTGGTGAGGATGAACTCGCCGTCGGCGGAGGGCGCGTATTTGCCGTCGGTCGCCCCGGGGTGGGGGAAGACCTCGAGCCGCATGCCGGTGACGCGTTCGCGTCCGGTCTCGGCGATGCGGAGGAGGAAGTCGTCCTGGGCGGGGACGTCGCCCGAGATCTCGACGACCCCGTCGCCGGCCGAGACCAAGTTCGTCCCCTCCTTCGAGGCGACGGAGATCGGGCGCGCGACCGTCCACGGTTCGAATCCGCGGCCGTCGAGGGTTTGGGTGAGTTCCTCCAGCCACGCCTCGAAGGCCGGCTCGCGGCTGGCGCGGAGGGCGTTCAGGGCATCGCCCGACCCCTCCTCCAGGGCCTGCGCCTCTTCGACCGCGCGAGCGGCGTAGGGCGAGCGGTACTTCATGAAGGGCTTGGCGCCGCCGCCGGCCTTGCCGTCCTCGTCGATGCTGTTGAAGAAGGCGCTGAGGCTGTAGTAGTCGGCCATCGAGACCGGGTCGAATTTGTGATCGTGGCACTGCGCGCAATTCAGCGTGAGCCCGAGAAACAGCGTGCCGGTGGTGTTGGTGCGGTCGAGGACGTAATCGACGCGCGATTCGGCGGGGTCGCGGCCGCCCTCGCCATTGGTCATGTGGTTGCGGTGGAAGCAGGTGGCGAGGATTTGTTCGGGGGTCGCCCCGGGCAGCAGATCGCCGGCGAACTGTTCGACGGTGAACCGGTCGAAGGGCATGTTCGCGTTGAAGGCGTCGACCACCCAATCGCGCCATGGCCAGTTCGTCCGCGTCGCGTCCTGTTGGAAACCGTCGGTGTCGGAATAGCGGGCGCCGTCGAGCCACCACATGGCCATGCGCTCGCCGAAGTGCGGCGAGGCGAGGAGTTCGTCGAGGAGCGAGCCGGGGGCGGCCTCGAGCTGCTCCGGTGTCGGCGGGAGGCCGGTGAGGTCGAAGGACAGGCGGCGGCGCAGGGTGTGGTCGGCGGCGGGCGGCGACATCGCCAAGCCCGCTTCTTGCAAGCGTTTGGAGACAAAGTGATCGACCGGGTGGGCGCCCCCCGGAAGGTCGGCTTTGCGCGGGGCGACGAAGGCCCAATGTTCGCCCCACGGGGCACCTTGGCGGATCCACTCCTCGAGGGTGGCGATCTGATCTTCGGCCAGCGGTTTCTTGTGCGAGTCCCGCGGCGGCATGAGCTCGTCGGGATCGGTCGCCCGCAGCCGGGCGACCAGCTCGCTCGCGGCCGGATCGCCCGGGACGATGGCCTCCGCGGTCGCGCCCTCGCGGGTGTCCAGCCGCAGGTCCGCCTTGCGCGAGGCGGCGTCGAAGCCGTGGCAGGCGAAGCAGTTGTCGCTGAGGATCGGGCGGACGTCGCGGTTGAAGTCGATCTCGCGCGCGGTCGCTGCCGTGCCGAGGAGGGCAAGGCAGATTGCGGCGGGGGCAAAAGGGCGCGGCATCGTGCGGATAGGGAGCTACTTCCGCGCGGCGGGGAATCTCCCGGATTCGGTGACTGTGCTCACCGGTGCGGTCGCGGCGGCGACGTGGCATCGGCGTCCCGCCGATGATCGTGCCGAGGGCGTCCCGCCCTCGTGCTGCAGAGGCTGCGTTGTTCGGGCACATGCCAGAGGGCGCGGGGCGAGCAGGATGCTCGCGCTCCGGGCGACGCAGCGGCGGGACGCCGCTGGGACGGACATCGGCGGGACGCCGATGCCACACCGGGGTGCCTCAGTGGCGCAGGTGGGATTCGAGGTCGCGGCGGTGGACGAGGTCGGTGAGGTGCAGGGTTTCGGCGTCGGGTTCGAAGAGGAGACGGTAGTCGCGGGCGACACGCGCGCGGAGGGTGCCCGGGGAGAGCTTGATGGCGCGGCAGCCGGTCCAGGCGGCGGCGTCGCCGGCGGCGAGGCGGGCGGCAGTGGTGAGGGTGGCGGTGGCGACTTCTCGGGGGAGCTTCTTGACCGCGCGGGAGCAGGCTTTGGAGAATTCGGGGATGCGCACGGGCTGGGCGCCGCCGGCGAATGGCGTGCTGTCGGCGCTCTCGTCGTGTCCGTCACCGACCGGGTGCTCGTTTTGTCCGCCGTCGGCGGATGCTGCGGGCGGCCGGGCGGTGTTGGCTTTGAGTTCGTCGCGGGCGGCTCGGAGGGCGCGCTTGGCGCGGAGCGCCTCGTCGTGCTCGACCTTGAGATTCGATTTGAGGCGGCGCAGCTCCTCGCGGAGCGCCTTCGCTTCGGCTTCTTCTGCGGCGTCTTTGGGTGCTGTGGCGGCGCCGTGCGCTTGCGGTTTTGGCGCGGTCTCGAGTTCGTCGATCTTCTTTTGCAGCGCCCCGAACTGGGCCTGGAGCTGGGCGAGCTGGGTCTCGCGCTTCTTCACCGCGCGCTTGGCTTCGTCGCGCTGCTTGATCAGTTCGGTGTCGGCTTTGGCCGGGCGCGGCGGTGCGGCGGGGCGTTTGCCGGACATGGCGGCGACGACGGGGTCCGGGCCGAGGAGCGGGAAGGTGTCGCGGGCGAGTCCGATGCGGTCGCCCACCAAGACCTGATCTTGCGGGGCGAGTTCGCCGTAGGTGCCGCGGGCGATGGCAAGGCCGAGCGCGGGCGCGGTGGCGAGAGCGCCGTAGCAAAGTTCGGCGAAGGCGATCTCGGCGGTGTCGTCGCCGGCGGCGAGGGCGTTGAACGCCTCGCTGGCCTTGTCGGTGAGGATTTTGAAACGGTCCCCATGGTCGGCGAGCAGCATGTGCTCCTCGATGCCGACGAAGTTGTCCGGGCCGGCCCAGGGGTGCAGTTCC
>JAUIGD010000679.1 GCA_030430255.1 Verrucomicrobiia bacterium
CTATACCTATTATGGAAAAGTACAAGAATTACTTTCGCTCTTTCCCTAAAGGCATTGGGGCTAGCCCGAATCGATCACCAAGCTCCGGGCTGCGGCTCGCCCTCGTTGATGCTGAGGGTGTTGGCGTTGGGAACGGCTCGGGCAGGGTGTCTACCCAGCCGCTTCGCCGATCCCTGCCGCCGCCTACTCAGCGTCAACGAATGGCGGCGCCTCGCCTGCGGATGTGGTGATCGATCCGCGCTAGCCCGAATGGCGCTTGGTGAAGCCGGGTTCTCGGCGGTTTGAGTTGAGTACGGAAACGATGCCCGCTCCGGGAGATCTTCGTGGGCGCCACCGTTTCGATCGTGCGCGGAACAGCCCCGCGAGTCGAATTCCCAACCTGGGAGGCGCTGGGATCATACCACTCGAATGGCTTCGGAGGCGCGGGCCGTGGTGGGAGGCCCTTCGCTTCGCTCAGGGTGACAGTGCGGGAGTGGAGTGGCAGGCGTGTGGCGGGTTTCGGCTCCCGCGGGGAAGTCGGCGTGTCCTCCTGACAAGCGCAGCGCCGGAAGGGCTAGGATCCCTCCAGCCGCGCCCTCCCGCCCTACTTCCGGCTGAGGCGCATGAAGAGCCACAGACCGAGGCCGACGAAGACGATGTTCGGTAGCCACATCAAGTACTGCGCCGCCGGCTTCTCTTTGATCATGTCGGCGACGATGATGAAGACGAAATACACGGCCGCGATCACGATGCTGAACGCGAAGCCGATCGAGGTCTCCCGCCGCTGCGCCGTGACGCCGAGCGGGATGCCGACCAACGCAAAGGTGAAGCAGGCCATCGAGAACGAATAGCGCTTGCTCATCTCCGTCTTGATCGCCCGCTTCTGCTTCGACGTGACTTCGCTGTCCCGCAGCTTCTCCCGCAGCTGGCCGGTGTCGAGCGTGCTCGGGCGCAGCTTCGAGGCCTCCTCCCGCAGGGGCGCGAGGTCGATCTTCACCTGACCCTGCCCGACGCGGATCCCGGGCTGCACTTTGTCCAAGTCCTTGGTTGCCTTCGGATCCTTGTAGATGGTGCTCATCTGCTCGAGCGTCAGCAGCAGCTCATCCGACGCCGCCACATACTCGATCTGGGCCCGCTCCGCGTGGTAGTGCATGGCCGGCTCCTCCCGTTCGGTCAGCGTGAAGATTTCCACATTGACCAGCGAGTCGCCCTCGCGCTTCTCGGCATAGATCGAGTAGCCGGGGAAGTCGCTGAGGACCCGGTCGGGGATGAACATCGACATCGGGTCGTCGATCGCCATCTGGTAGAAGGCGCGCTTCATCGCCGACTGGGCGCGCGGCGTCACGGTGGTGTTGATCCACAGGCTGAACCCGCCGAGCAGCAGGGCGAGCACGAACACCGCCCGGCAGAAGCGGGGCATGCTCATCCCCGCCATGCGGAAGGAGACCAGCTCGTTGTCGGCCGACATCCGCCCGAAGACTAGCAGCACCGCGGTCAGGAATCCCCAGGGGATCGTGAAGGC
>JAUIGD010000294.1 GCA_030430255.1 Verrucomicrobiia bacterium
GCCAGGTCGAGGGCCTGCTGCGGCGGCGCGGTGATCACCACCGCATCGAACTCGCCAAGGTGTTGGTCCTGATCGTCCCAAAGAGCCCAGCAACGTTCCATGCCAGCACGCAACTGGCCAACCCTGACACTGGTCTCGACAACCAGGGAGTGAGACAGCGCCCGGGTGATTGCCGACATACGGGGAACGCCGACGTAGCGCTCACTTGGATGGAACGACGTGAGTTCACCTTCGGCATTGCTATAGACCAGCCGGCCACTCCAGGGTTGGTAATGGCCACCGGCATAGCGTTCCAGCAGTGCCTGAAACCCGGGATTGCGAACGGTGAAGTATTGCGCGCCGGGGAAATGGTTCAAATCCACCAAGAACAGCGAGGCGCTGCCGCCGCCGAAGAACTGCCCCGCGCCGTCGCTGCCGAGCTGGCCCGTCCCCGGTGGCATCGCGCCGAGGAACTGGTTGTACAGGAAGATGTGTTCGGAGTTGTTGATGAACGCCGAGATCTTCACTTCGCCCTCGGGCGGGCCGATCAGGTCGAGCGGGATCTTGACCTCGATCCCCGTCCGCACCGCCGCGGCCGCCATCGCGTCCGCCGCCCCCGTGCCGACCCCGACGCCGGCCGCGTTCGAGTTGTCGAAGCCCACGGCGATGCCGTTGTCGCAGAGGAACGGCCCCGTCGAGCCCGAGGCGACCGCCGCGCCGTAGTCGAAGCGCCCCACCCGGTCGCCAGTCGCCTCGATCGTCGCGAAGTCGATGTCCAAAACATGCCCCTCGCCGGCCGCGACCCCGTGCCGGGCGATGATCATGAAATCCGCCTCGAAGCCCTCATCGAACGTGAACAGATTGAAGCGCGCCGCCCAGCGGTCGTTGTTCGGGTTGTTGTTGCCGAGAATCTGGTTTTGGCCACCGGGGCGGGCGTCGAAGAAGATCTCCAACCGGCTGAAGTCCGCCTCCAGGTTCCCGGTCAGCAGCAGGTGGAGGTGCTCGCCGTCGTTCGCCGCATAGGCGGCGTCGAGTTCGTTGTTCCTGCCGCCCGCATCGACCTCCACCATCTGCACCGCCAGCGGTGCGAGGTAAGCCTGGTCGCGGGATCCGTCGGTGGCGATCGGCAGGCCAGCGGAGGCGGACGCCGCGGTCGACGACAGGGCGAAGGCGCAGGCACGGCATCGCTTCATGCGCCTACCCTCCGCCCGCAAGCCCCCTCTGCCAAGCCGCCGATTCGCACTCGCATTCGACCGGCGCCCCGATAGCCTACGCGCATGTTTCTCTCTGTCCGCGCCGCCCTCACCAGCGACTCCGAGCAGCCTGACGTCACCGTGCGCGGTTGGGTCCGCACCCGCCGCGACTCGAAAGGCTTCTCGTTCCTCGCCGTCAACGACGGCTCCTGCCTCGCCAGCATCCAGACGGTCATCGACCACGGCGTCCCCGGCTCCGAGGCGCTGTCCAAGGCGACCACCGGCGCCTCGGTCGAGGTGACGGGCAAACTCGTCCCCTCCCCCGGCAAAGGGCAGGCCTGGGAGGTCGCCGCGACCGCGATGCGGTTGGTCGGCTGCGCCGACGACAGCTACCCGCTGCAGAAGAAAGGCCACACGCCCGAATTCCTGCGCAGCATCGCCCACCTGCGGCCACGCTCGAACCTCTTCGGCGCCGTGTTCCGCACCCGCAGCCGGCTCGCCTTCGCGGTGCACCAGTTCTTCAACGAGCACGGCTTCACCTACGTCCACACCCCCATCGTCACCGCCAGCGACTGCGAGGGCGCCGGTGAGATGTTCCGCGTCACCACGCTCGACGGTGCCGCCCTGCAGGAGGACCCGTCCGGCGCGACCGACTTCTTCGGCAAACCGACCTTCCTCACCGTCAGCGGACAGCTGGAGGGCGAGACCTTCGCCTGCGCGCTGACCAACATCTACACTTTCGGCCCCACCTTCCGCGCCGAGAACTCGCACACCACCCGCCACGCCGCCGAGTTCTGGATGATCGAACCGGAGATGGCGTTCTGCGATCTCGAGGGCGACATGTCGCTCGCCGAAGAGATGGTCAAGCACCTGGTCGCCGATGCCCTCGAGCACTGTGCAGACGACCTCGAGTTCTTCGGCAAGTTCGTCGACAAGGGCCTGCTCGGGCGCCTGCGCGAGGTCGCTGAGAAACCCTTCCAGCGCGTCAGCTACACCGAGGCGGTGGAGATCCTGAAGGCCTCGGGGAAAACCTTCGAATACCCGCCCGAGTGGGGTGCGAACCTGCAGACCGAGCACGAGCGCTACCTGACGGAGGAGCACTTCGGCGGGCCGGTCACCGTCCACGACTACCCGAAGTCGGCCAAGCCGTTCTACATGCGCGCCAACGACGACGGGAGGACGGTCGCCGCCATGGACCTCCTCGTGCCCGGTATCGGCGAGATCGTCGGCGGCAGCCAGCGCGAGGAGCGGCTCGAGCAGTTGCTCGCCAACATGGACGCCCACGGCATCGACCGCGACGACTACTCATGGTATGCCGACCTGCGCCGCTACGGCACCGTCCCCCACGCCGGGTTCGGGCTCGGCTTCGAGCGCCTGCTCATGTTCATCACCGGCGTCGCCAACATCCGCGACGTCATCCCCTTCCCCCGCACCCCGGGGAACGCCGAGTTCTAACGGGAGTAAACCCATGATGTCCCGAACCGCTACCCCGCTGATCGCCGCCGCCCTCGCCACCCTCGCCACCCTCGCCGGAGCGGCCCTCGCCGGCCAACCCGGCACCGGCGTCGAAAAGCGCGACGCCGCCTTCCTCGGCCAGTTTGTCGCGGCGCGCGACGCCGTCGGCCCGGGCGGGACGGTCGATGTCGCGCTGCGCCTCCGCCATGATCCCGGCTTCCACACCTACTGGTCGGCGCCCGGCATCGTCGGCGTGCCGACCAAGATCGAGTGGACGGAGACGGGCGGGCTGACGCCCGGCGAACTCGGTTGGCAGCAGCCCCAGAGCATCAAGATGGGCCCGTACGATGCCTATGGCTACGAGGGCGAAGCCTTCCTCGTCGTGCCCTTCACCGCGCCCGCCGATGCCCCCGTCGGCGGCGTCGCGACGCTCGCCGCCCGCGTCAGCTACATGGTCTGCCCCGCCACCCTCGACGGGGAGGCCGGCTGCCACCCAGGCTTCGTCGATCTCGAACTGGAGATGCCGATCGGCGCCGCCGCTGGCGACGAGACGGAGTGGGCGGAGCCCATCGCCGCGGCGAAGTCCACCTTCGCCGCGCCCGACCCGAGTTGGGGCGCGACCGCGGCCCGCTCGGGCGACCGCATCACCCTGACGCTGAGCCCCAGCGGGGAGGCGAGCCCCCTCCCCTCGGAGCCGCTGTTCTTCTCCAGCGACGGCCTCATCCACTCGGACAGACCGCAGGTCATCCGCCGTGGCGACGACGGTTCGATCACCTTCCAGTTGGAGGTGTCCGAGTTCGGGCCGGATGAGCCGACCCACCTCCCCGGCATCCTCTACACGAAGTCGGGCTTCCCCGACAGCAGCGGTGCGAAACCGATCTGGCTGGAGCCGGAGCTGACCACGGCGCCCGCCGAACGCTAGGGGCCGGCCGGATTGACCCGACCCGGCGCGAATCGTTCGATCATCTGCCCAAACCGGCCGCTGTCTCATCGCTGATCTAGCCTTCCCGAGCGCCCGTGTTCTCCCGCGACCGCAAACAACTCATCGGCATGGTACACCTCGGCGCGTCGCCGGGGACACCGGCGGCGTCGCTCGACGTCGCCGAGATCGCGCGCCGCGCCGCCTCGGAGGCGACCGCTCTCGCGGCTGCGGGGTTCGACGCGCTGATCGTCGAGAACATGCACGACCGCCCCTACCTGACGGGCGCCGTCGGGCCGGAGGTGGTCGCGGCGATGACGCGGGCCGCCCTGGCGGTCAGAGCGGCAGCGCCCGGCCTGCCCTGCGGCGTGCAAGTGCTCGCCGGAGCGAACAGGGAAGCTCTCGCCGTGGCGCTCGCCGCCGGTCTGGACTTCGTTCGCGTCGAGGGCTTCGTCTTCGCCCACGTCGCCGACGAAGGACTCATCGAGAGCGGCGCCGGCGAGCTGCTGCGCTACCGGAAACAGATCGGCGCCGAGGGGGTACAGATCCTCGCCGACATCAAGAAGAAGCACAGTTCCCACAGCCTGACCGCCGACACCGACATCGCCGAGACCGCAAAGGCCGCGGAGTTCTTCCTCGCCGACGGCCTGGTCATCACCGGCACGGCGACGGGCGCCGAGGCGAGCCTCGAAGAACTCGCCGCCGTCCGCGAAGCCACCGCGCTGCCCCTCTGCGTCGGTTCCGGGATCGACGCCCACAACGCGTTGAGCTACCTCGAATACGCCGACGCCCTCATCGTCGGCTCTTCGATCAAAATCGACGGCCGCTGGCAAAACCCCGTCTGCCCCGACCGCGCCGCCCACTTCGTCAAGGCCGCGCGCCCGGATGCCTGAGCTCCCCGTGGCATCGGCGTCCCGCCGATGTCCGTGCCGGGGGCGTCCCGCCCCCGCGGCAGAGCGAAGGGAGCGGTAAGACCCGCCCCACTCCTTCACGTGCACCCCACAGCGTCTCGTCCCTCGTCGGGAAGTGCCGGAGGCACGTCAGAAAGTAGCGCGGGGTGGAGCGCCAGCGGAACCCCGGGGGATTCATCGAGAATCCCGATCCGCCCCGGCAGGGGCGGGAGAGTCGCACGCCCTCAACCTGCCCCCTCCGACCACACGAGGATCATCAGCTTCTGCCGGAATTCAGACTTCAGTGAGATGGCACCCCTCGCAATGGCGCCGTCCCTACTTCAACAGCCCCGCCTCGCGCAGCGCCTTCTCCCCGCCGTGCAGGACGTGCACGTCACCGAACAGGCCCAGCGCCTCCAACTTCTCGGCGATCTTCTGGCTCGAAGAACAGAGCTCCGAACCGCAGTAGACCACGAGGCGTTTGTCGGCGTTGTTCTGCAGGACATCGATCGCATCGAACAGCAGCAAATCGAAATCGTCCTGCTCGTTGAGCAACACCGCCCCCTCGATGTGCCCCGCCTCGAACTTCTCGCGCGACCGAGCATCCACCCAAAGCACCTCGCCCGCCTCCGCCCACCTCACGGCGTCCGCGAGTGTCACCTCGCCGTCTTTCACCTGCTCGGGATAGAAATACAGCGGCGGCGCCTCCGGGTGCCAAGCCCTCACCGCCACGGCCCCGACAACCGCGACCGCCGCGAGCACCAGGAGCTGCAACGCGATCCGGATCATCGGCCGTTCAATTTCCGCCGCGCGGCTTCCGCGCGATGCTGAAGAAGGCCAGCTTGCGCTGGTGCTTGGCGACCTCGCAGTCGGTCTCGATCTTCAGCACCCCGAGCATCGGCGAGTCGGTGCTCTCGGGCACCAGCTCGATCTCATAGTGCCGCCCCTCCTCGACGACCTTGAGTTCGAAGTCGAAGCCGGCGCGCGAGCAGGTGATCTGGCGGACGGCGATCGGGTCTTTGTAGGGCACGCGCAGGGTGAAGGTCTTCGCCAACGGCTCCTCGCCGACGGTCCAGCTGAGGAGTTCGGGCTCGATGCTGATGACATCGGGGATCTTGACGCCCACCATCAGCTGCAGCCGCTCCGCTGCCGCCGCGCCCTCCTCCTGGGCGATCACCGTCAGCGCCTTGCGCTGGTAGCCGGTGAAGCTGCCGAGTTTGAACTGCGCGGTCACCGTCCCCTCCGCACCTGGAGCGTAGGACTCCGCGTCCGCCTCGGCCGAAAGGCAGGAACAGGCGAAGGTGATGCGTTCGATCTTCACCGGTTTCTCCCCGGAATTCTTGAACTTGAACACCACCGGCAGCACCTCGTCGTCCGGCGCGGCATCGACATCGATGTGTCTCTCCTCGAACTCCAGGCCTGCCCAAGCGGGTGCGGCCACGGCGAAGCTGAGGACCAAGGCGGCGATCGGCGGGATCTTCATGGTGGCACACTAAGGGCAGATCGCCCCCCGCCGCAAGCGGTCCCGCCGGGCTACGAGGCATCGACGGGGAGGCGTCCCCTCGCCCGCCCGCTCCGCACCCGGCAGGCGATCGGGGACGTCCCGGTGGCTCGGCGCGCCGGTTTCAGCGCGGGATCCTTCCGTCGCTGCGCCCGTCAGGATGAAACCGCACTTCCTTAGGAGGGCTGGTGGCCATCCCACACAACGCCCTTCAACTCCCCGGAACTGTCACCCTGAGCAACGCGAAGGGCCTCTCACCGCGGACCGCGCCTCCGGAGCCCTCCGCCGTTCAATGCCCCCAGCGCCCTCTGACCAGCATGCGAACTCGACCCGGCGGGCACTTCGGTGCGCGCTTGCAACGGGAGCAGCCAAGGTCTCATGGAGCGGGCATCGATCCCCATCTCCCGACTCTACCTGCCGAAGATTAGGCTTTCAATGGTGCCATTCGGGCTAGCCCGGTGCGGGGAACCAGACGTAGAGCATCAGGTAGACCAACACCCCCGTCACCGAAACGTAGAGCCAGACGGGCAAGGTCCACCGCGCCCAGCGCTTGTGCCGGTCAAAGCGCGACCGCAGGACGGGGATCACCGTCATCAGCACGAGCGGGACATTCACCGCAGCGAGCGGGATGTGGGTGAAGAGGATGAGTCGATAGACGATCTTCGCCAGCCCGTCGTGCTTGAACTCGTTGTGCCCCACGTTCGCGTGGTAGATCACATAGCAGGTGAGGAAGGCCACCGAGACGAGCAGCGCCCCGGCCATGCAGGCTCCGTGGGCGCGGCGCTTGTCCCGCTTGATGCAGATGAAGCCCGCCACGATCAAGCAGGTGGCCACGGCGTTGAGCGAGGCGTTGACCGCCGGCAGATCCTGCACCGTCATGACGCGTCCTCCGCCGCGGCGAGCGCCGCTTTGAGATCCCGTTTGAGCTGGTCCAAGCTCGCGGGTTCGAAGGGTTCATACCAGCCGACCATCCGCAGCCGGTGGTCCATCAGCACGACCTTCGGCTGGTGGTCGAAGAGGTCGTATTCGCTGGTCCTCTGGTCGGCGGGCTTCTCGGTGGCCGAGAGCGAGAACTCTTTCTCCATGTAGGCGCGCATGCCGATCGGTTCGGCCGAGGTCGCGAACCACCAGTTGTCGTGGACCAGCCCTTGGCGCTCGGCGAAGGCGGCCATCTGTTCCGGGGTGTCGTGCTCCGGGTCGAGCGTGACCGAGACGAGGTGGAGGGGGCCGTCGTCTCCGAACTCCGCGCGCAGCTTGTCCAGCTCCGTGCAGATCCCGGCGCAGAAGCTAGGGCAGCGGGTGAAGACGTAGCTGACGAGCGTGACCTTCCCCTTCAGCGACAGCATCGTGCGGCGCTCGCCGCTGGAGTCGATGATGCCGATGTCGCGGGACAGGCGGCGCGGCTCCACCGCCCCGCTCAGGCGCACGCCGCGCTCGCGCGCCTTGTCCGCCTGGGAGTTCACCAACAGCGCGATGCCGCCCACCAGCAGCAGCGACACCGCGACCATGATGTAAACGAATTTGGTCTCTTTGTTCATGATTCGTTGGCCGGCCCGCCCCCGTCGGCCTCATCGAGCAGGAAACGGATCGAGGCCTCGGCCTCGACCAGCGGGCGGTTTTCGCCGGCGGGCGGATGCTCCCAGAACACGCCGCGGATGAAGGGCATTTTTTTCGGTTCGGTCAGAGCATCGACGAGGGTGATGCGCGGCTCATAGGTGTAGAGGTCGGTCTCGGTGGTGCGCTTGTCCTCGGGCATCGGCGGCCCCGGGTAGCGGAACCACTTGTTCATGTAGGTGCGCAACGCATCGCGCTCGCCGCGCACGAAGATCCACTCTTCGCCCGTCCGCCCCTCCGCCTCGGCATAGGCGGCGATCGCCTCGCCCGTGTCCAGATCTGGAGCCATCGACACCACCACGAGCTGCAGCCTGGGGTCGTCGGCGAAGGGCGCCCGCATCCGCTCGAGGCGGTCGCATAGGGTGTCGGGGCCGATCTTGTCCCCGAAGTAACAATAGCCGACCAGATAGAGTTTGCCGTCGCTGGCGTGGAACAGGCGCCGCGGGG
>JAUIGD010000295.1 GCA_030430255.1 Verrucomicrobiia bacterium
GGTTCGATTTCACCGAGCTCTACGAGGAGCGCGACACCTTCCGCGACGAGATCGTGAAGGTGATCGGCACCAACTTGAACGGTTTCGTGCTCGACGACGCGTCGATCGACTACCTGGAACAGACGCCGCTGACGGCGATGAGCCCGGACAACATCCTCGACTCCGAGGGGATCAAAAAGATCACGGCGATGACCGCCGACCAAGCGAAGCTCACCAACCACATCGCCCGGGACAAAGAGCGGG
The DNA here is from genome assembly GCA_030430255.1 of Verrucomicrobiia bacterium. GTDB lineage: Bacteria > Verrucomicrobiota > Verrucomicrobiia > Verrucomicrobiales > DEV007 > JAUIGD01. The sequence goes on from JAUIGD010000295.1 coordinate 244, forward strand.
TGATCAAGCAGCAGGACGTCGAGGCGCGCGAGGCGATCCTCGAATTGGAACGCCAGCTCGCAGAGACGGAGGCCAAACAGGAGCGCGAGGTCGCTTCGGTGAAGGCCCGCGAGGGGGCGGAGGCGAAGAAGGTCGAGGAGGAGGAGCGGCTCAAGTCCGAACGGGCGCGCATCGCCACCGAGGAGGAGCTGCAGGTGGCGGAGGAGAACAAGAGCCGCCAGGTCATCGTCGCGGCGCGCAACAAGGAGCGCACCGACGCCGTCGAGCAGGAACGCGTCGAGCGCGACCGCTCGCTGGAGGCGATCGAGCGCGACCGGGTCACGGCCTTGAAGCAGATCGAGCGCGACAAGGAGGTCGAAGTGCAGAAGCGGGATATCCAAGAGGTCATCAAAGAGCGCGTGGCGGTCGAGAAGTCGGTGGTCGAGGAGCAGCAGCGCATCCTCGATACGGAGGCCGATGCCGGGGCCGAGCGGGAGCGGCGCGTGGCGGTGGTCCTCGCCGAGAAGGCGGCGCAGGAGGCCTTGGTCAAGACGATCAAGGAGGCCGAGGCCGCCAAGGAGGCGGCGCAGATGCGGGCCGACCAGGAACTCTACGAGCGCGTCAAGGCCGCCGAAGCTGGCCGCGAGGCGGCCGAGCTGCACTCGCAGGAGGTGATCATCGAGGCGGAGGCCGAACAGGAGGCGGCGGCGAAGCGTGCCGAAGCCAAGAAGATGCTGGCCGACGCGACGGCGAAGGAATCGGCGGCGGTCGGCTTGGGCGAGGCGGAGGTGGTGCGGGCGAAGGCCCAGGCCGAGGCCGAGGGCATCGAGCAGAAGGCCGAGGCGATGAAGCTCTTCGAAGAGGCCGGCCAGGGCCACGAGGAATTCAAACTCCGGCTCGAGAAGGAGAAGGCGGTCGAGCTCGCCGAGATTGACGTCCAGCGCCTGATCGCCGCCGAGCAGGCCAAGGTGGTGTCGGAGGCGCTCAAGCACGCGAAGATCGATATCGTCGGCGGCGAGTCGGCCTTCTTCGACAAGATCACCCGCGCGGTGACGACCGGCAAGGCGGTCGACCGCGCGGTGGGCGCCAGCCGGACCTTGACCGACGTGCGCGACACCTTCTTCAACGGCGACCCCGACTACTTCAAAGGGCAGGTCGCGGAGTGGGTCGACCGCTTCGGCATCGACAGCGAGGACCTGAAGAACCTCACCGTCAGCGCGCTGCTCGGGCAGATGATCAAGGGGGCGCCCGACGAGGCGACGACGGGCAAGCTGAAGGGCCTGCTCGGCGCCGCGGAGCGCTTCGGCCTCGGCGGCGAGAAGGCCGGGGCGGTGCTGGAGAAGTTGGGGTGAATGAGCGCGAGCGTCCCGCTCGCATGGCGGGAGACTTCGCAACTTCAATGACGCAGCAGAATCGATGGCCGATACGACGAACAGATGCGCAACGGACAAGTCGGGAGGAGCCGATATGAGTCCCGCCGCTGTCGATGCGCGCCTTGGGAAGATGGCTCGGCTCATGGCCGAGCGGAGGGCGGACCATGAGCAGTTGATCCATCGCGGATGGCACACAAGGGGTTACCTTCCGCATTTCGACAACGCAGAGTTGATTCAGGGCATCACGTTCCGTCTCGCGGATTCCCTGCCCGTGGAAGTTCGGGAGAGCGTTCGGAGCGACGGGAAGTGGGTGCGAGGGAAGGTCGAGGCGGAACTCAATCGGGGCGGAGGCGCCTGCTGGTTGTTGGACGTCGAGGCGGCCCGTATTGTCGAGGAGGCGCTGATCCATTTCGATGGTGAGAGATATCGCCTTCTCGCATGGGTGGTGATGCCCAACCACGTGCACGTCGTCGCCGAGCAGGTGAATGGCTGGCCGCTTGGAAAGATCGTTCACTCTTGGAAGAGCTTCACGGCGAAGAAGTGCAACGAGGTACTCGGGATGAGCGGTGCGTTTTGGGCGCGGGACTACTTCGATCGGTTCGTCCGCAACTCCGAACAGTTGGAGGCCACCGTGCGCTATGTGCATGAAAACCCCGTGAAGGCTGAACTTGTTGAGCGAGCGGAGCAATGGCCTTGGAGCAGTGCCCGTGAATCGCGTCGGAAGGATACTAAGAAGGAGGCGTACGCTGATGGAAGCTACTAGGCGTGCGATGGTGCGAGCGGGACGCTCGCGCTCCGTCCTGTCGGCGGGGTGCTCGCGTTTCATTTCTCAAGACGATGGCTGAGGACGAACAACCCGAGCCCCAGGCGCAGCTCGAGGGCGGCGCCTACGAGGTGATCCGCGCGCGCTTGGAGCGCGGGGCGGGTGAGCTGCGCTCGCGCCTCTCGGCGCTCAACGAGGCGCGCCAGGCGATCTTCGGTGCGTCGGGGACGGAGCTCGTGGCCACGGAGCGGGTGACGACGGCGAACGCCTGTGTGCCGCGCGACATGATCGCCGTCGGCGGCGACATGTTCCTGTTCGGCTACAATGTCCAGCTGGGGCTGAAGTCGACGACCGAACTGTCGGACGTGTTCTCGGCCTATCGCTACGACCGCGAGGCGCACACCTTCCACGAGGTGCCGCTGGGCGACCTGTTGGGCGGGGGCGGATTCGCCGACGACTTCGCCTACCTCTACAAGTACTACAAAGAGACGCTCTTCGTGAAGTTCATGGTGCGCGGGGCGCACCTGTTCATGGCCTTCCGGGTGGGGAAGGGGGTGGACGATCTCAAGACCTTCAAGTTCCTCCGCGCCGGCGACGGGACGCTCGAGTACCTCGGCAACCGCTTCGACCACGAGTATGTCTTCCCGCCGCAGCAGGAGTTCGAGTGGACGCGCGCCCATCGCGACATGCACCGCGACGGCGCCTTCCCCCATATCTCGATCGAGGACCGGGTGTTCGTCGAGGCGGTGGGCGGGGATTTGACCGTCAAGGTGGAGGACAACACCGAGAGCGGCCAGGGGATCTATTCGGAGCCGGTCGAGAACGCCGACCAGACCCTCGACGACGCCGAGACCTTCTACGCCGCCGTCGGCTCGCTGATCCTGCTCAGGATCAAGCCTTACCAGGAGCGCGATGAGCGGATCCTCGTCTTCAACGAGAAGACGGTCTCCGTGCGCCGGATCGACTCGATCCGCAACTCCTGCGTGCTGCTGCCGGACGGCCACGGGATCATCTTCGCCGACGGCTACCATCTCCAGACCGGCGAGACGAAGATCTTCTCCAACGGCCTCGACCAGATGGTTTTCGAGCGCCGCATCGCCTCGGCCAACGGCGAGGACTTCCTCTACGTGTTCTACAACCGCCGCGGCGGCGAGTACGTGCTGATGCCGTACAACCTGATCGCGCAGAAGGTCGACCAACCGATCGTCTGCAACGGCTACAGCCTCTTCGACAGCGGCGAGCTGATCTATTTCCGTTGTGAGGAGCAGCCGAACAAGCACCACGCCCTGCAGGCCTGGCGCACCCCGTACACGGCCGAGGCCGCAGCGGCCGGCGGGGGGGAGGACGACTCCTACCTGGCGAAGATCGGCAACGCCGACATCGTCCGCTGCATGGCCGAGTGTGGCGAGGTGTTGACCTTGCTGGGCAAGGACGACACGTACGCCGACCTCTATGTCGATCTGGCGAAGAAGGCCGGCGACATCTGCGACGCCTACTTCTGGGTCGCGCGCGAGGAGGCGGGGAACCTGCGCGAACCGCTCGAGTTGATCCGCGGCGCCGCGGGTTCGGCGATCGATGAGTTCGACCGTGTCCAGCGGCAGCGCCGGGCGGCGGCGGACGCGGCGGCGGAGGTCGGGGGGCGGGCGCGCAAGGTGCTTTCGGCGGCTTCGCATCAACGGCCGGACGACATCCTCGGCTTCGTGCACCGCCTGGCGGAGCTGCGTTCGCTGCGCGGCGAGGTGATCGGCCTGCGGGAGATGCACTACGCCGACCTGCCAGCCGCCGAGGCGCTGGAGGCGGAGGTGGCCGCCGCGACGGAAAAGGTGTCTGAGGCCTGCGCGGCCTTCCTTCTGCAAGATGAGGCGCTCGACCCGTACCGGCGGGCTGTCGAGGAGCAGAAGGGGCGTGTGGAGGCGCTGGGGAAGGTCGCCGAGGCCGAAGTGATCGGGGAGGAACTGGCGGGGGCGGGCGGCGAGTTGGAGATGCTCATCGAGGTCGTCGGCGGGTTGAAGATCGAAGACGCGACCCAGGCGACCGCGATCATCGACGCGATCTCCGGGATCTACGCCGAACTCAACGCGGTGCGGGCGTCGGTCAAAGCGCGGCGCAAGGAGTTGGCGAAGAGCGAGGGGGCGGCGCAGTTCGGCGCCGGGCTGAAGCTGCTCGAGCAGGCGGTGCAGAGCTACCTCGACCTCTGCGAGACGCCGGAGAAATGTGAGGAATACCTCACCAAGGCGATGGTGTCGCTGGAGGAGCTGGAGGGGCGTTTCGGAGAGTTTGAGGATTACGCGGCGGAGCTCGGGGAGAAGCGGGAGGCGATCTACGACGCCTTCGAGACGCGCAAGCAGGTCCTGCTCGAGGCGCGCGGGCGGCGGGCGGCGGCCTTGTTCGCCTCGGCCGACCGGATCTTCGCCGGCATGCGCCGGCGCCTCGAGGGCTTCGGCGAGATCAACGAGATCCACGGCTACTTCGCCGGTGACGTGATGGTCGCCAAGGTGCGCGACGTCGTGGCGGCGCTGAGCGAATTGGGCGAGACGGTCAAGGCCGACGAGGTCGCCACGCGGTTGAAGGCGGCGCGGGAAGACGCCGTGCGGGCGCTCAAGGACAAGCAGGACCTGTTCGACGAGGGCGGCGCGGTCATCAAGCTGGGGCGCCACCGGTTCAACGTGAACCGGCAGGAACTCGAGTTGAGCGTGGTGCCCCGGGGCGGCCAACTTTGTTTCCACCTCGGCGGCACGGAGTTCTTCGAACGGATCGACGACGAGCGGCTGTCGGCGGCGGAAGCGGTTTGGGGGCAGTCGGTGGTCAGCGAGAGCGAGCAGGTGTACCGCGCCGAGTACCTCGCTTGGCTCTTCCTCAACGAGGGGCCGGCGGAGCGCGCGGAGGGCGAGGGCTTGGCCGCCGAGGTCGCGGCGATCATCGCCCCGCGCTACGCCGAAGGCTACACCAAGGGCGTCCACGATCGCGACGCGGCGGCGATCTTGGAGGCCTTGCTGCCGATGCACGCCGAGGCTGGGTTGCTCCGCTACCCGCCCGCCGATCGGGTATTGGGGCTGCTCTTCTGGGAGAGTTGGGCGGAGGCGCCGGAGCGGGAGTTGCTGGGGGCGCGGCTCCGGTCGCTGGGGACCGCGGCGGCGCTGGCGCCCGTCCCGCAGGCGCTGGGCCGCTATGCGGGGCAGTTGGCGGAGAAGATCGGGGCTTTCGTCGAGGGGCGCGGCGAAGCGCTCGCGGCGCTGCGAGGCGCCGATCCGGCGACCGCCGCGGAGTACCTGGCCGAGGAGCTGGCGGGGCCGGGCAGCCCGGTCGCTTCGGCGGAGGCGGCGGCGCTGTCGGCAAAATTCCGCAAGGCCCTGACTTCGAAGCGGCTGACCAAGCGCCACGCGGAGGCCACCGCGGCGCTGGCGGGCGACGCGGTCTCCCGGTTCGCGGCCGAGGCGGAATGGGTCTCGGCGGCGCTCGGCAGCCAGGCGGGCCGCTTCCTGCCGGAGGCGGCGTGGCTGGTCTTGCAAGGGGGCAAGGTCACCGGGGCGGCGGAGGTCCAGCTGGTGCGCGAGCTGCCGCCGCTGGCGGGGACCCACCCCTCGCTCGGGGGCGAGGGCTACCGCCTCGACTACCTCGACTTCTCGTCGCGGCTGCGCCGCTTCTGCCGCGAGGCGGTGCCGCGCTTCACGGAGTTTAGCGAGCTGAAGACGCGGCTGGCGGCGGAGGAGCGGGCGGCGCTGCGGCTCGGCGAGTTCAAGCCGCGGGTGATGGGCGGTTTCGTGCGCAACCGTCTGTTGGACGAAGTCTACCTGCCGCTGGTGGGGGACAACCTGGCCAAGCAGATGGGCGTCGCCGGCGAGGACACGCGGACGGACCGGATGGGGCTGCTTCTGCTCGTCTCCCCGCCGGGCTACGGGAAGACGACGCTCATGGAATACATCGCGCAGCGTTTGGGCGTGACCTTCATGAAGATCAACGGCCCTGCGCTCGGGCACGGCGTGACTTCGCTCGACCCCGCGGAGGCGCCGGACGCGGGCGCGCGGGAGGAGGTGAAGAAGCTGAACCTGGCGCTGGAGATGGGGGACAACGTGATGATCTACCTCGACGACATCCAGCACTGCAACGCGGAGTTTTTGCAGAAGTTCATCTCCCTGTGCGACGCGCAGCGGAAGATCGAGGGCGTCTACAACGGCAGGGCGCGCACCTACGACCTGCGCGGCAAGAAGGTGGCGGTGGTCATGGCCGGGAACCCTTACACGGAGAGCGGCGGCAAGTTCCGCATCCCGGACATGCTCGCGAACCGTGCCGACACCTACAACCTCGGCGACATCTTGGGCGAGCACGGGAGCGCGTTTGAAGAGAGCTATGTTGAGAACGCGCTGACCTCGAACGCGGCGCTGGCGAAGCTCGCGGCGCGCGCGGCCAAGGACGTGCGCGGGGTGATGCGGATCGCCGAGAACGGCAGCGCCGAAGGGGTGGAGTTCGAGGGTTCCTACACCGCGGACGAACTCGAGGAGATGACCTCGGTGGTGAAGAAGCTGCTGCGGGTGCGCGACACCATCCTGCGGGTGAACGAGGAGTATATCCGCAGCGCCGCGCAGGAGGACGCCTACCGGACCGAGCCGGCCTTCAAGCTCCAGGGCAGCTACCGGAACATGAACCGCATCGCGGAGAAGGTGCAGTCGCTAATGACGGACGAGGAGGTGGAGGCGCTGATCGACGAACACTACGAGGGCGAGGCGCAGACCCTCACCAGCGGCGCCGAAGCCAACCTGCTCAAGTTCCGCGAGATGGAGGGCAAGCTGAGCGCCGAGGAGGCGGAGCGGTGGGCGGAGATCAAAAGGACCTTCGCCCGCCGGCAACTGCTCGGTGGGGGCGACGAGGATCCCGTGACCCGGGTGGTCGGGGCGCTGGGCGCGTTCCAAAAGGGGCTCGAGGACATCCGCGAGACGATCGGGGCGGCCGGGGCATCGTATGCGCGCCCGCAGACGCTCGGCGCGCAGACGGTGGAGCAGTTGGAGAAGATTATCGCCGGCCTGCGATCGGTGCCGGTCGATGTGCAGATCAACGTCCTGCCCGTCGAGGAGGCGGGGGAAGGGGAGCCGCCGGTGGCGGTGAAGTCGGGGGTCAAACAGGGATAGGGAGAGTGCGGAGTGCGGAGTTGCGGGCAGGGGTCGGTTTCGGCGCGGAGGCGGGACGCCTCCGGCACGGACATCGGCGGGACGCCGATGCCACGGGTGGCGCTTGTCATGGCGGCGTTCGTTTCTAAAGTGCGGGGCATGCCCATCCACGACGAAGCGAGCATTGAGTTCGACCAGCCCGCGGTCGATTCCCTCGGGCGCCTCGACGTCGACGGGAAGATCCGCTACGCCGACGGCACGCTGTTCGTGCATTGGAAGCTCCGCGACCGCACCTTCACGCGCACCCAGAACAAGCTCCAGACGGCCGAACTGGGGATGGGCGACGTCGAGCTCATCGAGCTCGAGAAGGGCTGGTTCAGCACGGTGCTCAAGCTCCAGGTCAAAGACCCGCGCCTCCTCGACGGCCTGCCCGGGGTGGAGATGGGCAGGTTGGAGGTGAAGCTGCCCCGGAAGATGCGGGGGGCGGCCGAGAAGCTCGTCTCCGTGGTCGAGTTCGAGGTCTCGCAAT
>JAUIGD010000296.1 GCA_030430255.1 Verrucomicrobiia bacterium
GCGCCTTCAGTTCCCGGTAGAGCACCTCGGCGATGCTCCGGTGGGCGTCGGCGTTGGGGTGGAAGTCGGTGGCGCTGACGGCGAGCTCTTCGACGGGGCGGTCGCCGTAGGGGTTCGGGAGGACGAGGGTGGCGATGCCGGCGGCCTCGGCGACGGCTTTGCCGGGCTCGGCCAAGGTCGGCCGGTCGGCGGTGCGGATCATGGGCAGGTAGACCCACAGCGGGCGGATGCCGTTCCGGGCGCAGACCTCGGCGAGGCGCTCGTAGGTGCGCCGCAGGATCTCGTCCTCGAAGGGCTTCAGCGCCCGGGTGATCTCGGCGGTATCGCCGCCACGCCGGGCGCCGGACCGGGCGACGATGTCCTTCAGGAAGTCGAAGGTGAGGTCGGCCTTCCCGTAGGCGATCACCTCGGCGATCTTGCGCACGTTGCGGTCGGCCTCGTCGCGGTGACAGACGAGGAAGAAGGCGTCGGGTTGGAAGTCGAGGATGCGCAGCTCGAGGTCGGCGAGGCGCTGGGTGGTGCCGGTGGCGGACATCGAGAAGTTGAGGATCTCGACCTCCGCGCCCTCGCGCCGCAGGCGTTCCTCGAGGACGCTCTCGAAGTTCTCGCCGTCGTTCACGCCGCGGCCCATGGCGTACGAGGCGCCGCAGAGGGCGATGCGGAAGGTGCCGGCGGGCTTGTGTTTGGGATACCATCGGTCGCGCATGCGCCAGGCGTTGGTGCTCCACTTGGCCCCCCAGACGATCGACTGCGGGTGGCGTTCTTTGTAGAGCACCTCGCGAAGGTCGTCGGTGAAGTCCTTCACATCGCCCTCCTCGGCGGCGCCGTTGTCGGCCGCGCCGCCGAGGATGGACTCGTAGTAGCTGCGCTCGAGCATCATCTGGTCGTTGGCGCTGGGGAAGTCGCGGTGGACGGCGTCGAACTTGGCGCCGAACTCACCCGCCAGCCCGCGCTCGGTGTGGTAGATCCAAAGGCTTGCTAAAACGGCGAGCGGGAGGGCCGTCGACAGGACCGAGCGCAGCGGCCCCGGGCGCTCGGGGAGGAGGTCGAGCCCGCGGGAGGCGAGCCATTGGCCGGCGACACCGAGCGCGATCGCGAGCGCGAACAGGCCGAGCAGGGCCGCGATCTGGGAGGGCGGGGCGTTGGCCGCTTGGGCGAGGACGTCGAGGAAGCGCGCCATGGTCTGGCTGTTCCACATCGCCCACAGGAGGCAGAGGAAGGCGAACATCGCGGCGGTGCGCAGGGCCAGCGAGAGCGCCTGCAAGGGGCGGAAACCCGCGCCGCCGTGTGGCGTCGCCGCGGCGGCGAGGCGTCGCTGCCGGACGGCCGGGCTTTGTTCCCAGAGGGTGTTGGCGACCACCAGCAGGCCGAGGATGCCCCAGAACCAGTAGTCGGTCTCGTGGATGACGAAGCGACCTTTGAGCCAGAAGATCTGGTAGGAGTGGAGGACGGTGGTGGCGGCGAACACCGCGGCGGTGGCGGCGGCGACCTTGCCGGTGTTGCCCCAGCCGGTGCGGCGCAGCGCCGAGTAGGTCGGGAAGAACACCAGCTTCGCCATCACGTCCTTCCAGTAGATGTTGATGCGCCGCCAGTAGTCGCTGAAGCCGGAGGCGAAGAAGTAGAGCCGGTGCGTCTCGGGGAGGTCGTAGCCGAAGATCCGCAGCAGGCCGCCGATGATGTGGAAGAGGCCTGAGACGTGCAGGTAGATGAGGTAGCCGGACAGGCAGAAGGAGGCGACCCCGGCGAGGTCGTGCACGCTGTCGGCGGCCGGGCTGTAGAAGTGGTGGACGAGGCGGTAGAGCAGCAGGTGGACGATGCCGCGGGCGATCCACAACAGCCCGGTCTGGTAGATCTCGAAGGCGGGCCGGGCATAGAAGCAACGCAGGTGGACGCGTGAGTCGAGGGTGGGGAAGAAGGGGAACAGCGGTGCCGGCGGGAGGAAGAAGTAGCTCAGGCGGTCGGCGACCGAGGCCTCGCCGGGGCGCTCGTTGCGGATGTCGTAGAGGTAGATTGCCAGCCGGAACATGAAGATCGCGCCGAGCACCGGCACGGCGAGCGCGAGGTAGCGGTTGCCCTCGACGAAGCCTCCGCGGGCCGCGGCGAAGAAGGCGGCGGCGACCAACACCGCCACCACCCGCCAGCGGAACGCGCAGGGGAGGTGGCAGAGCCCGACCAGTGCCGCGCCGCAGCCGAGCGTGTAGGCGCCGGCCGTGGGACCGAGGAAGTGGATCAGCAAGGCCGCGCAGGCGACCAGCATCAGCGGGCGGCGCCAGCCGAGCGGGATCAGGGCGTGGAGGATGAACAGCGGGACGGTGCCGAACAGCAGGCCGCCGAGGCCGGTGCCGGGATTCAAGCCCGGCCAACCCGGGTGCCCGGTGGGCGCGAGTTCGAAGCGCCACAAGACGAAGATCGCCAGCGCCAGCTGGGCGGCGCACAGCAGCAGGGCGAGCGGGCGAATCGAGGCGTTTTCGGAGCGGTCAGCCACGGGCGCCTACCCTGAGGCGTTCAGGCGGCGAGGCAAGGGGAATGCGGAGTTCGGAGTTCGGAGTTCGGAGTTCGGCGGGCTTGGACGCTGATCCGAGCATGGAGCAGTGAGGAGAAGCGGAATACCGCGGAGAAGAACGCGCGGAGCATCGGCGGGCTGCCTGCCTCCTATGGATGAGGGGTGAATACCCGTGAAACGAGGCGGCTTGACGCTCTCGACGGAGCACGAAGTGGTGGCAGTCGACCGTATGCCACCTTATACTCTTGCCATGTCTCAAGTCACAGAAATCCTAAAGGAGGCGTCAAAGCTTGATTCATCTGGCCGGGTTGAGTTGGTGTCATCGCTTCTCGATGAACTGGATCGAGATCCTCATCGTGTCGATGATGACGAAGCGTTGCGTCGCGTTGGCGAACTCAAAACTGGGGCGGTAGAGGGGCTCTCGGAGGCTGAGTTTTGGAAGGCCTGTGGGCGGGAGTGAGCCGGTGGAGATCATTCGTCATCCAAAGCTCGCAGAAGACATCCGGGAGGTCGCGCTATACTACGCAGAGATCTCAGAGCGCGTGCTTTCCGCGTTTTGGATCGAACTCGATTCCGTTCTCGCATCGATCATGCTCAACCCGGAGGGGCACCACTTTGATCGTTGTGGTCTGCGGAGAGTCAATCTTCGAAAATTTCCCTACCATCTGCTGTACGAGGTCGATGGAGAATCGGTGTTCCTCGTTGTGCTTCGACATGACCGGAGGCACCCGAGTTTCGGGCTTGGGCGGCGCCCCTGATCGAACTGTGCCGTGAAGGGGAGACTATGATCCTGCCGTTTCCGTCGCGAGGGCGGTGGGGCGCGCGGATTCGATGGCGGCGATGAGTTGTTGGCAGGAATCCGAACTCAGGTAGTTGTCGAGTACTGCGGCACCGTTTGAAGTGTAAAGCATGACTCCTCGGTAAATCTTCCGGGGTGCCGAGAATTCGGCGACACCAACAAGGTCGCTCCACGCGACCGTTTTCGAGGTTTGGAACCAGGGATAGACTCTCCGGGCGTCGAACCCGTGATCGTCCGCGATGATCTCCAGCCTGGAGAAAATGCGGGACAGCACGCTTCTCAGGAGGAATGCCCCGCCTACAAGCCAACCCACGAGCCAGAACCAAAGGAACCCCCTCAGCCCAGTGGACAAGGTCTCCGGAGAGAGGAATCCGGCGAGGGCAGCCACTGCGAACGCAGCGCCAGTGAGCCAGCCAAGCGCCCACAGCGCGTGAAGAAACAGTTCGATTCCGACGTGGGCGTTGGCGGTTGCTGCGATATCGCCGTCGCCTTCGCAGACCGCGAGCGATTCACGCGGATAGAGCATGTGCGTTGCCCGCTACTTGATTTCGTCTTCCAGGCGCTCGCTGAGCCACTGCTTGATCATGCTTTGGTAGTTCAGGAAGCGGGAGCGGGCGATGCGCTTGATGCGCGCGAGCATGCGCGGGTCGAAGCGCAGGGTGATGGTGGTCGACTCGCGCGAGTCGGGCTGGTGGATGGAGGCGTTCATCAGCCGCGGGCCGAGCTGATTGCCGGCCCAGAACTTCGCCTCCTCCTCTTCGTCTTCGAACTCGGGGATCTCAGCCCAGTCGTTGATGGTCTGCATGGGAATGGGATATTGGGGTGGAGGCGCTAAACGAGTTGGGCGTTGCGGCGCTCGTAGAAGCCCTCCTCCTCTTTCGTCATCTCGCGGGACATGAGCACGCGGTAGCGCTTGCCATCCGTCCAGAAGACGTTGAAGAGCGGCCGGCCGCCGACCGAGCGGCCGAGACAAAAGTAGCGCGCCTCGTCCTCGCCGTATCCCGACTCGGGGATGAGCCGGACGGCGAACGGGTCTTCGAAGGCTTCCTCGATCTCTTTCGGCGTGACTTTGCTCAGGTCGAATGTGACATCTAACCAGTCGAAATCCATTGATGGGTAGGGGGGAGTGGCTCGGGTGGACGCCGGGCGTTGGGGGCGACGGCTAGAGGTGGCGTGAGATGCTCGATCGGTCACGGTGCGGCATCGCTCGGAGCCGCACCGCCACCAGATTCGGCTTTTCACCCGGCATAGCTTGCACCATGCTTGGCGCCGCGCAACGCCTTAACTGCTAACAAACCATGATTTTCATAGGAATCGATAGTGGAACTCAGAGCACCAAAGCGATCGCCCTCGACGGCGATTCGGGTGAGATTTTGGCCGGTGCCCAGCGCGCCTACGGGTTGGTCGAAGGCTTGCCCGCCGGGCACTTGGAGCAGGATCCGTCCGACTGGATCGCCGCTGTCGAGGCGAGCGTCGGTGAGGTGCTCGCCCTGCTCGGTGAGCGTCGCGGCGAGGTCGCGGGCATCGGCGTCAGCGGCCAGCAGCACGGCTTGGTCGTGCTCGACGGCGACGACCGGGTGGTGCGCCCGGCAAAGCTCTGGTGCGACACCTCGACCGCAGACCAGTGCGCTCAGTTCGCGGCGGAGTTCGGCGGCGTGGCGGGTCTCATCGAACTGGCGGGCAACGCCGTGTTGCCGGGCTACACGATCCCGAAGCTGCTGTGGCTGAAACAGAACGAGCCGGAGAATTTTGCCAAAGTCCGGCACGTGCTACTGCCGCACGACTACATCAATTTCTGGCTCACCGGGATCAAGCGCATGGAGTATGGCGACGCCTCGGGGACGGGCGCCCTCGACGTGAGGACGCGGACCTGGTGCGCGCCATTGCTGGACTTCGTCGATGAGCGGGCCGCCGAGATGTTCCCGGCGCTCGGCTCCTCGCTCGCGCCGCACGGGCCGCTGCGGGGCGAACTCGCGGAGAAATGGGGGGTGGGCAGCGAGGTTGTCGTCAGCGCCGGCGGCGGGGACAATATGATGGGTGCGATCGGCACGGGCAATGTGGAGCCCGGCGTGATCACGGCCAGCTTCGGCACCTCCGGCACGCTCTACGGGGTTGCCGCAGAGCCGGCCATCGACGCCGGCGGCGAGGTGGCGGCGTTCTGCGACAGCGCCGACGCCTGGCTGCCTTTGGTCTGCACCATGAACGTGACGGTGGTGACCGAGGCGGCGCGGTCGCTGTTCGGCATGGAGATCGCCGACCTCGAGGCGGCGGTCGACGCATCCGAGCCGGGTGCGGGTGGCCTCTGCCTGCTCCCCTATCTGAACGGCGAGCGCACCCCGAACCTCCCCGACGGCAGCGGCGTCCTGCACGGCATCCGCACCGACAACCTCACGCCCGGCAACGTCGCCCGCGCGGCGATGGAGGGCGCCACGCTCGGCCTCGCCTACGGGCTCGAGCGCTTCCGCGCGATGGGCGTCGAGCCGAGCGAGATCCGCCTCACCGGCGGCGGCAGCAAGAGCGCCGCTTGGCGGCAGATCGCCGCCGACGTGTTCGCCACGCCTGTGGTCGCGTTGGCGACCGCCGAGGGGGCAGCGCTCGGTGCTGCGATTCAGGCTGCCTACTGCGCCGCCGAAGGCAAGATGGCCTTCACCGCACTCTGTGCCCGTCACGTCGAGCTCGACGAGTCCACCCGTTGTCAGCCCAGCGCCGGGGCGGTGGACACCTACCAGACCTTGTTGGCGCGGCAGGGCGACCTCACCAAAGCCCTCCACGGCGCCGGGCAAATCTAGCCCGAATCGATCACCAAGCTCCGGGCTACGGCTTGCTCTCGTTGACGCTGAGGGCGTTGGCGTGGTGACCGGCTCGGGCAGGGTGTTCACCCAGCCGCTTCGCCGATCCCTGCCGCCGCCCACTCAGCGTCAACGAAGGGCGGCGCCTCGCCTGCGGAGGTGGTGATCGATCCGGGCTGAATGATCGGTGCCCCATCAAAAACTGGCCTCCGGCTGGCGCGGTTTTGTGCTGGGCGACGCACGGGAGGACGAAGGGATCCCAACATTCCCTTCCGAACCCAAAACAAAACAACAACAACAAAGAAAAGATGAGTGCATACAATTGGAGATCCACCATGGTCAGCGACTATTCGGAATCCGATGCGGTCAGCGCCCTGCAGAAGAGCCTGAACGCGCTGTCCGACAAGGAGCGGCCGACGGCGAAGATCGGAGTGTCGAACCAGCAGAACAAGGACGCTCGGGGGGCATATATCTCGGCGGGAGCGCCTCCCGCCGACCCGCCGGCCATCCCCGGGAACACCTGGAAGGCACAGGTTTATTCTTCCACGACCGGCTACGACGACATCCTTGCCGACGCGACGAAGTTCTTCAACGAGACGCTGACGGACGAGCAGGCCTACCATGCTCACCTGACCTTCGACAACGCCGACGCCCGCTCGGCGAACATCGTCGTCTGGTACCTCGCGTAGCCCGACTGCCGGTGGGCTCCGGGGTTCGGCGAACAGCGCCGAGCCCCGGGGCAGCCTGGCTGGTCCGGTCCGGGCGAGGAGGAAAGAGCTTGGTGTGCCGAGTTCTCGGCGGCTTGAGTCGGAAAATGGGATCAATGCTCGCTTCAGGAGACCCTGGCTGCTACCATGGCAAGCGCGCACCGAAGTGCCCCGGCCCCCGGGGGGCGCTAGCCCGGATCGATCACCAAGCTCCGGGCTGCGGCTTGCCCTCGTTGATGCTGAGGGTGTTGGCGTTGGGATCGGCTCGGGCAGGGTGTTCACCCAGCCACAGCGCCGATCCCTGCCGCCGCCTACTCAGCATCAACGACTGGCGGCACCTCGCCTGCGGATGTGGTGATCGATCCGGGCTAGGGTCATGCAACACGGATGGCTCCGGAGACGCAGACCGCGGTGAGAGGCCCTTCGCGTTGCTCAGGGTGACAGCGCTACGGTGTTGAGGGCGGTCAGGGCGGTGTATGGGGATGGCCTCCATCCCGTCCAAGGAAGTGCGGTGTCATCCTAACGAGCGAAGCGCCGGAAGGATCCCGTTATGAAACCGTCGCGCCGGGCCAACGGGACGTCCCGGATGGCCTGCCGGGTGCGAAGCGGGCGGGCAAGGAGACGCTTCCCCGTCCATGCCCCACCTCAACCTACTGCCATTCGGGCTTGGAGGGGCGGGGGGCATGCAACACGGATGGCTCCGGAGACGCGGACCGCGGTGAGAGGCCCTTCGCGTTGCTCAGGGTGACAGCGCTGCGGTGTAGAGGGCGGTCAGGGCGGTGTGTGGGGATGGCCTCCATCCCTTCCAAGGAAGTGCGGTGTCATTCTGACGAGCGAAGCGCCGGAAGGATCCCGTTATGAAACCCGTCGCGCCGGGCCACCGGGACGTCTGGGATGCCCCACGGGCTCCAAGCGAGCGGGCACCGAAGCGCTGCCCCCCTTCGATGCCTGTCCTCAACCGAGCGCCGTGCGGGTAAACCCGGAGGATCGCCCGCGGGTTGATGAAGGGATCCGCGCTACTCGAAGTCCTGCGGCGTGTAGAGGCCGTCTTTGGCGGTCTTGCGGGCGTTCTCGATGTCTTTGGTCGCGACGGTGGAGGCCTGGTTGCCCCAAGCGTTGCGGACGTAGGTGAGGATGTCGGCGAGCTCCGGGTCGCCGTATTCGGGGGCGGCGTCG
>JAUIGD010000297.1 GCA_030430255.1 Verrucomicrobiia bacterium
CAACCTGCGGCGTCTCTTCAACCTCCGCGCCCCCGCGAAGATGGCGGGGATGGGCGCTCTGGCCGCGTAGTGCGGCGCCCCGCAGGCCGGGGCAGGTCGCCAAGCCCGCCCGGGAAGCCCCGGGGGCTCGGCATGGTCAATATCGCGAGCCGGCCCCGCCCGCGGGGAGAAAACGCGTCACCCTCCGGCCAGAACCCGCGCGCGGTGGCCCCGCAAACTAAGTCCGACAGGCTCCTAGTCACCCAGCTTTCGGCTGTGGTGCAGATGGCCGCGGCAAGATTCTCGGCTCCGCCATCCGTTTCCGGCTGAGGCTTCGTATCGGCGGTCGCTGGATTCGAGGCGGGAGGAAGCTCGATCTTCGAAAGTCGAGATCGGAGAAGTCGCGCGACTCGACATTGGAATGACGAGCTACGGTGACCGCTCCGAGCGGGGTTCGGCGGTTAGGGGGGCGTTGGCGACTGAGAATCAGCACCACGATGGCGCGACGCCGCCGAGGCGAATGGGCGGGCGATTCGGGCTGAGCCTTCAGGGGGGATGCCTGCGCCTCGGTCGGCGGATGCTCGTTTGGTGAGATCCCCCGAGATGCGAATCTCAGTCGAGTTCCTCGATGCGGAGCTTCCAAAACAGCCTCGGGTCGGCGGCGGGGTCGGTGACGGTGATGAGGCCGGCGATGAGGTCCTCGAAGCCGTCGACGCCGGTTTCGGTCACCGCGCCGGTGGCGGGGTCGAAGGTATAGACGGGGGTCCAGCCGAGGAGGTCGCTGCCGCGGCAGAGCACGTAGCGGATGTCGCGGGCGGCGAGGTTGACGCGGAAGGTGAAGCCCGTGCCGGCGGGCAGGGCGCTGAGGGTCGGGCCGAGCGGGGCGTCGGGCACGCCGGCCTGGCGCCGGGTGGCGTATTCGACGCCGTCCGGTTCGCCGTCGCCGTCGAGGTCGCCGCCGAAGGGCAGGGCCATGCCGGTGGTCTCCCAGGCCCAGGCGGCGAAGTCGCCGGCGGTGCCGGCCTCGTAAGCGCCGGTGTCCGGGGCGCCGACGATGGGGAAGCCGCGCTGGTCGATGCGGTGGGCGGGGTCGGCCAGGGCGGCGTCGCGCGCGGGGCTGCCGGGGAGGAGGGCCATGGTGGGCGCCGGGCCGCCGTAGTCGCCGAGCGGGGCGAGGCCGGGGTCGAGCGGGGCGGCGCCGGTGCCGGTGAGGTCGGAGGCGAGCCAGGCGGTGGTGCCGGAGCCGTCGGTCTTGCCGATGAGGTTGCCACCGAGGGAGGTCGCGGTGCCCTCGAGGAAGACGTCGGGGCCGTTCGGTGCGCTGTTGCGGGCGACGATGGTGTTGGCGAGGTCGAGGGTCGCTGTGCCGCCGGCCGATCCCCGGTTGAAGATCCCGCCGCCCGAGGTGGTGGAGGCGTTGTCGGCGATGGTACAATGCTGGAGAGTCACATGAGAGACTGCGGAACTTGAGCCTGCGAAATTGAGCACGCCACCGCCGGCGCCGTTGCTGCCGTTCGCGAGGTTGTCGGCGATGGAGCATCGCACGGCGGTGAGCGAGGCGGCACCGTCGAACGAATAGTTATATAGCCCTCCCGCTACGGATTCTGCTTCGTTGTGGTGAATGGAGCACGCCTCGACGGACATCTCGGCGGGGCTGCCCCCCGTGCCCCAGTTGAGCAGGCTGGCACCATTCGCGACGGCGTAGTTGCCATCGATCTCGCAGTTGCGGGCGAGAAAGCGGACCGGGGCAAAACCCGAGTAACTGGTCGCGGCGGCGCCGAAGCGGGCGGTGTTTCCGGTGAGGCGGCAGCCGAGGATCGCGGTGTGGCCGAAGTTGCCGATGGCTCCTCCGGAGGAAAACTCCGCGAACCCACCAGTCAGGGTGGCGTCGAGAAGAGTCAGGTCACCCCCGACCGCCACGTTGATCACCCGCTTCTGGTTCGCGGCGTCCGCGGCGGCATCGACGGTGAGGCGGCCCGGGAGGGCGCGGGCATCGACGGTGAGGCGCTTGTCCACGACAAGCTCCGGCTTGTCGGCGTCGAGGGCGATGGTGGCGGCGGGGCTCCCGTCGAAGACGGCGGGGTCGAAGACGATGCCGGAGCCGGGGGCGGCGTCGCGGAGCGCCTCGCGGAGGGAGATGCCGGTGCCGAGGGTGCCGGGCGGGTCGAGTTCGTCGGCGGCGGTGGTGACGACGACGATCTCGTTGCGGACGACCTGCACGGCGTTGATCGGCGCGCGGAAGGCGACCTCCTCGGCGCGGACGGTGAAGCCGGGTTCGGTGAGGCTTTGGAAGACGGCGGCGTTGGCGTCGGCAGCCGCGGCGGCGCTGTCGGCGGACTCCGGCGCGAGGGTGTAGGTGCCGGCGAAGGTGGCGGTATCGCGGATGAAGCGGTGCGGGGTGAGGTCGGTTTCGGCGGCGACGTCGGCGGGGTTGCCGAAGCGGTTCGAGGCGATCCAATACTCGCCGGTGCGGCCGTTGGCGGCGTCGCCGTCGATGTGGAGGACGACCTTGTAGCCGCCGAGGGTCGCGGCGTCGGGGAGGCCGTCGAGGGCGAAGAAGGGCTGCGGGGTGGCGCTTGCGTACAGGTCGAAGGCGGCGCGGCCGTCGCCGGAGTTCTTGCTGTCGATGTAGCCGTTCATCAGCCTGCCGTCGGGGCTGCCGCCGTCGGGCACGGTGGCGGAGATCGCCCACGTGTTGGGGGCGTCCCACCAGAGGCGCAGGCCGGGGATGGTGGCGCCGTCCGCGTCGGTGCGGCCCGCCGCGTTCGGAGCGGAGCCGGTGCTCGATCCGTCGTAGTCGGCCGCGAGATTGTTCCAGTTCTGCTGGGCGGAGTCCGGGAGGCCGGCGACCTCGTTGGCGGCGAGGGTGCCGGAGACGCCGCTCGTGTTGCCGCCGACGAAGCTGAATCCGGCGCTCCACGGGGCGGACTGCGCCTCGTAGGCGCCGCTGTCCGGGGCGCTGCCGCGCGTGCGGTGGAAGCCGCGGGCGTCGTTGTCGAGGCCGGGCACCGCGACCGCGGCGTCGAGCGCCGGGCTGAGGGGGAGCAGCGCCACCGTCTCGACGGGGCCGCCGCGGTCGGAGCACGGTGCGAGGCGCGGGTCGAGGGGAGCGGCGGCGGAGCCGACCTGGTCGCTGGCAGCCGGGCTCCAGGTGAGGCCGTCGCCGTCGCCGATGACGTTGCCGCCGCCGGAGGTGAGGGTGGAGAGACCCGACTGTTGCAGATCTGAACTGACGGAGCTGGCGTTGCCCGCGACGATGGAATTCGAAAGGACCAGTTCTCTCCCAAAGACAAAGACGCCTCCGCCGCCATAGAGGGGTCTGCTCGGATCGACCGAGGCGGTGTTCCCGGTGACCGTGAGGTGGGTGAGGCTGACGATGGGGCCGCTGTTGGAGATGGACAGGGCGCCGCCGATCACCGCGGTGTTGTCGGTGAAGGTGGAGTTCGTCAGCGTGCAGGCCGAGTTTAAGCTGCGGATCGCGCCGCCCTCGTAGGCCGAGTTGCGGGCGAAGGTGGAGCGGGCCACGGAGAGGGACGCCGACGAGCCGATGCTGTAGATGGCGCCGCCCCCCAAGGGGGAGGTCGTGCCCGCGCGGTTGTCGTAGAAGGAGCAGCCCTCGACGATCAAGCTCCCTTCGATGTAGACCGCACCGCCACGGCCGGGGGTGGTCGCGCCACGGCCGCCGCCCTCCGAGAGGGTGAGGCCGCGCAGGGTGAGGTCGCCGGTGGCGGCGACCGAGAAGAGGCGGTCGACGCCGAGGCCGTCGATGCGGACCCCGCCGGCGGGCGCGCCGTCGATGAGGAGTTCGCCGTCGATGAGGATCTCGTCCTCGAGGTTGACCACCGCGCCGGCGAGGTCGGTGGACGAACCGACGACGCCGGAGAAGGGGGCGCTGGTGGGGTCGGGGGCGAGCGGGTTGAACGCGGCGTCGGTGATGAAGCCGATCTCCAAGACCGCCTCCGCGTCCGCCGGGAGGGCGCTGTCGAGGGTCAGCAGCACCGACCGGCCATCCGGTTCGAGCGCCGCCTGGTTGATAAAGATGGGGGAGCCTACGATGGCGTAGTTGAACGGATCCGCGGCCGTGTTCTCATCGACGGGCCGTGAGTAGGTGACGCGCAGGGTGGTCGGCGAGACGGTGGTGACGCGCTCGGCATGGAAGGCGTTCGGGGCGGGGAGGTCGAAGAGGACCGTGTCCGGGCCGGGGTGGGCGTTCGCGGAGGCGACGGCGGCGCGCAGGCTGCCGAACCCGGAGTCGGCGCGGCTGGTGACGTGGGCAGTATCGACCTCGACGGTGAAGGTTTGCAGCACGGGCGCGCCGTCGATGGTCGCGGAGACGGTGACGGTGGCGGTGCCGACTAGGCCGGAGGTGCGGGCGAAGGAGACCGTGCGGTCGGCGCAGAGGCCGCCGATGGTGATGCCGCCGGACGGGACGAGCGCCTCGTTGTCCGAACTGGCGGTCAGCGCGACGGTGTCGGTGAGCATGGCCGGGTCGCCGACGGTGAAGGCGAGCGGTCCGCCGGTGGTGGCCGCCCCGGTGGCGAGGTCGGCGATGGCGCCCAGCGCGGGGACGATGTTCAGGTGGTAGCGGCCTCGGTTGCTGGCGCTGAAGCCATCGACGGCGAGGTGGTAGGCGGTCCCGGCGGTCGCGGTGAGGACGAGCCGGCTGGTTCTTGAGCCACCGGAATCATCGTTCGAGGCGACGACGGTCAGGGCGCCGAGGGCGCTGCCGGTGTAGGCGGCGAGGACGGTGTCGAAGGCGCTGCCGCGGGTGTCGATGAGGTAGGTGCCGTCTGCCGGCGCGGTCCAGAGGAACCAGGCCGAGCCGGTGGCGGGGCCGCCGCTCGAGGTCCAATGGTCGGGTTCGCCTGCTTCGGCGGTGGCGCTGGCGGTGTCGCCGGAGGCGGTCGCGGTCGGGGCAGCGCCGAGGTCCGCCGCGTCGGCGAAGGCGTCGTTCGGTGGGGGGGGAGTTGGGAATGTTCGCGCGAGGTGGAGCTGGATCCGACCGTTGCTGCTGCCTCCGGATCCGAAGCCCGCGACTTGGATGCGGTAGGGCGTGCCGGCGACGGCGTCGAAGGTAAGCCGCGAGGTGCCGCTGCCGCCGCTGTCATCATCGACGGCCACCTGGGTGAGCGCGCCGACCTCATCTCCGGTGAAGACGGCGAGGACGGTGTCGAAATCGCTGCCGACGGTGTCC
Organism: Verrucomicrobiia bacterium; assembly: GCA_030430255.1. Classification (GTDB taxonomy): domain Bacteria; phylum Verrucomicrobiota; class Verrucomicrobiia; order Verrucomicrobiales; family DEV007; genus JAUIGD01. The sequence goes on from JAUIGD010000297.1 coordinate 5,174, forward strand.
GTTGTCACGGGGCCGTCGGCGGGCGCGGTCCACGTCCACCAGACGGATCTCCCCCGATTGGGGCTCGTCGCCGGTTCGCCGGCTTCGACGGTGGCGCCGGTGTTGCAGGAGGTAGCATAGGTGGCGGAGCCTGCGAGCGGGAGGGCGGCGGCGAAGGCGTCGTTGGTGGGGGCGGGGACGCCGGGTTGGCGGCTAAGCTCGAAGGGGACGGTGGGCTCGGCGGCGGTGGGGCTGCCGCCGAGGAGGGCGAAGGAACGGGGGTTGAAGCGCCCATGGCGACCAGGAGCAGCCCAGACGCCGACGTAGGCGCCGCCGCCGATCTCGTTGTAGATCAGCTCGATCTCGTGGTCGCCGGCGGGCAAGTTCACCTGGCCGAAGACGTCCGCGCAGCAGCCGAGGGTTTGGAAGCCGTCGGGCAGCGCCTGCGGGTTGGCACCGCCGGCGACAGTCCAGCCACGCGAACCTTTGACCCGGAGGCGGACGCTGTCGTCGCCGAGGACGCAGAAGGTGTAGTCGCCGCCGTCCGGCACCGAGAGGGTGGCGCGGGCGCCGAGGGCGAAGCTTTGATCGTCCACGCCCGCGGTGTCGCCGGGGAAGAGGACCTGCGGCGCGCCGTGGCCGCCGCCGCCGTGGTCCGGGTCGTGGTAGTTGATGGTGGCGACGCCGGAGGCCTCCGTCGTGTTGGGTTGCGCGTCGCCGCACCAGTGGGCGGTGAGCTGGGCGGCGGCGGCCGCGAAGCTGGTGGCGCCGTCGTGGATCTCGACGACGTCCCAGCCGGGGGCGCTGATCGAGGGGCCGGCGTGAAGGGGGGATGCGGGGTCGCCGACGAGGCGGAAGGAGGAGTCGATGGCGGTCTTGGCGCCGGCGGCGGCGAAGACCTCCGCGTAGGCGCCGATGCCGGCGTCCCAGGTGAGGAGTTCGAGCCCGTAGGTGCCGGGTGCCAGGTGGACGACGCCGAGGGTGTCCGAGGCGGCGGTGTTGCCCGGGTATTGGAGGGTGTTGCCGCTGTGGGCGGGGTCCGCAGGGTTGGCGGGGTTCAGGCGGGTGCTGCTGGAGAAGGTCGGGTCGGCGGCGCCGCCGGTGCCGAAGATCCGCAGTCGCGCGCCGTCGTCGGTGGAGAAGCCGAGGGTGTAGTCGCCCTCGGTGTCGATCTGGATGTAGCAGCGGGCGGCGAGGACGAAGTGGTCGTCGTCGCCGTTGGCGAGGCCGCCGGGCGTCTGGTCGTCGGAGAGGTAGGCGAGGTCGCCGATGAAGTATCCTGCGCCGCCCGGGGCGGTGTCCGGGTCGCTGTGGTTGATCACGGGGGCGGTGCCGGGGACGACGGTGGCGGCGCCGGGGTTACGGGCGAGGGCGTCGGCGGCGGCGAGCGAGGTCACGGTGCCGGAGGCGGGGAAGATGTCGCGCGTCTCCCAGGCGCAGTCGGCGGTGATGCCGGCCTCGACGGCGCCGATGTCGACGGCGCCCCAGGCCTTGCGCGGGAAGCCGGCGCCGCGCGCGTCGGTGGTCAGGCCGGCGACCTCGCTCCCGGCGGGCACGGTGTCGCGCGCGAGGCTGCCGGGCAGCGGCGTGATGGTGGGAGCCGGGCTGCCGTCGTTTCCTGGCGGGGCGAGGCGGGCGTCGAGCGGTGCGGCGGTGGTGCCGACGAAGTCGCCGTTCGTGTTCGGCAGCCCCGTGGGGAACGCGGTGGCGACGGTGCCGTTGTCGCCGATCAGGCTGGTGCCGGCGGGGGTGAGGGTGCCGCTGAGGCGGCGGATGTCTGCTCCCGACGGCGCGCTGTTGCCAGCGACGATGGAGTTCCGCACCGTCACGGCGACGGGGTCCTGGAAGTAGATGCCGCCCCCGCCGAAGGCGCTCGTAGTCTCGTTGGAGGCGATGGTGCAGTGGCGGAATTCGGTGGTGCCTTGAACCAAGGAAGCACCTCCGCCTCCGCCTGGGGCACTGTTTTGCCAGAACGTGCATTGCTCGAATAGGGAGATCGTGGTGACCCCCTGCTGGTAAACAGCGCCACCCGACGAGGTATTGGTGGTGTTGCGGAGGAAGCTGGTGCCGCGCGCGGTGAACTGCCCCTGCCAGATGTACAGACCGCCGCCGCGGACGTCGGCGACGTTGTCGGTGACCGAACACCCGATCAGGGTGAGGCTCCCGTTGGATTCTATGCCGCCCCCACGCCCGTCGGGGCCAGGGTCCCCTCCGGTGATGGTGAGCCGCTCCAAGGTCGCCACCGCGCTGGCGCCGAGGCTGAACACGCGGCTGGCGCCTCCGGCGTCGACGGAGACGCCGCCCGGGGCGGTGGAGCCATCGACCTCGACGCCGCCGGCGTCGTTCACGGCGAGCTGGGCCCCGGCGAGGGCGATGGTGTTGGTGGCCGGGGTCGCGCCGGTGAAGACGGCGGGGCTGAAGCCGATCGCGTCCGGGCCGGGCGCCGTGGCGGCGTCGGCGAGCGCCTGGCGCAGGCTGCCGGCGCCGGCGTTGTTCTGGTTGGTGACGACGAAGGAGTGGCCGGTGAAGCGCAACTCCCCGAGGCCGGCGCGGTCGCCTCCCGAGGCGTCCGGGTAGTGGTTGTCGGTCACGGTGACGCGGACGTGGGTGGCGAGCCGCGCGCCGCCGGGGAAGGGCAGCCGGGTGCCGGCGCCGACGAGGATCGCGGGGGAGGTCACGGTCACCGTGTCGCCGTAGCTGGTGCCGTTGGTGGAGAACGAGACCTCGAAGGTCTTGCCCTCGTTGGCGTTCGGGCCGCCGAAGTGGTAGCCCCAGACCACCAGCTCGGACACGAGCGAGAGGCGCGGC
>JAUIGD010000298.1 GCA_030430255.1 Verrucomicrobiia bacterium
AACGAGCGCAAGCCGCAGCCCGGAGCTTGGTGAGCGATTCGGGCTAGGAGCCTGTCGGACTTAGGACGTTCGAGCCCGAACGGTTTCGAATTTCGAGCCCAATCGTCACGATGGTGAGGAGTTGATCGAGATCAGCGACGAGACAGCGGGGCGATTCGGGCAAATTCCAATCCGTTTCGCGCCGGAACGGGCAATTCCGACAGCCTCGCAGAGCTCAATAATACCGCGAGGACGCCACCGGGTTGAAACGCGAGCCAACGCGCGAGTAGCTCGCGTGCGACAGCACCTTGGCGCGGTAGAAACTTCCGGCGAGCGAATAGCTATGTTCGTCGAACGGGACGCCGAACTCTTTGGTGAGGTAGACAGGGCGCAGGGCGAGGTTCGCGAAGTGGCTCTCGAGCTCGGGGGCGTGCTCGACGGGGACGACATATTCGAAGTCGATCTCGCCGCCCGCATAGGGGCCGGTGCTGATCTTCGGCAATTCGCCGGCGGCCAGCAACTCGAGGGAGCCATCGTCGAGGAGCCCGTTGCGCTCCGCGATGCGGAAGTTCTCCTCAAGACTGGAGACAAGCACCTCCGCTTCCGCCTCTCCCATCCGGATCCGCTCGGCGGCCCGACCGATCACCACCTCGGGCAACAAGCCCTCCTCCCTCGCCTCATGAACCGTCGCCATCACCCGACACAGCCGGGCCCTGCGGCCGGCGAAGTTGAGCGCGAGCGGATTGCTACGGTCATCGAGCTGCTTGGCGATCTCGGTCGCGTGGCGATCGATCCGCACGTTGCGCTCCCATCGCACGCCGAATAGCAACCCGATCACGGCCATTGAGACCAACGTGAAACCTCCAAGACTGCGGAACATGGCTTTGGGTGGGTCGAGGGTGAAATCGCGGAGCGGATCAGTGGCGCTCTTGCTCGATCCCCCTTAGCTCATCTTGCGACAAAAATAAAGATAAATTTCATATTTATTATAATTTACTATTCCGCGTCGCATTGTTGCGCCGTTTGCGCAATTTCTACACATTTAGAAGAGGTTAAATATCAACACGATACGAAAGCTTTGGTCGCTCGGGGCGCAAATTTTCCGCAATGCGCGACCCTTTTGTGATAAATTTACAAACTTTCAACCTCAGCCATTGGGTTGTCTTGTTCCCCTGCAGTGCGGCGGACATCCCAAGCGACCCCGAATACCGTGATCGACCAAGAACCGAGCCAGCGCCAACGCTTCCTCACCCCCGCTCCCCCTCGCCCGATCGGATTGCAACGCGTCCTCGCCCTCGGGTGGAACGCCGCGCACCGTTCGGAGATCGCCTCGGAAGTGGGTGAATCCGGGTTCGAGGTCACGGTCTGCAGCACCGCTTCCGAAGCGCGGCAGCTGCTGGAGAGCACGGATTTCCAGGCGCTCCTTTTCGATGCTCAGCTCTACGGGGAAACCCCAGCCTCCTTCCTCGCCTGGCTCGACGCCCTCGGCCCGCGCCGCCCCTACACGATCGCCTCGATCGGTGAAGCCCATGCGGCGGAGGCGGCTGGCTGGATCGGCAGGGGCGCCGACGACCTCTTGCCCTGCCCACTACAGCCCGGCTCGCTCCAGGCGCGGCTCGCCCTCATGGAGGCGCGCCTCGCGGAGCGCGACATGGCTGCCGAGGAACTCGCCACACTCCGCCGGGCGCACGGACGCTACGAGAGCCTGTTCCTCGAGGCACCGGACGCGCTGCTGGTCCTGAAGAACCGCCAGGGGAAGGTCATCGGGGTCAACCGCGCGGTGCGGGAGGTGCTCGGCTATGACGGCAAAGCATTGCTAGGCAAATACATGTCGCTGATCCTACCGGACATCTTCGGTCGCGACGGTTTCGCCTCCCGCGGCGACGTGCTCAGCGGCGCGACCGTGCTGCAGGCGGTGCCCTACAAGAAACCCGACGGCGAGGTGCGCTACCTGGACATCGTCATGTCCCCCGTCCCCTGGGACCGCGGCTACGCGGTGCTCATGGCCTGCCGCGACGTCACCGGCCGCGAGGGGGCGGAGGGCGACCGGATCCGCGGATCCAAAGACGAAGCCCTGAGCCGGTTCGCGACCGGCGTCGCGGGCGAGTTCGGCGACATCCTAACCTCGATCGACGGCAATTTGTCGTTGCTCCAGGAGGCGCCCCACCTCGGCGAGGAGGGGAGGGAAACACTCGAGCGGGCCAAGGAAGGCTGCGATCGCGGGCGCGATCTGACCGTCGAACTCGCCAAGCTCGGCGGCGCATCTCGGAGCAGCCGCAAGGCGTCGGTCGCGCTTCCCCGCATCGCCGAGAAGGCGGTGCAGTTCGCCCTCTTCGACCACGACCACCTCCGGCCGGTGTTCCGGATCGCGGACGGCCTCCCCCGCGTCCACGGCAACGAAGCCCAGCTGCGCCAAGCCGTCGAGGCGGTCGCCAAGAACGCCGCGGAGGCGCTCGCCCCGCGTGCCGATCGCCCCGGGGTGCTCACCGTCGAAATCTCCGAGCACCGCGTGGACAGCGACTCGAAGCTCCCCCTCCGCGAGGGCAACTACGTCCTCGCCCGGTTCCGCGACAACGGCCCGGGACTCGAAGAGGGCGATCTGCGCCGCGTCTTCGACCCCTACTTCAGCGGCTCTGGCGGCAAGCGCGGCTTCGGTCTAACCCGCACCGCGGCGGTCGCCCGCATGCACGGCGGAACCGTCGTCGCCAGTTCCCAACCCGGCGTGGGCACGACCGTCGAACTCTACCTCCCCGTCGCCGAAGGCGGGAACGAACGCGGCGCATCCACGCCGAACGAGAAGGCGATGCGGGTGTTGGTGCTCGATGATGAACCGCATATCCTCACGATGCTCGAACGCGCCCTCGCGGCCGGCGGGCACGATGTCTTCAGCGCGGCGACCGGCGAGGACGCCTATCGCGCTTTCGAGAAGGCGGTCGACTTCGGCCGCCCCTTCGACGTCCTGCTGTTCGACCTCGACATCCGCGGCGGCATGGGCGGGCGCGAAACCCTCGCCCGCATCCGCGCCACGCACCCCGAGGTCAAAGCCATTGTCACCACCGGCTACGTCGATGACACGGTGCTCGAGAACTATCTCGAGCACGGCTTCTGCGGAGTCCTGCGGAAGCCCTTCCGCCTCGAACACCTGACGGCGACCATCGAGCGACTCGGCTCGATTCGGGCTTAGCCCGAATCGATCACCAAGCTCCGGGCTGCGGCCTGCCCTCGTTGAGGTTGAGCAGGCGGCGGCGATTGGCGAAGCGGCTGGCTGGGCGCCCCCTGCCAGAACCCGTCACAACGCCAAGGGGCCCCGCGTCAACGAAGGCAAGCCAACGCCCCGCAGCTCAGGGCCAACCCGGCATGGGACTCACCCGCGCCGGCGCGCCGAGGGGAGGGGGCGGCGGCGGACGCGCTCCCCGGCACCGCCGGGGCCTCGCTCCCCCGTTGAACGTTCGGGGAAATTTTTTCGCCGGCAGACTTGCCACGACGGGTGGTGACCTCTTAAAAGGAGGAGCAAACCCGACCCGAAGCTGCAAAACACCCGTTTATTTAAGAAATCTCGAAAATCAGGGTTTTCGAGGCGCACAGTCTCTATCGCCTTCGCGATGGCGCTCCCTTGGTGTGTCTTCACGCCCCGGGGTGCGGTCGCCGGCCCCGAGCGGTCCGATCGACCACTGGGGCTGACCGAACTCATCGAGCTGGCGCTCGAGAACGATCTCGCGCTCATCGCCAAACGCTCCGATGTGCCGGTGGCGGAGGCCCAAGTCCGGGCCGCGCGCGACTGGCGTGACCCCGAAGTGCGATTCCGCCGACGGTGGAGCTACAACGACATCCCTCCCCCGCACACCGAACGCCGAGTCGGCGAATACAATGAGCATGTCACCCGCACCGAGGTCGATGAGCGGGGTCGGCTCAGGGAGGTCGACACGATCGAGCGCGTGCGCCGCGAAGAAGTGCGCCGTGTCACCCCCGGACGCGACTACACCACGACCGACGAGCGGGTCCGCGAAACCTCGGGCGAGCGTGCCATCACGCACCCCAACATCGAGACGGGTGAACTGGGGGGCCTCGCCACCGACGACCGCTCCTCCTACCGGGCAGGTTGGGAACGGGAGTACCATGACATCGACCCGTTCGCCAGCGAGGCGGACATCGGCCTCGACCTCCGCTTCTTCATCCCCAACCCGAAGATCCAACGCGCCAAGGTGGAACTCGCACGACGCGAACTCGACCTCGCCCGCGAGCTCGCCCGCGCAGAGCAGTTGGAGGTCGTGCTCGAGGTTCGCGAGGCCTATGAAGAGCTTCAATACCTCCAAGCACGGATCGAGCTCCTCCGCACCCAAGGGGGCGCGGCCGAGTCCCTCAGGGCCACCCAGCAACAACTGCTCGCCGACGGCATCATCACCATTGATGAGATCAAACGCGTCGCGCCTGACGGGGCGGAGATCGAACTCCTCCAGGCGGAGCTCGAGTTCGAGTCGCTGCGCGACAAGCTCGCCGCGCGCGTCGGCCTCGACCCCCACCAGAGCCACCGCATCGACATTTCCGCCAAGCTCGTCAGCCCGGGGTTGCAGATCGACCACAGCCACCTCGAATACCTCATCCAGATGGCCTTCGTCCATCGCGTCGAACTGATCGAAGTGCTCGGCGAAGGGCGGATCGCCGAGGCCCAGCTCGCCGAGGTCAAAGGCAAGGCGATGCCGTGGTTCGACTTCATCCAGGTCGGTGCCGGGCGGGGCGAGCAGGCCGACATCCGCACCGACACCAGCTGGGAGGTCGGCTTCGCCATGACGCTGCCGATCTTCACCTGGATCGGCCACGAACGGGAGATCTACGAAGCGATGATCGCCGGCTTCTACGCGCAGAAGGAGGCCAGCCAAGGCGTCATCACCGGCCAGGTCGCAGCCGCATACAAAAACGTCAAACGCGCCGCCGCCTTCCGTTCCAAAGTGCGCGCCCTCGCCGTCCAACGCCGCGAAGCCAACGAGGCCTTCCTCGCCAACAGCGGCAACCTGTCGCGGCTCGACTACGAAGAGGCGCGCTACGACATCGCCCGCGAGACCGCCAAACTCGACGAACATCGGCTGGATGCCGAGCGCACCTACAACCGCGCGCTCCTCGAGTTGGAGGTCGCCATCGGTGCGCCCCTGGAATCGATCCTCGATTCCAACGGCAGCCCGACACCCCAAGGTGGGGCGGCTGAGGCGGTCGCTTCCGCAGCGCCGGCAACACACCCGATCCCCCCCCCGTCCCCTCGTGCAGACAACGCTCCCCCCGCTGCCGGTGCGGAGCGGGAGCAGCCCGTCTCGGATCCCGCGCAGGAGAATGCCGACGAAGCCCCGACGGCTCCCCGGCGCGGCCTCCTCGACCGGCTGCGGGCTCCCGGTGACAGCCCCGCACGCAAACCGTTTGGCAAGGGGCGCCGCTGACGGCCGCCCTCCCACCAGACGCCTTCACCATGCGCGCGTTCGCCGGATCCATCGCCCTGCTCGCAGCCCTGCTCGCAGCCCTTCTCGGCGGTCTTCCCGGAGCGATCGAGGTGGTCGAAGCGGACGGTGCGATCACCATCCGCGACGGCGCGCAGGTGGTGCTCGTCTACCATACGGCGACCGTGCCCCCGCCAGAGGGAGCGGACCCTCGATTCGCCCGCAGCGCTTTCATCCATCCCCTCAAGGCTCCCGGCGGCGGCACCCTCACGGCGATTCACCCCGCTGACCACATCCACCACGTCGGGATCTGGAACGCCTGGGTCAAGACCACTCACGGCGACCGCAAGCCCGATTTCTGGAACCTGAAATCAGGCACCGGGCTCGTGCGCTTCAGCGAGACGCTCGAGATCCGCCCCCGGTCCGGGTTCAGCGTCCGCCAAGAGCAAGTTTCGCTCGCCGACGGCGCCGCCCCGCTCACCGTCCTCTCGGAAGTCCTGGCGGTCGATGTCCGGACCGATGCGGGGCGCTATGTCATCGACTACACCTTGACCCAAACGAACGTCAGCGACCTTCCGCTCGAATTGCCCGCCTACCGCTACGGTGGCCCGCTGGCCTACCGCGGCCCGGAGCACTGGGACAAGGAGAACAGCCGAGTGCTCACCTCGGAAGGCAGGACCCGTGCCGATGGACACGCCACCCGCGGTCGCTGGTGCGCCTTCGAGGGCCCGGTCACCGATGTTGGCGGCAAGGCGACCCTCGCCATCCTCTGCCATCCCTCCAATCACGACGCCCCGCAACGCATGCGGATCTGGCCACCGAGCAGCCACGACGGGGCGCCGTTCTTCAACTACGTCCCCATCCAGGAGCACGCTTGGTCGATCGGCGCCGGCGCCGCCGTCACACATCGCTACCAGCTCCTCGCCAGCGAAGGCGAAATCGCCCCAGAGGCGATCGACGCCGCATGGGAAGCCTTCGCCAAATCGGTTCCCTCCGAGTAACCGGCGCCGGGGCAGCCGGATCCGGCGTACATCGGGAGACCGGTGATTCCGCTCTCAGCGCAGGCAGTACGCCTCCACCTCGGTCGCGGCGAGAAAGTCGACCCGGCAGGCACGCGCGAAATGCTCGAAGACAGCGGCCTGCGACCCATGTGCAGCCAGCGCCGCCCTACGGCGCTCCGCGTGCGGCGAGACGTCGAGCACCAGATGGGCTGCATCATCCTCGTTGACGATCTCCGGCAGCGGCGCCGCGGCGCGGAACGCATTGAAGGTCGCCACCGGCACCCCCCGCGGCCGGGCCGCCATCACAGCATCGTGAAGTAGGATATGCGCGGGGTGCCAGTATTCGCCACTGCTGCCGTGCGTGAGGATCAATCCCGGTCCCTCTTCGGCAAACAGGGCGCCGAGGTCGGCGCGCAATTCGCCCGCCCGGCAGCGCGGCGCCCGCGCCGTCTTGCCGCGCGGTCGCGGATCGACGTAGCCGAGGAACCGGACCCCGGCGGCCCCCAAAGCATCGGCTGATTTCCGCAATTCCGCCTCGCGGATCGTCGCCAGCGCCTGGCGCCCGCCGTCCGGAGCCGGTCCGCCCTCGCCCCGCGTCATACAGGCGATGCCCACCGATCTGCCGCGTTCGGCCAAAGCCGCGATCAATCCCCCACAAAAAATCTCGTCGTCCGGATGCGCGACGACCACCGACACCCGCTCCGGCGCCGCATCCAGCCAGGCCTCCGCCTCCACCATCCGGGGCGGACGGAGCCGCCAGGCCAGACGCCGCCACGGTCGCAGCGCCATCCTCAGCGCCTTGCGCGGAGTATAGCGGTGGAGATGCATCGGAGCCGTCAGTCGCTGCGGTTGGCGACGAACCCCCGCCAGGGGCGGGAACCGGGGATCACCGGGCGCCCGGTGGCGTCGAAGGTCAAGCCGCGCAGCCGCGCTTCGACCGCGTTGTCCGAACCGAGCAGCCGATCGCGCCCCTCGCCATCAGCCCTCACTCCGCCTTCGACCAACAACGCCCGCCGCGGGTTGGCGATCCGGTTGTTGGCGAAGGTGTTCGTCTCGGGCCGGACACGATCCTCGACGAAGAACCGCTCCAGCTCCGGATAGCGCCTACGGTGGAGTTCGCTCCCAGCGGGAGCCAGCTGCGACTCCCACCGCCGGCGCGCCTCCGGCAGCTCCGCCGATCCGTAGTTCGACCACCAGAATTCGAATCGCAGCGGCACCGGGCAGTCGATGAAGGTGTTGCCCTCGACGCGGATGTGGGCGCCGCCATGGTTCATCACCGCCCAGCCATCGTCGCCCTCACCCACCCGGTGGAACACATTGTCCATCACCGCCACCCCCATCGTGCCGTTGTCGAGATAGACCGCCCCCCGCGCGCCGTCGGTGCCAACGCCGATCTCCTGGAACAAGTTGCCCCGCACCACCGTGCCGCGCTGCAGCGGTTCGGTCCCGAGGTTGAAGTAGATCGCACCCATGTCGCGGAACTCGCGGCAGGTGTCATAGAACCAGCAACCCTCGATCCGGTGGTCGTTGCCCTCGACTTCCACGGCCATGT
>JAUIGD010000299.1 GCA_030430255.1 Verrucomicrobiia bacterium
CCCTCCTGCCAGGCCCCAACGCCTTCCTCGTCGAGGCCTTCGATGCTGCGGGGTCGATCATCGGGACGACATCTGCCCGAGTCACCTACCTCCCCCAAGGATTTGCGACCACACCGCTCGCAGGCACATTGACCTCGGACACCACCCTCCTCCGAAGCGGTAGCCCCTACCAGATTTACGCCGGCCTGGAAGTGCCGGCAGGCGTAACCTTGACCATCGAACCCGGCACCTCCTTGCTGTTCGCCAAAGACGCGGGGATCCGGGTCCAGGGGACCCTGATCGCCGAAGGCACTGCCGTCCGCCCGATCCATTTTACGCCACCGCCCGACGCCGCTCCAGAACCAGACATCCATCCGAGTCTCCCCGCAGCCCCCCCGAAGTGGGACGGAATCCGCTTCCTCCGCGCCGAGGGCCAGAGCCTGCTCGCCCACTGCATCATCGAGCACGCGCAAGATGGCGACGGATCGGTCAACGTGACCGCCTCCGACGTCGTCATTCGTGGCTGCACCTTCGCCGGCAGCCACCTACGCTACATCGACACCTCCGCCTCCAGCGTGCTGATCGAGGGCTGCACCTTCCCTGACATGTTCGCAGAAGGCGAAAGCCCGGCCGCCCTCGGCCTCGACAACATCAGCGAACACATCAAGGGCGTGGGCGGCATTCCGGAGGGCGGGCGCTACATCATCCGCGGCAACACCTTCGGGACCAACAAGGGCCACAACGACGTCATCGACGTCGATAGCAACGCCCGCCCAGCCCCCATCCTGCAGGTGCTCGACAACACCTTCGCCGGCGGCGGCGACGACCTGCTCGAACTCGGCGGCGACGTCTATGTCGCTGGCAACGTCTTCCGAAATGTCGCCAAGGACGCCGACAACACCGACGCCGGATACGCCAGCGCCATCTCCGCCGGCGACGGGCCCGGCGGCTCCACGGTCGTCGTCGCGCGCAACGTCTTCATCGACGTCGACCACGCGGTGAGCGCCAAACGCGGCGACCGCGTCGTGTTCGAGGACAACACGGTCACCGGCGTGAACCCTGACTTCATCGATAGCGGCGGGCGGCCCGCAGTGCCCTCAGCGATCAACCTCTTCGTCGACGAACCCGGAGCCCAGCCCGGCGCCGGCACGGTCGCGGCGCACAACGTGGTCTCCGCGCCGCGCCTGTTCGGCAACGCCGACCTCCCGGCCGGCACCAACTCCGACCTCGCTGCGGTCGGCAACCAACTCGGCGGCGGTTCCGCGGAGGCGGAGGTGGGCGCGCGTGGAGTTTCCGCTCTATTGTTAGGCGATGGCAACCTACCCGGCGCGCCGCTCTATCGGGACGGCGCCCGACTGCCCGGGTCGGGCCCGCTGGGCGCCTCGCTCGGGCCGCGCGCGCGGATCTCTGGCGCCCCCGAGGAGCCGACGCCAGCGGCCTCCGCCGAGTTCACCGTGCGCGGCCCGGGCTGGGTTGCCTTCCGCCACCGCCTCGACGGCGGCCCCTGGTCCGAGCCTCAGCCATTGCCGCTCGAGGCCCCGCGCAGCGCGACTTTGGCATTCGACGGACTCCTCCCCGGCCCCCACACGCTCGAGGTGATCGGTCAGGATTTCGCCGGCGGCTGGCAGCCCGAGGAGACGGCCGGAGCTGTGACTTGGACGGTGGATCCTGCCGCGCCCCCGGTCGTCCTCAGCGAGGTCGGGCGCGATTGGGTCGAACTGCAAAACCGCACCGCCTCCGCCGTCGACGCCTCGGGGTGGACGGTGTCCGGAACGTTCGGCGTCGCGCTCGCCACCGGCACGGAGGTCCCTGCGGGCGGGTATTTAACTGTGCCGTTGAACGGCGACCTTCCTCTATCGAGCGGAGCGACGCTGACCTTGAACACGGGTGCCGGTTCCGACGCCATCACCTTCTCTCGGATTCCTGTCGGCTACACGCTCGCGCGCTCCGGTGCCGGATGGACGCTGGCCCTGCCGACGCCGGGCGCCGCCAACGCGCCGCTGCCGCTCGATTCGCCTCACGCCGTGCGCATCAACGAGTACTTCTCGAACCCCGACCTCGATCTGCGCGGCGATTTCATCGAGCTGTTCAACCCCAGCGGGCTACCGGTCGATCTCGGCGGCGTCACGCTCAGCGACGATCCCTATATGCCCGCCCGGTATCGCATCCCGCCTCACCACTACGTCGCGCCACGGGGCTTCGCCGTGTTCGCCCCGCTCGGCACCGAACTGCCGGGCGCGACGGCCTCGTTGCCCTTCGGTCTCGACGCGGGTGGCGAGCCGCTGTTGTTGGCCGCCGCCGACGGCTCGTGGATCGAGATCATCGTCGCCGGCCCGAGCGCAGCCGACCAAACCTTGGGGCGCCGCCCCGACGGCACGGGCGAATTTCTATCGCTCCCATTCCCTACCCCGGGCTACTTCGCGTTCGCACAAACCGAACTCGTCGCCTTGCCGGAGCGGGAACTGGTCATGTCGGGCGCCATCTGGAGCTACCTCGATCAAGGCTCCATCCCGCCCGCCGGTTGGGCCGCGCCCGGGTTCGACGACAGCGCATGGGCGACCGGGCCGAGCCAACTCGGGTTCGATGAGAGCGACGAAGGCACGCTCATCAGCCGCGGTGAGCCCCCCTATCCCGCCGCGTTCTTTTTCCGAACCTCCTTCACGCTCTCCGACGCCGATGAGGACGACCGCTACCGGGTGGAACTCCTCCGGGACGACGGCGCCGTCGTGTATATCGATGGGCAGGAAGTGCTGCGCGACAACATGCCTGAAGGTCCGATCGACCATACAAGCACCGCGTCGAGAGCGGCAGGAGGCTCCGTGGAGCGGACATTTTATCCTTTCGACTTGGGAACCGTCAGCCTCGCCCCCGGCACCCACACGGTGGCCGCCTCCGTCCACCAGAACAGCACGGGCAGCTCCGATCTCTCCTTCGATCTCAAGTTGTTCCATCAACCCTTCGAAGAGGTCTTCCCCGACCCGATCTTCACCCGCGCCGAGGCTGTCCTCGCGGCGCTGCGTCTCACCGAACTCCACTTCCACCCGCCGGGGAACGCGCCGCTCGAGTTCGTCGAGTTGCAAAACATCGGCGACGGACCGCTCGACCTCGGCGGGCTGCGCTTGGTCGGCGCCGTCCGCTTCACCTTCCCCACCATGGAGCTTCCGCCCGGCGGGTTTGTCGTCGTCGCCCAAGATGCCGCCGCCCTCGCCGCCACCTATATCGACGTCCCCATCGCCGGCGAGTTCGAGGGGCGCCTCGCGAACGGCGACGAGCGCGTTTCGCTGGTACTCGGCGCGCCCCTGCAGGTCCAGGTGCTCGACTTCACTTACGAAGACGATTGGCACCCGAGCACCGACGGCGGCGGAGCCAGCCTCAACATCATCGACCCCGCCGCGAGCCGAGGCGCGTGGCGGGAGGGATCGTTCTGGGAGGCCGCGGCTCCGAGCCCAGGCGCCGCGACCGGCGAGGGCACCGGACAGAGCTTCGCCGGTTGGGCTGCTGGGAACGGCATCGCCGACCCCGCGGGCGACCGCAACGGCGACGGCGTCCCCCACCTCCTCGAGTACGGGCTCGGGCTCGACCCGGACGGCCCGCCGGCCGCCCCATTGCAGTTCCTCGGAGGCTCACTGACCTTCAACCTCCCCCAGCCGCCGAGGGCCGACCTCGACCTGATCCTCGAAGGTTCCACCGACGGGGTGACCTGGGACGTGCTCGGCACCAAATCTGGAGACGATGCCGGGTGGACGGGTGCCGCCGACATCACGGAGAACCCGCAGCCCGACCTGCTGTTGGTCGAACTCCCCGTATCGGCCGCGCCCGGATCCGCCCCCGCGCTCTTCCGCCTCCGTGCCAACTCCCGATGAACGTTCGTTTCCTCGCCGCTGCCGCACTCGCTTTGCTTCTCCACCCCGCCGCCGGAGAGGTCACCGTCGATCCATCGGATATCGATTGTGGCATCAGCCGTGTCGGGAGGGCGATCACCTGCAGCGTCGGTTTCACCAACGCTGGAGCGCGACCCGTCACCCTGAGCATCGGCTCGCTGCCTGGCGACACATTCAGCTTCCGTTTCACGACATCCATCCCCGGGACAAGGTTACTCCCCCCCGGCACTTCGCACACCGCGGTGCTGACGTTCCACCCAACCTCGGAGGGCCTGGTCTCCGGCGACCTGGTGATCCTCACCGACGATCCAGCTCAACCGGAGCTGCGCATTCCAGTGACTGCCGAAGGGAGCGACGAGCCCTATCTACACGCGGGCGGCCCCATCCTGCTCTGGGCGCCATTCGGGCTCGGTGGCTCCGGCACCTTCGACATCTCCAACCAAGGCAACTCCGACCTGCATTGGAGCAGCGCCGGCGTGGGCGCGGGAGGGGACTGGTGGGAGGCCGCTTTCGAGGGTCTTGCCGAACCCGAAGTCCCTGCACTTCTGAAATCCATCGTCCCGAACCGTCTCGATTTTCCCATCGCGGGCGCGAGCGGAGCGCTCGACAATACAACCACTCCGGACCTGTATCCGGCCGCCGGCGGCAACCGGTTGAATATCGGCGGCCAAACGCTCTCCTACGCGCGCGGCGAACTCGACACTGGCGCAAAGTACACTTTCGTGAGTACGGATGGCCTGCTCGTGTGGGTCACGGCTCTCGATGATGAGGGCAGCGTCGGCGTCACCGGCGCGCTGAGAGCGGTGACAGGCCGCGCCGCCAGCTCTTCCGGTTTCGAGTTCACCCTCTCCAGCCGAATCCTGAAGGCTTTCACCAAGTCCGTCTACGCGGGTGGCGAGCCCTCCGTGAACCACCTCTGGGTCACCGATTCCGCAACCGCCACCCACTCGCCCTCACAGGATCCCGCGGACGACGCGGACGCGCTGGGCGGCTTGCAGTCCGGCAGTTGGGTTGCCTACGCGCTCTTCTCAACCCGCGAGGCCACGCCACCGACGGAGGTGACCTTCCGCGACCTCGCCGATGTGTTGGCCGCCCATCTCCTCCCGGTGGAAATGACTCTGGAGCCGAGCTCCGGGACGATCGCCCCGGGGGCGAGCCAGGAAGTCACCACCGTGGTTGCACCACACCGCGCTTGGCCACGTCGAGCAGGCTATCCCCACATCGCCCGTATCACCTCAGACGCGTTCAACGCCCCTTCGGCCGAGGTCGCAATCGATTTCCGCGCGACGGCGAACTCCATTTTTCGCGACCCCACCAATCCGTACCTCGCCCCTCCCAGCCTGCGTCTGTCGGGACTCGAAGGAATCAGCACGCATTCTGGTGTCGAACTTGAGTTCACGCCCGAGGAGGGACTGAACGAGTGTCCCTGGTCGGGGACCGTCTCCGCACCATGGGTTACGATCTCGCCATCCGAAGGCGCCGCCCCGAATTCCGTCCGCATCGCTGTCGCTCCAGCTTCGACTCCCCGAGATGGGGAGTCGGCGGTCGTCCGCATCCAGCCGGAGACGGGCACGCCAGTCTGGCTGCCCGTGGACTTCGAAACATTCCCGGTGAAATTTTCTGCAATCCGCGCCGGCGATGGCGCGCCCTTCGCGGTCGCGATCCGCGAAGGCGGCCTATCCGCGAACGGCGCACACCTCGCCCGCATCGACCCCTCCACCGGCTCTGTCATCGAAGGGGCTGCCATCGGTAGAACGGCGGCATCCCTAGCCTTTGATCCTGACACCGGGCAAGCGGTGGTTCTCGAACGTGATGAGTTGGTGACCTCGACCCATCGCTTCGGCCCCAGAGATTGGGGGGTGCGCGAGCACTTCGTCCGCAACGCGAGCTGGGATCTCGTCGCCCTCTCCGGAGCCGATGAGGTGTCATTTGGCGATGTCGGCTCGACCAGTTTCGTGAGAAGTTATCCCGTCACCAGCGACGAACAGTTGGCGATATTGGCGCCGCTGGAGCCGCTCGTCTCCATCGCGGGCGCCCCGCACAAGAATCTCATCGTCTCGGCAGGACACAGCGCCCAGCGCGGAAGTGTCCTCGTGAAGGTCGAAATGGGAGATACGCCGATCAATCGATTCGCCCATCTCGCCACCCCGGTCGGCCCCGGTTTCCCGCTGTCGGTCTCGCAGCGCGCCGAACGCCTGTTCTGGGGGCCGCAGGTCTTCGACGAGAACCTCACCCCCCTCGGCACGCTGCCGGAACCCGTGTTCGCCTGCAGCCCGCGCGGCGAGCTCGCGGTCACCGCGACCGGCGTGCGCCGGCTCAGCAGCGGCGGCGATTCGATCCTCACCTTCCCGTTCGAGACGGAGATCTCCGCGGTCTGGGGCAAAGCCGAACGCGTCCTGATCCACAACCCGGACGACGGCCAGACGCTCTCCCTGCCGCTGCGCGACTACTCGATCACGCCGGTCGACTTCGGCGCGGTGCCGCTGGGCGCGAGCGCGGAAGCGGGCGTCACCATCACCAACCACGGCGTCGAGCCGCTGACCCTGACGGGCCTCGCGGGCGCGCCGGCGGGCTTTGATCTGCTCGGGCTTCCGGTCACCATCGATCCGGGCGGCGGGCAAACGACGCTGATCGCGCGCTTGGTCGCGGGGGCGACCGGTGACCTCTCCGCCTCCGGCGGCACTTTGATCGACACCTTCCTCGACGGCCCGGAACGCGCCCTGGCCTTCACTGCGACGGGCACCTTCGACGCGGCCGGGCTGCCTGGCTACGCGGCTTGGCAAGTGGCGCAGTTCCCGGCCGACCCAGCGGCGCCCGAAGCGGCACCGCTCGCCGACCCCGACGGCGACGGCTGGCCGAACTTCGCCGAGTACCTGTTCGGGCTCGACCCGCACGCGACCGGCGACCCGGGCGGGCACTTGCCGCGGGTCGAGACGAACCCCGACGGCGCGCTGTCGTTCACCTTCGTCCGCGCGGAGGCCGCCGCCGATCACATCGCGCTCCAGCAGAGCGGCGCGCTCGCGACCTGGACCGACGCCACGGAGGGGAGCGACTACTCCGTCGCCTCTGTCGAAGACCTGGGCGGCGGCTACGAACGGGTGACCGTCGAGTTCGCCGCCGCGAGCGGCACGCGCTTCCTCCGTGCCGAGGCGCGCCTGCTGCCCCGCTGACCGTTCGGTCGCCGACCGTGCCGCCGAGATTCATTCGGCGTCTGGTTGGAAAGACCGCCTTTATCTGGCCGGTGGCCACGCCACCAGCGGCGTGCTGGAAGGCTGCCGCCAGTTCGGCCTGCTTGATCCGGAAGCGGCATCGAATTGATCTTCGCAGAATGGCGACGTGCAAGCTGTTCGCCGCTGGATATGTACGGCAATTTCAATCGTTGGTGCGGTAATTCTAAAAATCGAGCGTAATCGTCGGTTCTCAAAATCCGCTTTATCAATTAGCGGAACGACGCTCGTGCCAAGCCACGCACTCGCCGGCAACCGCGCGGCGAGCAACTACAAAGCCGTTGTTGCCCCATGAAAGAAGAAAAGATAATGATCGATCAAGCGAGTCAGCGATTCCTGGAAGACGCGAAATTTCAATCGCTGTTGGTGGCTTGCCTGGAGAAGCTAGAACGCGGCGAGACGTTGGACGGGGAAGCCCTGGTTCGAGATCACCCGCAATTCGCCGAGCCACTGAAGGAGTTTCTCGCCGATCACGCACTCTTGAAAGAAGTGGCCAGCGGTGTGCGAGATTCGATGAGCGGTTCGCCCGCCAGGTCGACGCCAGATCGCTTTCACGATGTGACGATCGACTCGTCACCCAAAGCTGGCGACGATTTTTCGGCTGGCGAATCGATTCGCTATGTGGGCGAATATGAAATTCTGGATGAGATCGCTCGCGGCGGAATGGGCGTTGTTTTCAGAGCGCGACAGCAAAAGCTGAGGCGTATTGTCGCCTTGAAAATGATATTGGCGGGCAAGTTGGCCGATGCGGCGGATGTCCAGCGGTTTCATCGCGAGGCGCAAGCCGCCGGTCGGTTGAAACACCCGAACATCGTGCCGGTGCATGAAGTGGGCGAACACGAAGGCCGGCATTATTTCACGATGGATT
>JAUIGD010000300.1 GCA_030430255.1 Verrucomicrobiia bacterium
CGTCCTCGGCGTCCACGGGATCCGCGCCGCCGCGCTGCAGCTGTTCGATGGCGGCGGCCGGGCGCCGGAGCGTCTCGCCTTCACCACCGCCGCCGCCCTGGCCGTCTTCGCCAGCTTCAGCCTCTGGCGGCTCCCGGCCTCGTACTCGGAGCCGATGCTCGGCGACTCCACCGCCGCCTTCGCCTACATCGACGCGAACCTCCGCCCGGGCGACCGGGTGATGGCCACCGAACCGCACCCGCACGCCGCCCTGCTCGAGACCGGCCAGGCTGACTACGACCTCGCCGTGCCCATCCTGTTCGACTTCGCCTTCCGCAAGGACGGGGTTTTGATCGACCGCAACGGCTCCGCGGAGGTCGTCGGCAAGCTCGGCAAACTGCAGGAGATCTGCGCCGAGAACGACCGCCTGTGGATCGCGATCAACCGCGAGAAGTTCCGCAACCGGGGTAAAAACCTGCGCTGGGAGTACCCGGGCGCGCGCATCGACCTCTTCCTCCGCCAGAATGCAGAACTGAAGTTTCGGGGTTATCTTTGGCACGTCTATCTCTGGGACGCGGGCGCCGGCAAATTCGCCAACTTCCGCCGCGAACCCCGCGAATGGCTCGAATGACCACCACCACACCAGCAAGCCCGACCGCGGCGGCGCTGCTCGCGCTGGCGCTGCTCGCCTCACCCCCAGCCCCCGCCGCCCCGCGTGCCGAGCCGGTCGGCGGCGAGCGCGAGGTGACGCTGGCCGACGTCGTCGCCATGGCGATGGCGGCCAACACCGAGATCAAAGTGCGCGCCGGCGACGTCCTCGTCAGCGAGGAGGACATCGAGAAGGCGCGCTCCCGCTTCGACCCGAACATCGTGCTCTACGCGAACGTGACGGAGGGCAAGCGCCCCTCGCCGTTCGACGCCCACCGGCCGCGCGAACCGCTGACCACCGCCGAAGCGCATGCGACCTTGTCGAAGCGCACCCAGCTCGGCACGACGGTCGACGTCGGCGCCTGGTACGGCCTCTCGCAGGCGGACGACGCGGGCGCCCTCCTCAACCCGCTGCACACCGGCAGCGCCGGCATCACCCTGAACCAACCGCTGCTGCGCGGCGCCGGCCTGTTCGTCAACCGCGCACCGGTCGAACTCGCGAGGCGGGCGAACGCCATCACCGACGCCCGCTTCCACGAGCTCGTCATGCTGACCCTGACCCAGGTCGAGGCCGCCTACTGGGAGCTGGTCCTGCGGCACGCCAACCTCGTCGACGGGCAGACCGTGTACGCCCACGCGACGAAGCTCGAGGACGAGGCCCGCCAGCGCTACGAGGCCGGCGACTTCGCGGAGATCGACTACCTCGAGGCGCAGCGCGCCGCCGCCGACCGCCGGGCGAAGCTGCTCGAGATCCGCAACGCCCTGATCCGCTCCGAGGCCAAGCTCAAGGCCATCACCAACGCCCCGGAGCCGCTCAGCCCCGAGGTTGCCAGGTGGGTGCCCAAAGACCGGCCCCGTTTCCAGGCGGTCTACTTCTCCCCCGCCGACGAGATCGTCACCGGCCTCGAACAACGCCCCGCCTTCCAGGCCGCGAAGCTCGACCTCGAGAAGCAGGACATTAGCGTCCGCGTGGCGAAGAACGCCCTGTTGCCGCAGCTCGACCTGATCGCCGGGCTGACCGTCGAGGGCATCGCCGGCGATGCGCGACCGCGTTTCGACGACCAGGGCAACCAGCTCGTCAGCCCCTACGTCGGCGACGCCGGCGACCTCTTCGACCACATGAGCAGCGGCGACGGCACCCGCTGGAACGTCGGCGTCGAGCTCAAGTTCCCGCTCGGCCGGCGCTACGACAAAGCGCACCACGCCCAGCGGCAGGCCGTCGCCCGCCAGGCCTTCGAACGCCTCGTGCGCGCCGAGCGCACTGTCATCCGCGAGGTGCGCACCGCCATCCGCATCATCGGCAGCGACGGCGAGCGGGTGCGCGCGGCGATCCGCAGCCGCGGCCTCGCCGAACAGCTGGTCGAGAAATCCTACGAGAAGGTCAAGCTCGGCGAGGGCTCGACCCGCGAGTTCGTCGAGGCGCTCGATGACCTCGCCGACGCGCACGCCCTCGAGAACCTCGCGCTGACCGAGTTCGTCGTCTCGCTCACCGAACTCGAGCGCGCCACCGGGACGCTGCTCGCCAACCGTGGCATCTCGCTCGCGCCGGCCTACGTCGCGACCGAGCGGTGATCCGCTTGGGGGGCAGCGCTCTAGCCGATCGCGGATTTGAGCGCCTCGACCTTGTTCGTCTCCTCCCAAGGCAGGCCCGCGCCCTCGCGGCCGAAGTGGCCGTAGTTGGTCGACTTGCCGTAGATCGGCCGCAGCAGGTCGAGCTGGCTCACGATATCCGCGGGCTTGAACGAGAACACCTCGCTCACCGCCGCCTCGATCTTCGCCTCGTCCACCGTGTGGGTGCCGAAGGTGTCGACGGTCAGCGATACCGGCTCGGGGAAGCCAATCGCGTAGGCCGTCTGGAGTTCGCATTTCGCGGCCAAGCCCGCAGCGACGATGTTCTTCGCCACCCAGCGGCACATGTAGGCGGCCGAGCGGTCGACCTTGGACGGGTCCTTGCCCGAGAACGCCCCGCCCCCGTGGCGGCCCATCCCGCCGTAGGTGTCGACGATGATCTTGCGGCCGGTGAGCCCGCAGTCCCCCTCGGGGCCGCCGATGATGAACAGGCCGGTCGGGTTGATGTGGTACTTGGTGTCTTCGGTCAGGAGGTCGCCGGGCAACACCTTCTCGATCAGGTCGCGCTTGAGGATGTCGCGGATCTCCGAGGTGGTGATCTCCGCCGCGTGCATCGTCGACACCACCACCGCGGTGATGCGAGAGGGCTTGCCGTCGACGTACTCGACCGAAACCTGCGTCTTCGAATCGGGGCGCAACCAGGTGTGGGCGCGGTCCTTGCGCAGCTTGGTGATCGCTTCTCCGAGCTGATGCGAGTAGGCGATCGGCGCCGGCATCAGCTCGGGGGTGTCGTCGCAGGCATAGCCGAACATGATCCCCTGGTCGCCCGCCCCCTGCTCGGCGGTCTCCTTGTCATCCGCCGCCGCCGCATCGACCCCTTGGGCGATGTCGGGCGACTGTTGCCCGAGCAGGTTCATGAAGAAGAAGTTCTGCGCGTCGAACTTGCAGGTGTAGCTGTAGTCGGTGCCAGCGGCGTACTCGGAATCGTAGTTGATCCCGACCAAGGTCTCCTTCACCAGCTTCTCGTAGTCGAAGTCGGCGCCCGTCGTGATCTCACCGCCTAGGATCACGGCGTTGTCTTTGACCATCGTCTCGCAGGCCACGCGCGACTTCGGGTCCTGCGCGAGGCAGGCGTCGAGCACCGCGTCGGAGATCGTGTCGCAAGTCTTGTCGGGGTGCCCTTCGGTGACGGACTCGGACGAGAAAATGAAGCTGTTTGCCATATATCTAGATATCGTGATATGTTGATACGTTCTCTTGATTGCGCATGGCGTCAACGTTGAAATGGCTCAAACTCCTCGCCGATCCCACCCGCGTGCGCCTGCTGCGGATGCTGGGTGCCGAGAAGCTGTCGGTCGCCGAGCTCCAAGAGATCCTCAGCATGGGGCAGTCGCGGATTTCGTCGCAGTTGTCCCAGCTGAAATCCGCCGGCCTCGTCTCCGATGAGCGCTCGGGCAAGAAGATCTTTTACCAGATCGCCAGCGCGTCCGGGCCCGCCGAATCGCGGGCGTTGGAGCGCCTGCTCGCCCTCGTGGAGACCGCTGCCGACGAGATCCCCGAGTGCGAGGCGGACACCCGCGCGCTCGACTTGGTGCTGGCCAAGCGGAGCGACCGCGCGCGCGCCTACTTCGACGAACTGGCCGGCAAGTTCGGCCGCGGCTACGTCCCGGGCCGCTCGTGGAAAGGCCTCGCCGAGACGCTGCTCAAGCTCATCGACCCGGGCGTCGTCGCCGACCTCGGCGCCGGTGAGGGCACCCTCGCCCAGCTGCTCGCCCAACGCGCCGAAAAGGTGATCGCCGTCGACAGCTCGGAGAAGATGGTGGAGTTCGGCTCCAAGCTCGCCGCCGACCACGGCTACGCGAACCTCGAGTACCGGCTCGGCGACATCGGCGCCCCGCCGATTTCCAACAACTCGGTGGATCTCGCCCTCTTCAGCCAAGCACTGCACCACGCCGCGAAGCCGGCGGCGGCGCTGGCCGAAGCCTTCCGCATCACCAAACCCGGCGGCCGGACCGTAGTGCTCGACCTCCTCAAGCACGACTTCGAGCAGGCGCGTGAACTCTACGCCGACGTCCACCTCGGCTTCTCCGAAGTCGAGCTCCGCGACCACCTCGAGGCGGCGGGCTTCGTCGCGATCGAGTCCGCGATCGTCGACAAGGAAGAGGACGCCCCCGGCTTCCAAACGCTGATGGCGATCGGGCGGAAGCCGGCGTGAGGCGCGGTCGCTATTCGCGGCCCGGCGGAACGGCCGGACCGAAGCCGGGGTGCCGCAGGCGCAGGCCGCCGACGGCCTCCCAGAGGCGCTCCAGGGCCTGCTCGGGAGCCGGCTGGAATTCGGAGAGATCGTAGTCGCGCAGCAGTCGTGCGATGCCTCCGCTGCCCAGCGCGACGGACGCCCCCTCGGGCTCGGAGGCGAAGGCCGCCAGCCCCTCGAGGGAGGCGATCTCGACCCTCTCGGGCGCCACCACCTGCTGCCCGGACCATCCGGAGACCGCGAACCCCCGCCGGCAGGCGTACAGGTTGCCCGCCGAGCGCAGTTCCACCTCCACCGCGTCGAGTGGATCGCGCGTCCAGAGCACGGCGCCGACCGTCAGCAAGAGGTTGGAGTCGAGGGAGCATCGCGCCCCGCTGCCGCGCAGGGTCAACGCGGACAGGCCGGCCAGGGCACTGCGCCGAACCTCCACCTGACCGGCCCCGTCGAGGAACACCGGGAACTCGCTCGCGACCACGCTGTCCTCCACGAGCGCCTGCCCCCCCGCTCTGACGAGGATCCCGAGCGACGACGCGGAGGCCAATTCGCCACGTCGCAGCACCAGGCGGCCGCCCGCCTCGATCTCGATCGCCGGGGGCGGCCCGCCGTCTTCCCCATCGGTGCGCCCCAGCGGCTTGCCGGGGCGAACGCGGGTGACTTTGCCATCGACGAGTTCCACCTCCCCTCCCGCGCCGATCGACACCAGCGGCGGCAGGAACTCGCCCTCACCGGGCACCATCAGAGGCTGTGAGAGGTGGACGCCGTGGAGGCTAACCGCGGCCTGCACGCTCAATACCGGTCGATCGAGGCGATCGCAGTAGAGCTCCACGGCACCGCCATCCGCCGCGCGCAGGCTCACCGCCTTGGTCAGGGACGGCCACGAGGCGGTGTTGTGCCTCCCGGGCGGAAGCTCGATCACCGCACCTTCGGTAGCCTGCGCGATCATGCCCGCCAACGCCAACCGGCCCGAAGCGTCGCCCGGCATCGTCTCCCCGGCTCCGCCATCGCCGCTCCGGGCGAGGTGGAGGAGGCCGGCGACGAGCGCGATGAGCGCCGCCACGGCGGCGAACTCGAGCCCCCGGCGGCGCCGCTTCGAACCGCCGGACGCCGCCAGTTCGTCGACGACCTCAGCGGCCGAGTCCGGGCGCCCTTCCGGCCGCTTGGCCATCAAGCGGCGGGTGAGATTCGCCAGCCACGCCGGGGTCGTCAGCAGGGCCTGCTTCGGCCACTCGGGCGAACTGTCCGCAACCTGCCGCAGGACGCTCAGGGGGCTCTCCCCGGAATACGGGGCGCGACCGGCGAGCATGTGGTACAACACCGAGCCGAGACTGTAGAGGTCGGAGCGCTCCGTCGCCTCCCGCCCCTCGGCCTGTTCGGGGGACATGTACTGCGGCGTGCCGGCGACCAACCCGTCGCCGGTCGCACCGGAGTCCTCCACCGCCCTGGCGAGACCGAAATCCGAGAGCCACACCCGATCGCCCTCCCCCTCCAACAGGATGTTCGCCGGCTTGACGTCGCGGTGCACGAGGCCGGCGGCATGCGCCGCAGCGAGGCCGCCCGCGGCGGCGAGAGCGATCCGCACCGCTTCCTCCACGCCCAGCGCCCCCTCGGCATCGAGGCGGCTTGCCAAGCTGCCGCCCTCCACGTAGGGCATCACGAGATAGGGGAGTTCCCCCGACTGATCGACGGCGTAGATCGGCAGGACGTTCGGGTGGTCGATGGCGGCAGCCGCCCTCGCCTCGCGGAGGAAGCGCTCGCGCGCCTTCGGCGAGCAAGCGCGGGCGGGGTCGAGCACTTTGATCGCCACCTCGCGCTGTAGCTCGGGGTCGAAGGCCTGCAGAACGATGCCCATGCCGCCGCGCGCCACCTCGCCGCGGATGCGGTAGCTGCCGAGCGCATCCCGCGCCCATTGGGGGAGCTCCCCCGGCGCCCCGGATGGCCCCGATTTCAGCCCGGCGATCAGCGCGTCCACCTCGACCGTGTGATGGCCAGCCCCCCCCACCCCGCGATACTCGGCTTCGAAGCTTCCCGCCGCTCCCAGCTTCTCGATGCGGGCGGCGCATCGGCCGCACGACTCGACATGCGCCTCGAGTTTCGCAGCCGCCCCTTCCGGCAACGCGATCAGCCGCCGGAGGTCCTCGTCGCTGGGGCAGCCGCTCATCCCGCCCCCAACATCATGACATCGCCCTCGCCGGCGACCTGTTCGATCGTCTCGCGCAAGCGCGCGATGACCCTTGAACGTGCGACGTAGATGGCCCCGCGCTTCATCCCCAGCGCTTCCGCCACCGAATCGACGGGCTCGTCATCGACGGCCGTGCGCCAGAAGGCGTCCCACGTCTCGGCGCGGAACTGCCCCCTCACCTTGGCGGCCGCCCAGTGGAACATCTGGCGGCGGTACTCCAACTCCCACGCGTCGCGGTCCTCCTCCCCGACCTCCGGCAACGCCTCCAAGCCGTCGCGGGCGACGCCGGGCTCGCGCGCCGCCTTGGCGAAGTGGTTGTTCAGCTTGTTGCGCGCGACCGTGTAGAGCCAACTCCGGAACGTGCCGCGCTCAGGGTCGTATTCGAACGCGGCGATCGCACGCGCCACCGCCCGCATCGTGTCCTGCACCACGTCGGCGGCGTCCGCCGACTGCAGGCCGCGGCGCATGCAGTAGGCGTGCAGCATCGGCGTGTAGATCTCGACAAACTGACCCCACGCGGAGCGGTCGCCCGCGTCGCGGACGCGGATGAGGAGGGTCGCTCTGGTGTCGTATTGGCCCATGGAGGGGGGGTGGGAAGCCGCCGGCTCCGACAAGCTACCACGGGCTGCATCCCCCCGCGAACCGGGATCGCATGGCGCGGTGCCGAGAGCTGCGCTACCGTCCACGATGTTCACCGGTCTCGTCGAAACCACCGGCACCGTCCGCCGATTCCTGCGCCCAGATTCAGGCGGCACCCTCTGGCTCACCATCCCGTTCGGCAGCGAACTCGAACTCGGCGAGAGCGTCGCGGTCAACGGTTGCTGCCTCACGGTGGCCGAGATTTCGGCCGACGCCACCGCCGCCCGCTTCGATCTGCTCGCGCAAACCCTGCGCGTCACCGCCCTCGACGATCTCGAACAGGGCGCGACCGTGAACCTCGAGCGCGCCCTGCGCGCCGACGCCCGGCTCGGCGGTCACTTCGTCCAAGGTCACGTGGACACCACCGCACGCGTGATCGCCTACCAGCCTTCGGGCGCCGACCACCGGTTCGAGGTCGAGCTGCCCGCCCCGTTCTCGCGGTTCCTGATCCCCAAAGGATCGATCGCCGTCGATGGTATCAGCCTTACCGCCGCCGAAATCGATGACGAAGCCGGGACCTTCACGTGCTGGATCACGCCCCACACCCATGCGGCGACCAACCTCGCCGGGAGGACGTCCGGACAACGTGTGAACCTCGAGTTCGACCTGCTCGCGAAATACGTCGAACCCCTGGCCGGAGCGGACCGACCGGCCAAGGGTTAGTAGCCCGGAT
>JAUIGD010000301.1 GCA_030430255.1 Verrucomicrobiia bacterium
CCCCTGACACCTTTAACAAGTGGGTGCGCGGCATCAACCGCATGCCCGACGATGTCATCAATCACCTGGGGCAGATCCTGAAGCTGCCGTCCGCAGAAGTCGTCAATCTGCTGCGGCTGGCCGGCTTGAAGGCACGATTGAGCCTGCAGGGAGAGCTCGGCTCTGCTACCCTCAACCGCCAATTCGGCGACCTGGCCCGGCAAGGCCGCGAGGGCGTAGCGGGTCAAGGGCGTGCCCACGCCGGCGATGTCGAGGCGAACGACGGGCACGCTGTCCTGGACCTCGACGTACTCGGCGGCCTCGATGGCCTCCAGGATGGCCTCCGCGCCGGAGGTGCCCTCGACGAGCATCTCACCGAAGCCGTTGAGGTGCGCCCCTTTGATCGCGTCCACCGTGCCGCCGGACGCGCCGAGCTCGAGGACGTTGACGTAGTTCAGAACCCAGTCGTCGAGCGCCGGGCCGCCGGTCAGCAGGCCCGGCACCATGGCGTCGGTGGGCAGCACCACCGTCAGGGTGAAGGGGAGCTCGGAGGTGTTCCCAGCCGCGTCGGTCGCGGTCGCCGTCACGACGTGCGACCCCCACGTCAGCGGGGTGCCGTCGGCGATGTCGAAGCTCACCGGCACGGCGCCGTCCACGTCGTCGGTCGCCGAGTAGCCGCGGCCGTCGAGGTCGAAGGCCCACGCGAGCTCCTCGCCCGGGGAGAGGAAGACCTTGCGGATCCCGAGGGTGATCTCCGGCGGCGTGGTGTCATTGCCGGTGGGGGCGAGCGCCCCCCGCACGAGGACGCCCGAGGGCGTGCGCAGATCGGCATGGGAAAGGCTCGCCAAGAAGACTCCCCCGGGGGTCCAGACATCGACATGGAGACCGTTGAAGTGCGAGACGAAGACGTTGCCGTCGAGGTCGGTCGCGAGGTACCTGACCTGGCCGACCAGGGATCCCCTCGGTCCGTCATCGGCATCGAACCGGAAGACCTCGTTCCCCGAGGAGTCGAATCGCTGCACGATGTGGTCGTTCTGACCGACGACCCAGACACCGCCATCCGGGACCAGCGCGATGCCAAAGGCGTCGCCGAGAGTCGGGAATTCTCCGAGGAACGACCCGCCCGAGAAGCGATACACCCGCCCGCCGAATTCCGTCGCCCAGATCTCCGTCCCGACCACGGCGATGTCCCGGAGGTTCGTCGACCCCGGCGCCGGTGGGATCAGGGTCTGCTGCAGTGCACCGCTGCCGTCGTAGACATCGACACCCCCTGTTCCCGATCCGGCTTCGTAGATCAGCCCGCCGCCGTCGGTCGCCAGGCCGTAGTGATTGCCGTTCGTCCCAGTCGGGAGCGTCGAGACCGGGTTCAAGGCGCTGTCGAGCACCTCGATCGTCCCATCGCTCCGCAGCACGAACACGTCGCCGTCCACCCCTTCGTGGATTTTCATCGGAGCATCGCTGTGGCTCGGCAGCGGGACGGTCCGCACGTGGACCCCGGATCCGTCGAAGACGACCAGTTCGTTGTCCATATGATCGACGACGATGATCTCCGTCTCGAGTCTTTCGCTTTCCACCGCGCCCATGTCCACGTCCGCACCGATCTCCCGCGGGAAGCCCTCGCCGCGCTGGTCGAAGTCGTATTGGAGCAAGCTCGGCCCTTCGTCGAAGATCAGGTCGGACGCGCCGTCGATCGCCGGGGAGCCGGGGACGAGCGCGTGGGTCAAGGTGGGGCCGCCGTTGTCGGCCAGCGGCGCGAGCAGGTCGGCGAGCGTCGTGCCGGTGTTGGCGAAGGTCGCCACGCCGCCCGGGAACAGCGGCCACGCGTCCGGCACCACGCCGATGAAGTTCGTGTTGTCCACCAGCGGGTCATCGCCGAAGGCGCTCTGCGGGAGGTCGTAGTTCCGCACATAGAGGTCCGGTGCCGCGCTCTCGGGGTCGCCGTTGCCGGCGACGATGCTGTTGAACAGCCCCAAGCGACCGCCGTAATCGACGTCGATCGCGCGATCGCCGTTGCCGGTCACGGTGCAATTCACCAGATCGAGCCGGACCTCGTGGCCGACGTTGAGCGCCCCGCTCGGGTTGCCGGTGAAGGTGCAGTTGGAGAGCAGCCCCCCGCTGCCTCCGGCGAAGTAGTGGATCGCTCCATAGGGCTGACCTGCGAAGCCGGTGAAAGTGCAGCCGTCGGCGACGAGCCGCCCGCCGGAGGCATTGATCGTCCCGTCGCCCCCGACCACGGTCAGGTTGCGGAGGGTGAGCTCACCGTTGCGGACCTGCATGGGGCTGGACGACGCGCCGCTGAGGTTCAAGGTCAGAGCCCCGCCCGGGGGCGACGCGATCTCGACATCGGAATCGATGTTGAGCCGCGACAACAGCGCGATGGTCTGCGGGGCGGAATGGAAGTCGGTCGTGCTGCCGTTGCCGTCGGAGAAGCGGATCGTGTCCGGCCCCTCGGTGATGCCGGCGAGGCCGACCGCCCGGCGTAGCGAGCCCGCCCCAGAGTCGTTCGTGTTGGTGACGAGCATGGGGTCGTCGCCGATCAAGACCGATCCCGTAGGCGCGTGGCCGTCGATGCGGTATCCCGGATCGTCCGAGATAATCAAGCGTAGGAACTCGTCCTCCTCCAGCTCGCCGTCGGCGATGGCGGTGAGCTCGATATCGACGCTGTCCTGCCCGGCGGGGATGGTCACCGTCAGCGGACTGTCGAGCGTGTAGTCTGAGGGCGATGCGGAGCTGCCGGGATCGAGCTCCAGATAGACGGTGACTTGGTCTTCGACCGAACCGGAGCAGCGCCGGAGGCGGAAGATGCCGGGCGAGCTGCTGCCTTCGTAGACCCGGTAGAAATCGGGGACGAACTCGAACCCGATGCAGGGCAGGACGAACTCGAAGGCGCCGATGTCCGGCATGCCGTCGGAGATGCGGTCCTGGCCGCGCTGGTCGTTGTGGCCGACCACGGCGGCCGCTTCGGCCATGTTGTAGGCAGGGGAAGTCGAGGAGATGGCGTGCACCGGCGTGGGGCCGCCGTTGTTCTGCAGCATGGCGTCGAGCAGGTCGGCCAGCGTGGTCCCGGTGCTGGCGAAGGTTTTGTCCGAAGCGAAGGCCGGGGCGTTGGTCGGGCCGCCGATGAAGTTGTAGCCGTTGCTGCTGGAGGCCGGGGCATCGTAGATGGAGATCTCGTCCTCGGTGGCAGGGCCGGTGTTGCCGGCGACGATGCTGTTGTTCAGGTGGAGGGTGCCGTCTTCGAAGAACAGCCCCCAGCCTTCGTCGCTGCAGGTGTTCAGCGCGATGGTGCAGTTGGTGACGGTGGCGACGCCGGCGTAGCCGACCATCGCACCTCCCGTGCGGGCGGAGTTACCCGAAAAGGTGGAGTTCGAGATCTCGGCGATGAGCGGGATCTCGTTTCTCTCGTCGAGGAAGAGCGCTCCGCCGAGGCTCGAAGCGGTGTTGCCGACGAAAGCGCAGCGCTCGATGGTGAAACGCGAGGTGCCCCCAGCGTCGTTGCTCCCCACATCAGGGGCGACCGCGCCACCATGGTGGGCGCGGTTGCCGCTGAAGGTGCACTCGCGCAGGGTGAGCGATTGACCGCCGGTCCAGCGGATCGCGCCGCCGTCCCCATCGCCCGCATCGCCACCGGAAAGCGTGAGCCCGTGCACGACCGAATGACCCCAGGAGTTGCCGTTCAAATTGAGCAAACGGAACGCCCCGCCCGCCTCGACCGTCAGCAGATCGGCGCCCGGGCCGAGAAGCCGCACCTGGTTCGATCCCGGGAGGGTGATCGTGCTCAGGAGCGTGATGGTCTTCGGCGGGTCGCTGTGGAAATCGACGCTGCCGGTCGCGCCGTCCGAGAAGCGCACCGTGACGGTGGTATTGAACTCGGCGCCCTCGATGGCCGCGCGCAGCGAGCCGGGCCCGGAGTCATTGGTGTTGGTGACGAGGGCGGAGGAGTCGCCGTCGATGCCCGCCCGCGATGCGGAGGGGAGCGCGAAGAGAGCCGCCGCGAGCGCGGCGGTGAGGAATCTGGTGGTGGATTGCATAGAGGGATGGGGATGGGTGTTCCACCCCCTTCTTGCGGGTCCGCGCAGAGAAATGACGCGTCGGCGCGAATTTGTTTTTGGCGGGGCAAGCTGCCGTCACTTCGGCATCCTGCCGGAGACAGGTGGCCGACCCCGACCGGCGGCGGGTTCCCGGCGGGATGCCGGGACTACGCTGGCGCTACGGTTCCACTACCTCGGCGCCGTCTTCGGCATCGATCCTCGCCAGTTGCTGGGGTGCGCGCAATTCCAGTCGGGCGCCGGCTTTGACCTCGACCTCGCCCGCCCCCAGCGCTCCGGGCGCGGCGGCGACGAGCGTGCCGGACACGACCTCCCACCCGCCGGTGAAATCGCGGTTGGCTCGCGATTCGACCACGACCCTGCTGCCCGCGCCGGGGTCGAGCACCAACTTTCCCCCTCCCGTGATCCGCGCGCGCAGGTACACCGGTTTGTCCCCGGCGACCGTCTTCCGGTAGCCGCCGCCGATCTGCGAGTCGGCGCCCACATGGAGGTTGCCGTCGATCGTGAAGCGCTGCTTGTGCTGGTAGCCGTAGGAGTGATCGGTGGCGATCCGCCCGCCCTCCAGGCGCAGGTCGTGCACGACGAGCGTGCCCCGGTAGCCGTGGTCGAGCAGCACCCCGCCGCGCTCGACCGTCAGCGAGAGCCCGCCGAAGTGGTCGCGGGTGACCGATCCGTAGAGCGTGCGCAGCATCCCGCCCGGCGCGATTCGGTAGTGGTACGGCGAGACGCCCTCAAGGCGGCCGCCGATCTGCGGCAACGCGCTCGGGGACGGCACGCCGAGATCAGTCCAAATCATCGGATGGTGCATGCAGGCGCCGCGCTTCTGGGCGCGCTCGACGGTGGCGGTGGAGGTCACTTCCGGGATGGCGAAGGGCGCGCCGGCCCCGGGCGCGACCCATGCGCCGCGCACGCGAAGCGTGCCGTTGCCACGGGCAAAGGCGCCGCCCAGGCCGAGCGCGACCAAGCTGTTGTGGTCATGGTCGCCCGGCGGCACGGCGACCTCACCGACCCGCGCCGAGGCGACGTCCCAAAACTGGTCGAGCACCAACTCGGCGCCGGACCAGAGGTCGAGCGCGCCGTCGAGGCGCACCGTGTCGTTCGACGAGAGCCGACCCGAGCGCACGGTGATCGGGCCGCTGCCGAGCGCCGAGGTCGCGTGGGCGCGGAGGTCGCCCTCGACCACCCAGCCGCCGGAGAAGTCGGGGCTCCGCCCGCGCAGGACGATCCCCGGATGCCCCGGCGGCACCCTGTAGTGTAGCGGTTCCGCGCCCGCCAGAACCATGTGGGCATCGCTTTGCTCCCCGTCGCCGTCGATGACGCCGAGGCTCGACTCCGCCACGACCTCCACCGCGGACGAGAACGCCGCCGCAGCATTCGGGAAGATCACATGCCCTCCCGCGAGCACCAGCTTGTCGACGGCGATCTCTTGCCCCGGGTTCGACGCCATGAGCTTGAGCGAACCGCCCGGGCCGACCGTCAGCGAACGGCCGCCGAAGTACACCGAGGTGGGATCCCGCTCGCCGCCGAGCACCACCTGCCTCCCGAGGCCGATGTAGTAATGATAGGGCTGGAACGCCCACTCGGAGTCCGGTCGGTCGACCGCCTCACCCTCGGGCAGGTTCCCGGGCGCCGGTCCGTTCGGCCAGAAGTCGTCGTCCAGCCAGTGTTGCCGTTGCGACTGCACCCAGAGCAGCGGGATCGCGTGCGCGGGCCGCCCGGGATCGTCGATGGCCGCTGGCTCCTCCGATCCGTAGGTCGGCGACACGAACCCCAGGGCGGGCGGTGCGGGGCCGGCTCCGGGTGCGCCAGCGCCAGCGCTTTCCGCCTCTGTCCCACCCGCGCCCGGCCGGCTCGAGGCGAAGGCCAACGCGGCGACCGCGCCCGCCGATGCGAAACCGCCAACCAACCACGGCCAGCGCGGCTTCGACCGCCCGGCCTCGGCGCTGCCGCCGCCGATCCCGCCCACCGCCGATCCCACCTCGGACGCGCGCTGGTAGCGCTCCTCCGGCTCCGCCTGCATGGCGCGGTGGACGATGGGGTCGAACTTGCGCGTCACCCGCTCGCCGCTCTTGCGCTCGGAAGGCGGCTTCCAAACCCCGCGCGGCAGCTGGCCGGTGAGCATCTCGTACATCACCACCCCCAGCGAGTAGATGTCCGCCCGGTGGTCGACCTTCGACCCTCCCGCCATCTGCTCGGGCGCCACGTAGTCCGGGGTGCCGACCGCGACTTCGGTCAAGGTCATGCGCGCCCTGAGATCGTCCTCTCCGGACAGCCGGGCGATGCCGAAATCGGCGATCTTCACCGAGTCGCCGTCCGCCGCGACGAGCACGTTCGAGGGCTTGATGTCGCGGTGCACGACGCCGTTCTCGTGCGCGTATTCCAACGCCGAGCACATCTGCGGCACCCAGCGCAGCGCGTGCTCCGGCCGCAGCTCGCCGGCGCGGATCAGGGTCGCCAGATCGGTGCCCTCGACATGTTCCATCACGATGTAGAGCAGGCCCGAGGGCGTCTCGCCGAAGTCGTACACGGCGACGATGTTCGGGTGGCCCAGCTTCGCCATCGTCTGCGCCTCGCGCTCGAAGCGCTCGTCGAAGGTCGCGCTCTTCTCCTCGTCGTCGATCGGGGGCAGGACCTTGACCGCCACGCTGCGTTCGAGCCGCGGTTGGCGGCCTTTGTACACTGCGCCCATGCCGCCGCGGCCGATGAACTGCGTGACCTGCAATGCATCGCCCAGTTGCGCGTCCAGCTCCTCGACCGTGGGCGGTTCGAACTCGACGTCCCTCCCAACCGTCCCTCTGCCCAGGGTCTCCGACCCCATCAGGCAGCGCGGGCAGAATCCGCCCGGCGCCCCGGCCGGGATGGCCGCGCCGCAGTCGGGGCAGAGTTGGGGTTCATCGTGCACAAGAGATTGCTAGCGGAGGCGGCGGGAGAAATGACGCGTCATCTGGAAAAAATCTGAAATAGGTGGCGGATCTCCGCCTGGAGGTCGGCCTCGGCGTCCACCGTCTGGCGGATCTGCTCGGTCAAAATCGACCGGTAGCGCCGGCGCAGGCGCAGCAGCGCCGCCCGGAATGCCCCGACGGTGACGCCTAGCGATGCCGCCGCCTCGTCCTGCGAACCGGCGCCCGCGTTCCAGGCGAGGAAGGGCCGCAGCGCCGCCCATTGCCGCGCTCGCCCGGCGGCGGCCTGCTCCTCGCCGAGCGCGTCGAGGGCGTTGCCCAGCACCGTCAAGGCCCAGCGCTTCTCGAAGGCCTCGTCCGGGGGCAGCGCGTCGTTGGCCTCCACTTCGAACCGCTGCTCCGCCTCCTGGGAGTCGATCGCCAGGGGGCGCTCGCCGCCTCCGCGCTTGAGGGCGTTCGCCTTTTCGCGCTGCTGCCCGAGGAAGCGGGTCACCGCGGTGAGCAGGAAGGTGCGCAGCTTGCCCTTCTCGCGGTCCGCGCGCGGGAACAGCTCGTGCGAGAGCACCAGCGCGAAGAACGATTGCGTCAAATCCTGGGCGTCCTCTGAACCATGGCCGGACCGGCGGACGAAGGCGTAGACGGGGTACCAGTAGAGCTGGCAGAGCTCGGCCAGGGCGGCGTCTCCGCGACCGCCATCGCCCTCCCGCAAGTCGCAGACCAAGCTCCAACGCGTGTTCGGGAACGCGGCGCTTCCGGCGCGGCGCCCCGGGGCGGTGTTGTGCGAGGTGCGGCTCATCGATGGCAAGGCTGCCGCCGGTATATTCCTCAGCCGTCTGCAGATTCCAGCCAAAACGAGGCTGCGGTGGCCCGGTCGCTGAAGCTCCGGGCTAGGAGCCTGTCGGACTTAGTTTGCGGGGGCCACCGCGCGCGGGTTCTGGCCGGAGGGTGACGCGTTTTCTCCCCGCGGGCGGGGCCGGCTCGCGATATTGACCATGCCGGGCCCC
>JAUIGD010000302.1 GCA_030430255.1 Verrucomicrobiia bacterium
GTTGATTGCTTCGATCACCCATTGGCGCCAGCGCCAGGCGTGCGGCCGCAGCGGGTCGCGCTCGTAGCCGTCCGAATCGGCATAGCGAGCGGCGTCGAGCCAGGGGATCGCCCAGCGCTCGCCAAAGTGCTCGGAGTCGATCAACTCGTCGACGACTTTTTCGTAGGCGTCGGGGCTGCTGTCGGCGAGGAAGGCCTCGACCTCCTCGGGCGTCGGCGGGAGACCGGTGAGATCGTAGGTGACACGGCGGAGGAGCGTCGCCTTGTCCGCCTCCGGGGACGGGGCCAGGCCGCGGTCGGTCAGCCGCCGGGCCACGAAGGCGTCGATGGGGTTGCCCGGCCCGGCACCGAGCCACCCCGCATCGGGGACCGGTGGCTGCTGCGGTGCGCTCCATGCCCAATGGTCGCTGTAGGGTGCCCCGGCGTCGACCCAGGCGCGCAGCAGGTCCCGCTCGGCGGCAGACAGGGACTTCTTCGACTCCGGGGGCGGCATGATGTCGTCCGGGTCCGAGGTGTCGATGCGCTCCAGCAGGGAGCCTCGACCGGGCTGGTCGGGGTCGATCGCGTGGCCGCCGGATTTGAGCGCCGCGCGGGCACCGTCGGGGGTGTCGAGACGGAGCCCCGCCTTGCGATCGTGTGGGTCCGGCCCGTGGCAGGCGAAGCAATTGGCCGACAGGATCGGGCGGATGTCGCGGTTGAAATCGGGGCTGGCCGCCCCCGCGCCGCGGGCGGTGAGGGCGGCGAAGGCGGTGATGATCGCGATGGGCAGGGGACGCATGGGCTCCCCGCTTACTCCCGTCGCGCTGCGGATCTGACCCGGGAGCGTGGGGGGCGGGTCTGCGCGGGAGGCCATCTTGCCGATTGCGATGGCGACGCTAGACTCCGCCGTGGTCCCGCCCCATCAAGCGCGCCTCCCCTCGCTGGCGACCCGGTCGGCCGTGCTCTACTCCGTCCTGGTGGGCGGGGCGGTGCTGCTGGCGGGCTGGTTGATCGGCGACGGCAACCGCGAAGGGGCGCTGGCCAGCCGCAAGGGGGACCTGGAGCACCGGGCGCGGACGGTCCAAGTGCGCTTGGAGACGGAGATCCGCAGCGTGGAGAACGATGTGCGGTTCCTTTCCGGGTCGCCGTTCCTGCGCGATGTCGCCGATGTCGCCGATGTCGCGGAGATCCCGGGCGAACTGATCGCCCGTGCCGAGGAGACGCTCGCGGCGCTGCTGGCGGGGAAGCCGTCGTACGCGCAGTGCCGCCTGCTGCATCTGAGCGAGCCGGGGATGGAGTTGATCCGCATCGACCAGCGGGAGGGCGCGGTGATGCCGGTCGCGAGGGAAGACCTGCAGGCCAAGGGGCACCGCGACTATTTCAAAGAGAGCGCGGGTCTCGGCGAGGGCGAGATCTATCTCTCGCCGATCAACCTCAACCGCGAGTTCGGCGGGATCAGCCTCCCGCACACGCCGACCCTGCGCTCTGCGGCGAAGGTGTTCGACCGCTCCGGGAGGCCGTTCGGGCTCGTCGTGATCAATGTCGATTTGCGGCCGCTGTTCGCCGAGTTGCGCGCGACCGCGGGCGCGGACGCCTCCCTCTACGTCGCCAACGCGGAGGGGGACTACCTGGTGCATCCCGACGCGTCGAAGACCTTCGGCTTCGACCTCGGCGCCCGCCACCGCCTCGCGGACTCATTCGGTCCCGAGCCGATCTCGGCGCCGCAGAGCGATCGTGAACTGCTCCGCTTCGTGCGCTTCACCCCTCCGCTGGGTTCCGGCCGGGAGTTGGTGATCGGCGTCGGGGCGCCCCGCGCTGCGGTGCTCGGCGAACTCAC
Source organism: Verrucomicrobiia bacterium (assembly GCA_030430255.1). Classification (GTDB taxonomy): domain Bacteria; phylum Verrucomicrobiota; class Verrucomicrobiia; order Verrucomicrobiales; family DEV007; genus JAUIGD01. The sequence continues at coordinate 1,816 of JAUIGD010000302.1, forward strand.
CCGGATCCGCAACCGCAGCATGGCGACCGCGCTCGCCGCGGCGCTGCTCGCGGCGGTGCTGGTGTGGAGTTTGGCTGCCAAAGTGGAGCGCCAGGTCGAGGCGCTCGATCGCGCGCGCCGCGTCGCGGACGAGAACCGGAGGGCGAAGGAGGAGTTCCTGGCCACCCTCAGCCACGAGATCCGCACGCCGATGAACGCGGTGACCGGACTGGTGCACGCGCTGGCGACAGACCGCCCGTCCGAGCACCAGGCCGCGGCGTTGGAGTCGCTGCAGTTCGCTTCGCGCAAGCTCATCGCCGTGGTCAATGACGTGCTCGATTTCTCGAAGATCGAGGCGGGGAAACTCGCTGTGCGCCGCGCGCCCTTCGACCTGCGGGAACTGCTCGACAACATCCGTGCGGGCAACCTCCGGCAGGCGGAGGAGCGCGGGTTGGAGCTGGTCGTCGACCCCGCGCCGGAAGTCCCGCGCCACCTGGTCGGAGACTCGCTGCGGCTCTACCAGATCTTGAACAACCTCGTCCAGAACGCGCTGAAGTTCACCCCCGCCGGTGGCCGGGTGAAGCTTTCCGTGGCGGGCGAGCCTCGCGCCGGGGACGATGGGGTGCGCCTCGCGTTCCGCGTCCAGGACAACGGCGTCGGGATGGATGCCCGCGACTTGGAGCGCGCCCTATCGCGCTTCGGGCAGACGGGTGGGCAGCGCTTCGGCGGCACCGGCCTCGGGCTGCCGATCTCCAAGCAGCTGGTGGAGCTGCAGGGCGGCCGGTTCCGGGCGCGCAGCAGCCCGGGCGAGGGCAGCACCTTCCGTTTTGAGCTCGACTTCGGCATCCTGCCTGAGGGGGCCGAGCTCCCGGCGACGGGCGCGGTCGCCCACCGCGACCTGCGGGGCAGGCGGATCCTCTGCGTCGAGGATGTCGCATCCAACCGGCTGGTGATGTCCGCGCTGCTCGACCCCACCGGTGTCGACCTGGAGTTTTCCGAAGATGCGGCGGGGGCGCTCGCCCACCTCCGGGCGGCGGATGCGCTGCCCGACCTCATCCTGCTCGATCTGCAGTTGCCCGATCGGGACGGCGCCTCGCTCGCCGTCGAGCTGCGGGAGGGCTGGCCCGCGATCCCGGTCATCGGGCTCACCGCCCAGACGGGCGGCGAGCTTCTCGATCGCTGCAAACGGGCGGGCGTCACCCGCTTCGTGTGGAAGCCGGTCGAGCCCCAACGCTTCTACGAGGCGATCGGCGAGGTGCTCGTGCCGCCGGACGGCCGCGCCCCGGGGGGCGCTGGCTCCGAGATCGACGCCTCGCCGGTGCGCGCGCTGTTCGACGGGGACGCGGCGAAGGCGGAGCGCTTCCTGACGACCTTGGCGGACGAGCTCGACGAGGTCGCGCGGGCCTTGCCTGGGCTCGTGGAGCGGCTCGACGCGGAGGGGGTGCTGCGTCTGCACCACCGCCTCCAGAACGGTCTGCGGCTGGTCGGTGCCACCGCCCCCCTCGATGCGTTGGCGGTGCTGGCCGAGGAGGTCGGCGGCGGGAAACCGCTCCAGTCCTGTCTCGCCGCTCTTGCCGACGCTGGCCGGCAACTGCGTTCGGCGAACGCATGAACGGGGTGATGTCGGCTACGCGACGATCCCGAGCTTGTTGAGGAACTCCGCCCGGAACGCATCGCCGACCGGGATCGAAGCCTCGGCGAGGTGGGCCGCACTGCCGTCGAATCGCAGGATGTGGGCGCGGTTGACGACGTAGGAGCGGTGGGTGCGCAAGAAGCCGGCAGGCAGCTGGCCGATGATCTTCTTCAGGGAAGCCAAGGCCATGACGGGGCGGGTGTCGGGACCGAAGTGGAAGCACACGTAGTTCGCCTCCGCTTTGATGTATCGGACTTCGTCGAGGGCCACGCGCACGACTTCGCTGCCCGATTTGACGAAAATCACCTGGCCGCTCGGCTCGGAAGGAGGCGCGGGGGTGCGGGGTGCGCCGCTCGAGCGGAAGCTGGAGGCGCGTTGCAGGGCGCGGTTGAACCCCACGTAGTCGATGGGCTTGACCAGGTAGTCGACGATGTTCGGGTGGCTGTAGGACGCCGCCCCGAAACCGGGGTCGGACGAGACCACGATCACGGGTGTCGTCGCCGGGATCGCGCTGAGCGCCGACTCCCCCGGGGAATCGGGGAGGTGCAGATCGAGCAGGACAAAATCGAAGGGAGACACGGCGAGAAGGTTCACGGCCGTCGCGACATCCCCGGCGTGGCTGCAGCTTTCCGCCAGCGCCGACTTCTCGACGAAGTGGTCGATGGTCTGCACCACCAGCGGGTCGTCGTCGATGATCAGGCCTGTCATGGGTCGGGGGTCGGGGCTGGAAAAATTCCAGCAGATCCCCGGTCTGTCTAGGGGACTGTCGGGCTCCTCCGATCAGCGGCGGGCGGTCCCGATCCCGGTGTGCCAGCCGACCCCGAGGAAGCGGGTGATCTCTGCACAGCGGAGCGGGCCCGGGCAGTCGATGGCCTCGAGTTCGATGACGACGGCCACTTCGGCGGCGCCGTCGCCGAGCGCGCTGCCCAGGAGCCGTTCGGGGTCGGACCCGCGCTCGGCGAGAGCGAACACCGGCATCGGGCAATCGGGGTGTTCGAGACGGTAGCCCCGCCAGCGGTCCGGGTCGTCGAAGCCGACCGGGCGGTATTCGTCTGCGGCGGCGAAGACGCGGAACTGGCCCGAACCGGCCACCGTTTGGTCGGCGAAATCGGCGAAGGGGAGATCGCATTCCGCGGCGAACACCTCCCACAAAATTTTCGGACCTTCGCGGTCGACGAAGTAGAGCCGCCGCTTGGTGAACGCGTCGTCCTCGGCGTCGAGGAGGTAGAGGGCTCCCAGCGCGGGGTCGGGCATGGCTTGTAGCGGTTTGATCGCGCGCAGGCCGACGGGCTGCTTGGGGGTGCGGCGTTGGCGGGCTCGCAGGGAGGCGGCCTTGGCCTCCCCGTCGTGCAGCAGCGGCGCGACCTCCTGCCAGTCCCGAGCGGCGAAGAACCGTTCGGCGATCCGGCGGGCGTCCGCCTCCAGGTCCGCCGGGCGGTCGAGAGCCATGGGCCTGTCCGCCGCGGGGATAGGGCGACCGCCGTCATCGCGCGATGCGAGGACGCGGGACATCCCGAACACCAGGGCGGCGGCGAGCAGCAGCCCGGCCCCACAGAGCACCGCTTCCGCCCGTCTCGAGCGCAGTGGCGCCGAACCCTTCAGCGCGCTTCCGCTGCGGGTGATCTCTTCGGACCGGAGCCACCGCGGGGCCACCTCGCGCTCCAGCATCGGCGTGCGCACGCGGGCGCGTGGGGGGGGAGGGCTGGGATCTCCGTTCATCGACCGGGGAGGGTCGGCGAGGCGGACGGCGCCGGCGCTGCGATTCCTCCGACGATTCCGCGAAGAACGGGGCGGAATCGTCAACTATCCGAACCGATTGTCACCGTCCGCCGGGGTTCCGATCACCGTTCGGCGAGTTCGGCGACCGTCTCCACGAAGCTGGCGGCGAAGGCGGCTTTGGTCATGCGGGCCATGACGTCTTCGCGCAGGCGCTTGGTCTCCGGGGCGTATGCGGTGGCGTCGAAGCGGTTCAAAAGGTCGGTGAGGGCGGATTTGTCGCCGCGGGGGAAGCGCCAGATTTTGGGGAGGAATTCGGACATGCCATCGGTGTCGCTGGCGACCACGGGCGTCCCGCAGCAGACGGACTCGAGCATCACGAGGGGGAAACCTTCGAACCGGGAAGGGACGGCGAGGAGGTCGATCGCCCGGAAAAAATGTTCCGGGTGGTCGCTCCAAGGCAGGAAGTGGACGCGCTCCTCGCCGATCGGGAGGTCTTTGGCGAGCCGCCTCAACTTCGCCAGGTCGGGGCCTTCGCCGACGAAGGCGGCGTGCCAGCCAGGGGCGTCCGCGAGGGCCTCGATGAGGACGTTCTGCCCCTTTTGGTTGAACTCGATCCGCCCCGCCATGCCGACGATCTTCCCCTCGGTCGGGAGGCCGAGTGCAGCGCGTTCGGCGCCGCAGTCGCCGGCGGTGAAGCGGTCGGCGTCGATGCCGTTGAAGACGATGTGGATCGGCTGGTCGACCCCGCGGTCGCGGAGCTTGCGCTTCATCGTGTGGCTGATGGTGATGAAGGCTTCGGGTTTCCTGAACAGCGGTGCGTTGATGCTGTCGCGCAGGGGGGCGAGGGTCGCGCCCATGTCGGAGAGCCGGTGGGGGATCGGGATGTAGGAGGCGCAGCGGAGGCCGGCCTTGCGGGCTGCGAAGAAGGCGAGCGAGCCGGATTCGATGTCGCCTTGGGCGACGATCACGAGGGAGGGCGCGATCGCGCTCAGCTGGGCGGCGAGGCCGCCCCGCCGCCCTGGCGACACGAGATTGCGCAGCGCCTCGAGCTTGCGGGTCGTGAAGTCGGTGGGGACGGCGACCATGCGATCGGCGTCGTCGAGCAGTTTGCGGATGCCCTCGAGCGCCTCGCCGAGGCGGTGGTTGGAGCGCGAGTAGAGGAAATGGATCTCGAAGTGACCGTCCAGCGCCAAGGCGCGCACGCCGCGCACGGTCATCACCTCGTGGCCGCCGAAGATGGCGCTGTCGTTGTAGAAGGCGATGCGGGTTCTGGCGGGCGTTGCCATCAGGGGAGGAGGGGGAGATAGATACGGCGCATGGAGCCCGACGACAAGCGAGAGCCTGCGCCGATCCCGGTGACGGTGGTGATGCGCAGCTACAACGACGCGCCGCTGCTGCCGCGGACGCTGTCGGCGCTCGACGCCCAGCGCGGCGTGGAGGTGCGGCTCGCGGTGTTCGAGAGCGCGAGCAGCGATGGCAGCCCGGAGATCTTCGAGGCGCATGGCTACGCGCGGATGACGTCCCTGAAGCCCGGCGAGTATCGCTCGTCCAAGGTGCTCAACCTCGGGGTGCGCGAGGCCGACACCGAGGTGGTGTGTTTTTTGAACAGCGATGCGGTGTTGGAGGGCGACGGCGTGCTGCGGGCGCTCGCCGAGCGGCTGCTGGCCAAAGGGGACACCGCAGGCGTGTTCGCGCGGCAGGTGGTGCGGGCGGACGCGGGGTTCCTGACGCGCCTCGAGTATGAGCAAGCCTTCGACCGGCGCGCTGAGTTGGGTCGGGCGGCGCGGTGGATGACGCTGGTGTGCAGCGCGGTGCGGCGCAGCGTCTGGGAGCAGGTGCCGTTCGACGAGCGGCTGACCTTCGCCGAGGATGCGGTGTGGAGCGAAGCCGTGATGGCGCTGGGCTACGAGACCGTCTACGTCGCCGACGCCGCCGCCGAGCACAGCCACGAATACACGCCCGCGCAGCGCTATCGGCGCGCCTACGGCGACGCCGCAGCCCTCGCCGCTCTGCCCGATGCCGGGGAGCCGCCGCGCGGGGTGCTGGCCGGGTTTTGGATCCCTTGGCTCAAGCGCTCGATCAAGACCGCGCTGCGCTGCAGCGCGAAGGGCAAGCCTTGGATGGCGCCGGTCGCCGCCGCCCACCTCCGGCAGCAGCTGCGGGGGGAGTGGCACGGGGCGCGGGCCGGCTGGGACCATTTCCACGGCGCGGGCGGCGGGGCCGGGGAGCAGCCGGTATTCCGGGGGTGAGGGGCGGGACGGCGAGATTCCCGCATTTCGCGTGAAACCTTTCCGGCGGGATTTCGATCTACGGGGGAACGATGTCCTCCCCCCCGTTCTGCATGCCGCCGCTACCGCCCCGGGCGGTCGCCCTCGCCTCCGCCCTCGCCCTCAGCTTCGGGGGCGGGGTCGGCGAGGCGGTGGCGGCGAACTTGTTGCTCAACGGTGACTTTGCGGAGGGGGCGGCCGGCTGGCACGTCGAGGGCGAGGTGTTCGACACCGGAGGGGCGGCGGTGCTCTCCGATCAGGCGGCCGGGGCGCCGGGCGGCATCGGGCTTTTCCAAACCGTATCGACCACCGGGATCGGCAGCCACGTGGTGGTCACCTTCGATGTCTTCGGGGCGGTTTCGGAAGGGCGGCCGGAGGGGGCGCTCGGGGACGTGTTCTTCGCCTCGCTCCACCGCGGCGACACCGCCTTCGGCGACCGCCTCGCGAGCGGGCAGGCGGCTGAGTCGGTGGCCCTGTTCGACCTCGACAGCGAGGGCATCCGCGAG
>JAUIGD010000303.1 GCA_030430255.1 Verrucomicrobiia bacterium
ATGATCCGGATTCACCGCGACCTGATCCCGGATGCCTAGCACGATCCCCAAATACATGGGGCTGCCGTTGGCGGTCGATGTCGCGAAGCGAGGCTGGGCGATCCGGCGCGCGATCTGGGACGGCGAGGGCGACCCGGTGCGCGCCCTGCAGTGGTTGGTCTACCGGGGCAACCTATTCTTCCTGATCAGCGCGACCGAGTGCCGCGTGGTGCAGATGGACGATCTCGACGAGGCGGACTTCAGGGCGCTCGATTGGACGGTGCTGCCGCCCGACTGCATCGACAGCGCCGTGGACTGCGCGTGCGACAACCCGAGCCAAGTCTATTACCCGCTCTATTTCGACGACGGGGAGCCATGCGCTGGCATCAACCTGCTCAACCCCAACGCGGGGATGGGGCTGAAGGATTGCGAGCTGCCCCAGACCGACCCGGTGGCCGGGGCGCCTTGCGAATGCCGGGACGAAGATCCTGACGCACCGGAGCCAGCCCCGCCATTCCCGCCGGCCCCGGGGCCGAACCCGCCAGGCCCGAGGCCGGAGCCGGGACCGCCCCCACCCGGCGGCGGCGGTGGCGGCGGCGGCGCCCTGCCAGGCGTCCCCGATGACCCGTTCTTCATCGGCAGGGGCGGCGGCAGCGGCAACGGCACCGGGAACTCCGGCGGCGGCGGAGGCGGCGGCGGAGGCGGAGGGGGCACGGACGGACCCAGGCGGCGCCCGTCGAAGCGCGACCTGCCCGAAATCACGGTGACCGCAGCGCTGGTCGACCCCTCCTGCATCCCCGACTTGAACGGATTCACCGCCCGGGACGTCCTCATCACGGTGACCCTCGGCGGCACGGGCGCCGATCTTTGGTGGATCACCGCCGTCGCCCAAGGCAAGCGGGTGCTGAACCAGATCGGCGCCGAGGGCGGGACGTATCAGAACCTCGTCACGCTTTCGGCGCCAGTCGGCCCGCTGCAGCTGCCGGTGATGGCCACCGCTTACCTGCCGATCCGGAGCTGCCGCGTGACGGCGAAGACCGTCGTCGATTGGCCTGAGTGGTGCGGAAGCGGGGGCAGCGGGACGTAAAAAATTCGCTCGCTGAATCCGAGAATCCCCGTAAAACTGTCCGGGATGACAGTTGAAGAGAGAGCGGAGGCATTGATTCAAGCGGTGGCGAGATTGAACCCCGACGCGGGAGAGATCGGGCCCGGGATGCTCTCCCAGTTGGTCGGGGAGGCGCGGGAGATAATCGCCGAACGCGGGAGGGAAGAATGAGGTTCCTGCTCGCTTTCCTTTGCCCCCCGCTGGCGGTACTGCTCTGCGGGAGGCCGTTCCTGGCGATTGTCTCGGTCCCTTTGACGATCCTCCTCTTTTGGATTCCGGGAACGATTTTCGCGCTCTTCGTGGTAGCCAACCACAAGGCGGAGAAGCGAAACCAGGCGCTTATCGGGGCGGTGCGAGGCGTGGAGGCTCAAGCTGCGCAGCGCCAGCATGCGATGTTCAAGGCGTCCCAGAAAGCCGAGCGCAAGAGGTTGAAAGCAATGGCGAAGGCTCGCGTGCAGGACGGCTAACCCTGAGATTTATGAACAAGGTAGGAGGAGGGCGGCGGCGGCGCTGCCCGTTGAAGGTTATTGGTGCACGCGAGGCCGGCGACGTCTCGCCCTCCCAGTGGGCGGAAGCCGCCCAATTACTATTCGAGCGCCACATGCGAGCGCAGGGGCTGGAAGCCCACGGCTTGACCGAGCGAAAGCCGTGGCAGCTGGGTGGCGACGGGGCGCTGAGCTTGCAGCGCCACTGGATCGCGACGGCGCAGCGGAAGCATCGCTCGATGCGGAGGGACTACCTCGAACGGTGCAGGCTGGCCGTTGAGCGTCGCCGGGCGGCGACCATGGCGAGGCGCAGGCGGCGCGAGCAGCGGGGCTGCAGCGAAGCGCTGGAGGCGCTGACGCGCTCTTTCGGGGCTTGCGTAACGGGCGCCAGGGAACCGGAGATCGAACGCCAGCGGAGACGCGTGGAGGCCGCGGTCGCCAAGCTGCGCGCATTGACCGTCGAGAAAGCGGACGCCGCCGCCGTCGAGCAGCTGGCCGTCGATCTGGTGGAGCTCAGCATTCGACACGCGACCTGAAGCGTGGCCGCGCGGCTCGGTCCCGCCACCGCTCTCACGGAACCAGAAGCCCCGCCCCACTTTCGGAGGGCGCCCCCGCGCGGGGGCGCCCTTCTCCTTTTGACAGGTGCGCCCCGGCATGAGAAGCGCACCGGCATCGATAGCGGCTGCAGCCGCCCTTTTGGTCGGCTGCAAGGCGCACCGGATCGGGGACGATTACCTCGGCGAGATCGGCCAGAACGCTGAGTCGGTTTTCTACCAAGACGAGCGGCTGGGGAAGACGCTCGTCGTCGTCGGGCAGAACCAGAGCGAGAGCTTCCGCGTCGCGGGGCGGGCGCTGAACATCCACACGCTCGCCGAGGCCGCGACCGACGTCTTCAGCCGGTGGTCGGAAAGCGTCGATCTGGACACCGCCACGGCGGGCGCCGGGGAGCGGCTGAGCGCTTCGACCGGCGCCGAAACCGAGCAGCTGCGCATCCGCAGCAGCGCAGCCGCCGCATCGGCGACCGGGCAATGAGGATCCGGAAAGGCGGCTTCGACCGCAAGCGAGTCACCCAAGAAGAGAGAACCCGAAGGAACCAACATCACATGAAGACCATCATCGAGATCGCAACCGGCTGGCTGATCCGCCCGAAGTATGTGGGGCAGGCAATAGGATGGGCGGCGACCGCCGCGCTGAGCCTGCTGGCAGGCTTGGCCATCACCCTCTCCCCCGAAGCCGCGAACGCCATCGGGGGCACGTTGATCGCCCTCGGCCAGTGGATCTCCGATCCCGAGGCCGGTGAGCCGGAGGCGGTCGCGGGGATCGTCGCCGTGCTGACCCCGCTCGCCATGGCGCTGCTCAGTTCGCTCACCAGCGGGAGGCAGGCGAACGAAGCCGCCGGGCTGCAGGCCGAGCTATCCCCGGACGATGACAGCGAGCACCCGCCGCTGAAGCGGGACGGCAGGCTCTGGACGGTGACCAAGCGCCGGGCGCGTTTCCTGCGGCGGTTCGCCGCGAACTCCGGCGTGGAGACGGCGGTCTATGACGACGGCGCGGGCGGGAGCGGCCCGAGAGCGGCGGTGCTCCCCCTGCTCGCATTGATCGCCCTCCTGCTGCCGTGCTTCCTCATGGGGTGCAAGAACGCCGGGACGGCCATCGTGGGCGCCGGTGCCGGTACCGCGGTCCAGGGATCAGCCGCAGGCGGGCCCGCCGGTGCCGCCGCCGCGCAGGCGGGCAAGTGGCTCCTGAGCAAAGCCAAGTTTCGCGCCGAGATGGACAACGGGATCGCCGGATCCGCAACCTTGTTCGGCGCCGGCCCCCAGGCGGGGATCTGGTGGACCGACAGCGATACGCCGGGGCCGCTCGATGCCGGATACCGACCGCTGGCAGAGCGCGACCCATTGAGGCCGGAAACGGAATACCCTGCGATCGCCCCTGCAGGCGCCGCAAGCGTTTTCACCGCTGACGACGAACCGTCCAAGTGAACCCGCTCGAGTTCATCGCCGTCTGGAGCGCGCTGGCGACCTTGGCCGCAGCGTTGCCGGTGCGGCGACCCGGCGCCGTGCTGGCGCTCGGCGGGCCGCCGATGTGGATCTACATCGCCGTGCAGATGATGCGCGGAGCAAAGCCGACCCAACGCCCGTCATGAAACACCAGGCGCCGAGGCTCCCGGAAGCCGACGTGAGGAGCATCCTCGCCGCGAACAACGTCGACCAAGGGCGAGTCTGCGCCGTCGCCATCCGGGGCTACAAGCTCGACACGATGGGCAAGCCGGGCGTCAACGACCGGAGGATCTACGATGACGCCCACTTCATCTGCTGGCCCGACGGTATGGCCGCGTTCGCCGGGAACACCGATCCGAACGGCTACCGGAGCGGGCACGGTTACGGCAGCGAGAAAGGCATGGCGTGCCTGCGGACGGGGATCCACATCTACGGCACCGGGCTGCACAAGGGGAGGCTGGCGTTCCGCCAGTGCGAGCGCTTCACGGTGGTGCGCGACGGCGACCCGCCATACGCCCACCTCGGGTGGCACGCGATCAACTGGCATGACGGTGGCGAAGCATCGACTTGGTCGCTCGGCTGCCAGACGAACCCCGGATCGATCTTCAAGCCGCTCTTGCGCCCGATGATGTACGAGCTGCTCGAAGTTTGGAAGAACCCGAAGCGGCCCAACGACCGCAAAGAGAGCGTCCGGAGCTTCCCTTACCTGCTGATCGACGAACGGGATCGCCGGAGCGGGAACCTCATCGTGTCGGGGCGCTATTTGAGCAAATGAGCGCAGCTGAGATCGTCGCCGCCGCCACGCTTATCGTCGGCTCGCTCGCGGGAGCGTTGGCGTTCGTCTTCAGGCGCTGGAACGCCGCGCAAGAGAAGGTCGAACACCGGCTGGAAACCGCGCTCGCGGACAGCAACAGGCGGCACGAACGCTGCCAAGAGCAGCACGATGAGACGAAAGGGGCGCTGTCCGATGTGCGCGTCAAGCTGGCGGGGATCGAAGGCCGGGTGGAGGGCTACGAGCAGGCGAGGGCTGATATCACCGGCCTGACGACGTCGGTCCTTGAGCTTCTGGAGGAGAGGAAGGCGGAGGCGGAGCGGGAGCGGGAAGACGAATCATCATCATGATCCAAGACATCGCTGAACTTCTATCGCTCGCCCTGACGATCCCGACCATCATCCTGGGCGCATGGGTTGTCCGCTTATGGGCGCGGGAGTCGGTCGCGCTGTTCCGGGGGCGCAGCCGCCGCGCGTGGAACGCGACCGAGTGGTTCATCTTGGGTGTCGCCATCGGCTTCTTCGGCTCCGTCGCGGACAACGCATACTGGGGGATCGCGTGGACTGCGAGCTACTTGGAGCACCCCGGGCGAGCGTTTTGGTTCGAGCGGGGCGTCTATTCGAACATCCCATTCCGCCAGATCGCGGGGCTTGCTGCCGCATATTGCCACATCCGCTCCGCGGTCACCTATCGTGGCCGGGGCGAGAAGGCGGAAGTAAACCGCGCGACCCTTGCCACCCTTTGTGCGGGTGCGATCTTCGCAGCGGCGCTCGTTTTCATTCGCTGAACTGATCGACGGAAGCCGGGCGAGCGGAAAAACGTTGCTGCCGCGCTTCGATTTTCAAAATTCCGTGGGGCTTAGCGAGCCTAGAAATCAAGGCTGTTTCTTCCTCGGGGCGGGCTTCGCCCCCGACGCGGACAGCCGTTTATTTTAAATACAAAGAATTGTTGATGTTTCAGCTTGCTGAATGTTTTTGACCCGGCTAGTCCTGACAGAAGCCGAGAGCGTTTCACCCTCCAGCTATGGCAAACCGAACATCCGCATACGGGGACAGGGCCCCCGAGTTTTCCCAAAGCCGAGTCGTCGTTGACGACGAAATGGAAACCGGCGCGGACCACATTCTGGAATGCAGGGAGGGCATGGAGCTGATGGCGCAGCTGGAGCTGGCGCAGGCTCGGCTCGCGCGATTGGAGCGCACCGAGGGCGCCGACTCGCTGGCGGTCGAGACCGCAGAAATGGAGGTCGACAGGCTGGTGACCGAGCTTGCAGCCTATGGCGAGGGCGAGGTCGACCAGCTGCGGCGGACGAAGGAATACGTCAGCATGCGCGAAGTGCTGACCGGCATCGAAGGCGAGGAAGACGAACTCGACGACGGCGACATGCACGCACGGGTGCGCGCCTTGAAGGCGTTCCTCCGCTATTGCTTCCAAGACGGGCGGATCAGCAACCCTTGGCTCGCCTTCAAATCTTTTCTGGCCATCACCCGGCGGATCATGCCGGAATATGTCGCCGGGATCAGCGCGACCGAAATGGCGTTGCTTCTCGGGGAGACGAAGGCGGCGGTCTCGACCAGGGAGATCAAGACCGTTTACCCGCTGCTCGAAAAGTGGGGGGTACTCGGCTTTCACGGCCTGGGCGGCGGGAAGAGTGAAGCGGCGAGAAAGAAATACCGCCAAGCGGCGCGTGGGAACACGAACCGCCGGAAGACGATCAAGCGCAAGAAGGGCGCCCCGTTGAAGAAGCGGGCGAAGAGAAAGGCAAGCCAATGAGGAACATCAGCGTCGCGCTCACCGTACCGCAGATCGCCGCCACCGTGAAGTGGGTGACCCGCCGAAGCGGCTGGGCGACCCTCCCGGAGGGAGCGAGCTTGATGACCTGCTGGAAGTGCCAGGGGCTGCGGAAGGGCGAAGTGATGAAGCGCATCCGCAAGATCAGGGTGCGGAGCGTGAGGCGGGAACCGCTCGAAGCGATCACCGAAGCCGACTGCCGCGCCGAGGGATTCCCCCACCTAAGCCCCGCCGAGTTCGTGGCGATGTATTGCGAGCACAATAAGGTCGATCCGGGCGACGAAGTGACTCGGATCGAATTTCGGTACTTCGAAACCTTGCCCGTCTTGGTGGCGGCGGGCGCCGAAGAATTCAGGGAGTTCAAAGCATCTTGGGGGCTGCAGAACGCGAGCCTTTACTTCACGCGAGCGAGCGGTCTTGCGGCCACCGCGAACCGGGCGACGCCACCGATGATGAAGCCGAGCAGCCCGAGCCTGCCGATGGTGGCGATCGGCGATTGGCGGTCGGATGCCGGAGTCGCCGAGGCCGTGGCCTACTGGGAGCGGCGCGGCGGGGATGTAGTGAACCTCGATGAACGGATCGCTTTTGCTGCATGAGTATTTCTTAACGCCATACCTTAAAGGTCAGCCTCACAACGAATGCCCGCTGAAATTCAAAGTCATGGAAACAACGGCTAAATTGATACATGTAATGCGGAGTGGCGAGGTAGTGGTTCAGCCCGATTATTGTGGTTCACCGATCCCCTTCAAGATTTCTGCGGGTGGCTCGTCGCAATCGGGATCGAGATACCACGGGCCTTGCGGCTGAGGCGCTGGCGTGGTGATCGCCTCGCGCACGGGCTTCACCCAGCCGCTTCACCGATCCCGGCCGCCGCCTACTCAGTATCAACGAATGGCGGCGCCTCGGCTGCGGAGGTGGCCATCGATCCGGGCTAAGGCGAATGGCGCTCGTTTAAGGATAGGCATCGACGGGTGGCAGCGTCCCGATGCCCGCTCGCTTGGAGCCGCCAAGGCATTCGGGGGCGTCCGGGTGGCTCGGCCGCGAGTTTCATGGCGGGGTCCTTCCGGCGCTCCGCTTGTCAGGATGACACCGCCCTTCCTCGGAAGGGCTGGTGGCCATTTGCCCACACCGCCCTGACCGCCCTCAACTCCGCGGAGCGGTCACCCTGAGCAACGCGAAGGGCCTCTCACCGCGATCCGCGTCTCCGGAGCTATTCGGCACCCAAGAGGATCTCCCGGAGCGAGCATCGGTTCCGTCCTCGACCCCAACCGCCGGGAGCCCGGCTCAACCGAGCGCCATTCGGGCTAAGGCAGCACCACGGCGGCGCGCCAGAGTTGGTCGGCAGCGAGGATGTTGGTGCTTCGGGTCGAACTCATGGTGTCTGCAGTCCATTCCGATCCCGGCAGATCCGCCCACACCGCGCCATCTGGGCTCGTCTGCAATCGGTAGGTTTTTCCTGGCACGGTCGACACCTCGATCTCGACCGTGCCCGGCGTCTCCCCGGGAGCGACCGCGACCATGCGCAGGACCGACAGCGGATCGTTCGCGGCGGTTCCGGCGAGGAACTCGGCTAGGTTGCTCTGCCCGTCCCCGTCGAGATCTCCGGCCCCGTCGTCGACCCCCACCACCAATCCGTTCTCAACTTCGTAGGCGTCGTCGATCCCGTCGCCATCGCTGTCCGAATCGCCGCCGCCGATGACCGTCACCGGAACCCGCATCTGCAGCAATTCTGCGCTGACCGCGAGTTCGGCGTCGAAGATCAAATCGCTGCTCGTCAGAGTCCCT
>JAUIGD010000304.1 GCA_030430255.1 Verrucomicrobiia bacterium
GGAGACATGGGGCAAGGGTAAGCGGGCCCCCTGCCGATGGCCAGTTCGCCTTGGGCCTGGGATCGATCCGGCTGCGGCCGGCGGTGGGGGCGGGGGGGCGGCGTCGACGCGAACCGTCTGGCGAACGGTTCGCGATCCGCGCTCACTCCTGTTCCGCGAGGTAGCGCTCGGCCTCGAGCGCGGCGCGGCCGCCGTCGCCGGCGGCGGTGATCGCCTGGCGATACACGTGGTCGGCGACGTCGCCCGCGGCGAACAGCCCCTCGACGTTCGTGCTCGCGGTGCCCGGCTTCTGCTGGATGTAACCGGCGTCGTCGGTGTCTACCAGGCCTCCGAGGAAAGCCGTGTTCGGCACGTGGCCGATGGCGACGAACACGCATTTCAGCTCCAGTTCGCCCTCCTCGCCGGTCTTGGTGTTCTCGGTCTTCACCGCGCGCACCTCGCCCTCGTCGTCGGTCAGGTATTCGGTGACGGTCGTGTCCCAGACGGGTTCGATCTTCTCGTTCGCGAGGGCGCGCTCGGCCATGATCTTGGAGGCCCGGAGCTCGTCGCGGCGGTGGATCAGGTAGACCTTCGACGCGAAACGGGTGAGGAAGGTCGCCTCCTCGCAGGCCGAATCGCCGCCGCCGATCACCGCCACGGGGACGTCGCGGTAAAAGGCGCCATCGCAGGTCGCGCAGGAGGTCAGACCGTGGCCGATCAGCTCCTTCTCGCCCGGCAGGCCGAGGTGGCGCGGCGCGGCGCCGGTGGCGATGATCACGGTTTTCGCTTCCAAATCGGTGCCGTCCGCGGTCTGCACGCGGAAGGTGTCGCCGGATTTCTCGACTTCGGCGACCGTCTTGTAATCGACGCGGGCGCCGAACTTGGTGGCCTGTTCCTGCATCTTCATCATCAGCTCCGGCCCCATGACGCCCTCCGGGAATCCGGGGTAGTTCTCCACTTCGGTGGTCGTCGTCAGCTGCCCGCCGGGTTGTTCGCCGGCGAGGACGAGCGGGTTCAAGTTCGCGCGGGCCGTGTAGATGGCCGCAGTCCAACCGGCGCAGCCGGTGCCGATGATGATGACGTTTTCCATGGTGGGTCGGAGAGGGTGAGGCGGGAGAGTATGGGGAGGGAGCGCGGGCGGTCAATCGGACAGGGATGAAACGCCTCGCGCCGCGCCCCAGCTAGAGCGTCGCGCCCGCCCGCTATTCCCGGGCGCCGCGGCCGGAACCCGAACACGGGGCGGAGCGACGCGCCGGAGGGGGGATCCCGATCCACCCTCGCGCGGAACCCCAACCCCCCGCCCGAGTGCGGAAAACGGGGGCGTTTCCTCCCCGGGGCCGCTTCGGGTGGAGCGATGCCGCCCCGCCGGCCAAGCTGGAGGGCGCGCTTCCCCGCGTGCCGCGGAAGCAGCGCGCTCCTCCAACTTTTCCTGTCCGAAATCTTCCCGGAACGCAGGATAAGGGGTGATGGACGAACCCACGCCATCCACCGAGGCCGATCACGACTTGCTCGGACGCTTCGCCCGCACGGGCGACGAGAGCGCGTTTGAAGCGCTCGTCCGCCGCTACGCGGCGCTCGTCTGCGGCGTCGCCATCCGCAGAGGCGTCGCCCCGGATGCCGCCGACGACGTCGCCCAGCGCGTCTTCGCCGTGCTCGCTCGCAAGGCGAAGGGGCTCGAGAAGCGCCGCTCGCTCGCCGGTTGGCTGGCGCGCAGCGCGGCGCTCGAGGCCGCCCACTTCAACCGCAGCGAACGCAACCACCGGCGCAAGATGGACCAGTTCCGAGACGACCAGAGCACCGCCCCAAGCGCCCCCGGCCCCGACGAACACGCCGCCTGGCGCCGCGCCTTGCCGCACCTCGACGCCGCCATGGCGGAGCTCCCCGACGGCGACCGCGAAGTCCTGCTGCAGCGCTTCTACAACGGGGAGGGGTTCGCCGCGATCGGCGAGCTGTGTGGCAAGTCGGAGGCCGCCGCGCAAAAACAGGGCCGCCGCGCCCTGGACAAGCTCGCCCGCCTGCTCAAACGGCGCGGCGTCGCCGTCCCGACCGCCACCGTCGCCGCCCTGCTCGGCACCGAATTGGCCAAGGCGGCACCGGCTGTCGCGCCGGCGGCCCTCGCGTCCGCCGCCCTGGGTGCATCCCCGACGCTGGCGGGCTCCACTTTGATCACCAACACCCTGCATACCATGGCCTACGCAAAAACCAAAACCGCCGTCGCCGTCATCGCCCTCGCCGCGATCCCTACCGGCCTGCAATGGAACAAGATCCGGGCGCTCGAGGGCGAGCTCGCCGACCGTCCGGCCGCCGCCGCGGCAGGCTCGGCGCCCGCGCCCGCGCCCGCGCCGCCGCCCGCCCGCGACGCCGAAACCCAGGCGCTGATCGATGGCCTGCAGGCGCGCATCACCACGCTCGACCGCCAGCTGCTGGCGGCCCGCGACGCGTTGGCGGCGGCCGAGACCCAGCTCGCGCAGGCGGGTGGCGGCTCGCCGATGGGGGACATCGCCGCCATGTTCGAGGACCCGAACATGCGCGAGGTGATCCGCACGCAGATGCGCGGCCAGGTGAGCGTGATGTACGCAGACCTCTTCGAGCACTTCGGCCTCGACGACGCGGAGGAGGCCGACTTGGAAGCGCTGTTGGTCGACCGCCAGATGGACTTGTCCGTGCACGGCATGCGCATGATGAAGCCAGAGGGGGGGGATGAGGAGAGCGCCGAGGCCTTGGATGCCCTCACCGCCGTGCGTGAGGCGTCCGACGCGGCCATCGCCGAACTGCTCGGCGCCGAACGGTTCTCCGAGTTCGAGCGCTACGAGGACTCGCAGTCCGAGCGCACCGAGCTGGCCCAGTTCCGGGACGCCCTCGCGGCGCAGGGGCGCGAGCTTTCCCCGGAGGTCGAGGAGCAGCTGATGGCCGCGATGTACGAGGAGCGCAACGCCTTCGCCTTCAGCCAAGATTTCGACCCGACCGGCCAAGACCCGGGAAGCTGGTCGCCGGCCTCGGACGAAAGCATGGAGACGCAGCTCCGCGAGTATCGGCAGCTGCAGCGGAAGATCGCCGACCGCGCGGCCGGTGTGCTGCCCGCGGAGGACCTCGCCGTCTTCGAGTCCAACCAGAATACGTTCTACAAGCTGATGGAGGGCTCGCTGCAGATGAGCGCGAAGATGTTCGCGCCCCAAGGCGAAACCGGCGCCGGGCCTGAGGAGTAGCCCTCCCTCGCGCCGGCGGCGATCCCGGCTATCGTCGCGCTGCCGTGCACCGCGACGTCCAGCCCGAGATCCTCGACTCCCTCCCCGCCGCCGACCCGGCGGCGCGGCGCAGCCGTCGCGACCTGCGCCTCATCAACGCCCTCATGGGCAACCACCGCTGGCTGCGCCGCCGCGCTGCCGGGGAGCGCTGCGTCGAGCTCGGCGCAGGCGATGGCGCGTTGGCGCGCGCGCTCGCCGGCCGCGGCGCGGAGGTGGAGGCGCTCGACCTCGCGCCGCCGCCGGCCGACCTCCCCGGGCGGGTGCGGTGGCGGCGCGGCGACCTGTTCGAGAGCCTGCCCGAGGCGCGCGGCGAGACCGTCATCGCCTGCCTGATCCTGCACCACTTCACGGCGCCGCTCCTCGCCCGGCTCGGCGAGGCGATCGAGCAAGGCGGCGCCCGGCGCGTGTTGGCCGCCGAACCGCACCGGTCGCGCCTCGCCCTGGTCGAGGGGCGGTTGCTGTTCCCGCTGGTCAACACCGTCACCCGCCACGACATGATCGTCAGCATCCGCGCCGGGTTCCGGCGCGGCGAGCTCGCCGCCGCGCTCGGCCTCGACCGCTCGCGGTGGCGGATTGTTGAATCCACCACCGCGCTGGGCGCGTTGCGCTTCGAAGCATGCCGGACCTGACGCCGATCACCATCGCCGGGGGCGGGCTCGCCGGGCTCTCGCTCGGGGTCGCGCTGCGCCGCGCCGGGGTCCCGGTCGAGCTCCTCGAGGCCGGCACCTACCCGCGCCACCGCGTCTGCGGCGAGTTCATCAACGGCGTGCGCGACGCCACCTTGGAGGCGCTCGGGGTCGCCGACCTGCTCGCTGCCGGCGTCGCCCTGCGCCACCGCTCCACGCGCTGGTTCCGCCGCGGCCGCGAGGTCTATCACGCCCCGCTGCCGCGGCCGGCGATCGGCCTGTCGCGCCACGCGCTCGACGCCCGGCTCGCCGCGCGATTCGCCGAGCTCGGCGGCACCCTGCGCGAGGGCGCGCGCGCCCGCCGGACGCCGCGCGCTGGACTCGTCTGGGCGGCCGGGCGCCCCATCGAAAAGGGCGCCCCCTGGGTCGGCCTCAAGTGCCATGTCGAGTCGCTGCCGATCTCCGGCGACCTCGAGATGCACCTCGGGAGCGGCGGCTACGTCGGGCTCGCGCCCGTCGGCGACGGCCGCGTCAACCTCTGCGGGCTGTTCGCCACGCAGCGCCTGCCCGCCGGCCTGCGGCGGCTCGAGCTGCTGCTCGGCGCGATGCGCGCCCACGGCCTCGACGCCCTCGCGGACAAAGTCGCGGCCGCGCGCCCCGACGAGGCCTCCTTCTGCGGCGCGGCGGGCTTCGCTTTCGGCCGCCCCTGCGGCGGACCCGAGCTTTGTTCGCTCGGCGACGCCGCCGCGATCATCCCACCCTTCACCGGCAACGGCATGTCGATGGCCTTCGAGAGCGCGGAGGCGGCGCTCGCCCCGCTGGTCGCCTACTCGCGCGGGCGCGCGGCATGGCCTGAGACCTGCGCCGCCGTCGCCGCCGCCCTGCGGAAACGCTTTCGCCGGCGCCTGCTCTGGTCGAGGATCGCCCACCCCTTCCTCCTCCGCCCCGCCGGGCAGCTCGCCCTGACCGCGGCCGGGCGGACGGGGATACTGCCGTTCCGGCTCCTGCATTCCCTGATGAGTTGATGTACCTCCAATCTCTAGCTAGCGCCACGCCGCCCCACTCGTACACCCAAGCCGAGAGCTGGGAGGCGATCCGGTCTTCACCCGAGGCCGCGCGCCTGCGGGGCCGGTCCTTGAAGCTCCTCGAGAAGGTCTTGTTGGGCGACAGCGGGATCGACCGGCGCTCGCTCTTCCTTCCGGAACCGGCGGCGGCGTTCGGCCGCGGGCCGGAGGAGCTGAACCAGCAGTTCGAGCGCTTCGCCCCGCAGC
Organism: Verrucomicrobiia bacterium; assembly: GCA_030430255.1. GTDB lineage: Bacteria > Verrucomicrobiota > Verrucomicrobiia > Verrucomicrobiales > DEV007 > JAUIGD01. Next base: position 5,122 of record JAUIGD010000304.1, read on the forward strand.
TGTCCGGCGAAGCCCTGTCCCGCGCGCTGGCGGGCGCCGGTGTCGCCCCGGGCGAACTCGACGCCCTCTTCACCTGCACCTGCACCGGCTACCTCTGCCCCGGCATCTCCTCGCACCTCGCCGAAGCGCTCGGCTGCCGCCCCGATGCCTACCTGCACGACCTCGTCGGCCTCGGCTGCGGCGCCGCGGTCCCCATGCTGCGCGCCGCCTCCGGCTTCCTGGCGGAGAACCCGGGCGCGACGGTCGCCACGGTCGCCGTCGAGATCTGCTCCGCCGCGTTCTACATCGACGACGACCCCGGCGTCCTCATCAGCCTCTGCCTGTTCGGCGACGCCGCGGCCGCGGCGGTCTGGCGCGGGGAGGGGGCGCCCGGGGCGTGGCGCGCCGGGGATTGGCAGACCCTCCACCAGCCAGAGCACCGCGAGAAGATCCGCTTCGTCAACAGCGGCGGCATGCTCAAGAACCAACTGCACAAAACCGTGCCGGCCCTGTCGGCGGAGGCGGTCGCCGAGCTGCACGCCGCCCGGCCTAGCAATGCGATGGATGCACCGATCCTCGCCCACACCGGGGGGCGCGACGTCATCGACGCCATCGAGGGCCGCCTCGGCCTCGCCGGCGACCGCGCCCTCGCGGAGACCCGCGAGGTGCTGCGCCGCTACGGCAACTGCAGCAGCCCCTGCGTCCTGCTGGCGCTCGAAGAGCATCTCGCGCGGCGCGGCGACGACGCGCCCGACGCCGCCGAGACGCTCTGGCTCACGGCCTTCGGCGCCGGCTTCGCCGCCCACGCCTGCACGCTCGCCAAAACGTAGCTCCGGCATCCGGCGGGAAGTCGGGGGCTCGATGCCTCCAGGCCGGCGGGCCGCGGAGCTGCGGGCCCCGATCCTCGGATGCCGGCTTCGCTGGGTCAGGCTCAAACGGACAGCTGCTACGCCCTGCGCACCGGCGGCGGCAACAGCAGGTCGGGCGGGCGGGTGACCTTCGGGTTCGGCGTGTCGTTGGCGACGAGCACCACCGGCTCGCCGAGGTGCTCGACCGCCGACACCTCATCGGTGACCGAGATGCCCTCCGCGAGCACCCGCTCGTAGGCGCGGCGGATCAGCTCGGTGCGGAAAATCTGCGGCGTCTCCATCGCCCACAAGCCCTCGCGGTCGACCGATCCGCACACCCGCCCCTCCGCATCGGCGCGCTTGACGGTGTCGTGGATCGGGTGGGCGCTGGCGGCGGCGCCGTGCTCGGCGGCGGCGGCCAACACGCGGGAGATCTGCGCCGGGGTGATCCACGGTCGGGCGCCGTCGTGGACGGCGGTGAAGGCGATGCCACCGTGCACGTCGCGCAGGCCGTTGGCCACCGAGTCGCGCCGCTCGTCCCCGCCCTTGGCGATGTGGGAGACCTTCTCGAAACCGCCCTCCTCGACCACCCGCATCACCTGCCGGTGCCGTTCCGGATGCGCGACCAAGATGATCTCCTCGACCGCATCGCAGCGCTCGAAGGCGTCGACCGTCCACTCCAGGACCGGCCGCCGGTCCAGCTCGGCGAACATTTTGTCGAAGCCCATGCGGCGGCTCGACCCGGCGGCGACGATGATGGCGGAACAGCTGGGGATCATGGTAGGGGGAGTTTTCCGTTCACGAGATCAGACCAGCTTCAGGCGGCTCAAGTCCTGCGAATCGACCAGGCCGACCGGGCGCCCGTCGGCGTCGAGGACGACCAGGTCGTCGATGCGGTGCTGCGACAGCGTCGCCACCACCTCGGCGGCGAGCCGGTCGGCCGGGATGGTCACCGGTTCGCGCGTCATCAGATCGCCCACCGGGCGGGCGAGCGCCTCCGGGTCGCGCTGTGCGGCACGGACGAAATCGCCCTGCGTGAAGATGCCCGCCAGCGTGCCGTCGTCGGCGGCGATCACCGCGGCGCCGGTGCGCGCCACCGTCATGCGCTCCAGCGTCTCGCGCACCGTGTCGCCCGGAGCGGCCTTCGCCAGCGCCTCGCCGCTGCGCATGATGTCGGAGACCTTGGTCAACAGCGCCCGCCCCAACGAACCGCCGGGGTGGAGTTTGGCGAAGTCCTCCTGCCGGAAGCCGCGCGCCTCCAGTAGCACCATCGCCAAGGCGTCCCCCAGGGCCAGCATCACCGTGCTGCTCGAGGTCGGTGCGAGGTTCAGCGGGCAGGCTTCGCGCGACACGTGTGAGTCGAGGACGATCTCGCTGTTGCGGGCCAGCGTCGAGTCCGGCGCGCCGCACAGGGTCACGACCGTGATCTCGAAGCGCCGCAGCGCCGGCAGCAGCGCCAGCAGTTCTTCGGTCTCGCCGCTGTAGCTGAGGGCGAGCACGACGTCGCCGTCCGCCACCACGCCGAGGTCGCCGTGCAGCGCGTTCTGGCTGTTCAACACCACCGAGGTCGCGCCCGTCGAGTTCAGCGTCGCGGCGATCTTGTGCCCGATGTTGTGGGATTTGCCCACCCCGACCACGACGATCTTGCGGCCGCTCTCGAGGGTGGCGCGCAGTGTCTCGACGGCGCGTTCGAAGGGTTCGCCGACGCGTTCGAGCAGGGCTTGCAGCTCGTCGATCTCCAGCTGGATCACGCGGCGGGCTTTGTCGATGTAGTCCATGCGGTGCCTGACTGTAGCCGGGGCGGCGGAGCGCGCCCCCGGCAACGGCCGCTTGCGGCGCCCGCGGCGCTGGCGTAGCGCGGATGAGCCATGCCCCAGGACCGAACCGAC
>JAUIGD010000305.1 GCA_030430255.1 Verrucomicrobiia bacterium
GAACCCGCCTGAACATCACCACCCTCACACCATGCGAACAACTTCTCCGAAAACGCAGTTTGCAACCGATAGAACTTCTGCGCTTGTCAGGATGACACCTCACTTCCTCGGACGGGCTGGTGGTCATCCCCTCACGCCGCCCTGACTGCCCTCAAATCCGCGGAGCGGTCACCCTGAGCAACGCGAAGGGCCTCTCACCGCGGGCCGCGTCTCCGGAGCCATTCGTGTTGAACGATCCAACGCCTCCCCGGTTGGGAACGCGACTCGCAGGGGCTGATCCGCGCACGGCTGAGACGGCGGCGCCCGAGAGGATCTCCCGGAGCGAGCATCGGTTCCGGCCTCGACCCAGATCACCGAGAACCCGGCTGAGCGCCACTCGGGGCGAGTCGCTCTTCGTCGGAATGGCGCTTGAATAAGGAGAGGCATCGCATTGCCGAGGCATCTCCCGCCTTGGCGGGGCGAATCGCTCCGCTTCCCGGTTCCCCGGATCTCCGCTGGCTCCACACCGCGCTACCTTCTCTCCCGCCTCTGGCACTTCCCCTAAACCAAAGCCATTCCTCTTAGTCGAGCGATTTGTACCACTCCCAGTGTTCGTCTTTGAGCTGCTCGAGGGTGGGGATCGGGTAGAAAAGCAGTTCCTCGTGGGCCGCGATCCAGAAGCCGGTGCGCAGTTGCGTGAAGGCCATCTGCCCAAAGGCGGCGTCCAGGCTGATGCCCTTGATGCGTTTGTTGGGGTTGGCGCGGACCTCGAGGATCTGTTCGCGCAGCTTGTGGGGATGGACGTTGGGGATGGGCGATTTGTGGAACGGGTCGCTGTCGAGTTGGAGCAGAAACTCGTCGATGTTGAAATCGATCTGTGTGAACAGCACTTTGGGTGCGGACTTGGGCTTTTCCGGGTCGGTGATGTAGCGGCCGAATTCCTGCGGCGTCATCCACGAGAGGGCGATCCCGCGCATCGGCGCGAGCTCTTGGAAGGTGCGGAGGTAACCGCTCTCGTGCTCCTTTTCGTAGGGCTTGCTTTTGAGGCGCAGGACCTTCCCCATGGTCGAGGTGATGCAAAGATCGCGGAATGCGGAGAGATCGACGTGCTCGAGGACGCGGTAGGTGGCGATGAACTTGGTCCGTTTCGGGCGACCCGCGGCGTTGGGGACGACTTCCGGCAGAAAGGTGTCGATGCGGAGGAAGTCGTTGCGGTAGTCGGGGTCGATCTCGGCGAAGACGACCTGCCCGTGAAAGTATCGAGAGCTGCCGAGCGTGTAGTGTTTGCCGAATTCTTCGGGCGGCAAATTCGAACCCACCAGGGCGTAGTTCGGCCACATGATGACGTAAAGATGCTGCTCGAAGGCGGGCTCGCTCATGGCGCTAAGGTGCGGGCGGCAGGCGGGCCGGTCAAGCTCCGTGGGAGCGCTGCTTCCGCTGCCGGGAGTGCGCTGCGCGGGGGCGGGGCGGCGGGTGCGAGGCGAGCTCGCTTTCAAAAAGGGGGGCAACCGGGTTGGCGGGCGCTGCCGACCGGTGGTTCAGCGAGCGTTGTAATACGCTGCGATGCCGCTCGCGATCTCCTGGGCGAGGATGTCGCGAAACCAGGTGGTGTTGCAGCGGTCGCATTCCCACTTGTTGCTGATGAAGCCGCACTCGACGAGGGCGGCGACCCCGCGGGTCTTGGTCAGCACCGCGTAGTGGTGGCGTTTGCAACCACGATCTTCGGTGCGGATGCGGCGCGCGAGCCGCCTCTGGATGGCCGACGCCAGGTTGCGACCGCGGTTGGACACGTAGAAGGTTTCGATCCCCTTGATGGTGCGATTGGTGTGCGCGTTGAAATGGATGCTCACAAAGATCGACCCCGCATGGCGATTGGCGATCGCCGCCCGCTGGTCGAGCGTCACATAGGTATCGGTCCGGCGGGTCATGACCACCGGGATGCCGCGGGCTTTGAGGAGGCGTTCGACCCGCTTCGCGACATCGAGATTGAGCGTCTTTTCGGCGACCCCATACCAGCGGGCGCCGTTGTCCACTCCGCCGTGGCCGGGATCCAAAACCACGACGGGACCCGCCAGCAGGGCCCCCAAGGTCAGAAACAAGAAGATTAGGGTGGCGAAGGGGGCGCGGGGTGGGCTATTCATGACACCTGTAAAGTTCCTGACCTCTGAGGACACAGAATGGTCAATTTACCCTATCTATTCACCAATCCTAGAGAAACTTTTTAAATTTTCGCCAATTCGCAGCAATGCGTTGTGAAAAATTGGCAAAATCTAAATTGCGAGTAGATTTATGAAGATTTGACGAGCGCTGGGCGCGATTGCGGTGATCGCAGGGCGGCTGGGTGCTGGTTTTTCGAGTCGAAGTCTCTCCGCCCATGAAAATCCCCCTTCTGATTGCTGCTTCGCTGGAGGCCAACGGCATCCCCATTTCTCTCGCGTTGGCCGGACTCGGGCTCATCGTCGCGATTCTCTTGATCCGGATGGTGGTTTCGCAACCAGCAGGAGGGGAGAAGTTGCGCAAAGTCGCCGGGGCGATTCAAGACGGGGCGAAGGCGTACCTCCGCAGGCAGGTGATCACGATCAGCGCGATCTCCGGGGGCTTGGCCGTGCTGCTGTTCCTGTTGGCTCAGTCGGGCAAGGTTCACTGGGCGACACCGGTGGGGTTCCTGGTGGGTGCCGCCTGCTCGCTCGCGGCGGGTTACATCGGGATGCGCATCGCCGTCATGGCGAATGTGCGGACGACCCAAGCGGCGGAAGAGTCGGAGCAGAAGGCGCTGAACGTCGCGTTCAACGGTGGTGCGGTGACGGGGTTGCTCGTCGTCGGCTTGGCGCTCTTGTCGGTGGGGGTCTTCTACCTGCTGATGCGCGGCGACGGGTCGGACCAGAAGGCGGTCGTCGACAGTTTGGTCGGGCTGGCGCTCGGGTCGAGTTTGATCAGTGTGTTCGCCCGCCTCGGCGGGGGGATCTACACGAAGGCGGCCGACGTCGGCGCCGATCTGGTCGGCAAGATCGAGCAGGGCTTGGACGAAGACGATCCGCGGAACCCTGCGACCATCGCCGACAACGTCGGGGACAATGTCGGCGATTGCGCCGGGATGGCGGCCGATGTGTTCGAGACGTACGCGGTGAGCCTGATCGGTGCCCTGCTCTTGGGCACGCTGCAGATCGCCCCCGAGGGCGGGCAGCCGGCGGCGCTCGTTTTCCCGTTCTTGATCGGCGGGATCGCCATCATCGGCTCGGTGCTGGGCATCGTGTGGGTGAACCTGCGCCGGGGTTCGGCGAGCCGCCTGCTGATGGAGGGGGTGGGGGTCGCCTCGCTGTTTTCGGCGGCGGCCTACTGGCCGGTGACCCGGATGCTATTCCCGGATGGGCTCACCTTGAAGGGGGCGGGAGGGGCGGCTGGCGCCGTCCACGGAGCGGGCGAGCTATTCGGCTGCGCGCTGGTCGGCATCGCGATGACCTTCCTCGTCGTCCTGATCACCAACTACTACACGGCGACCCAGTACCGGCCGGTGCGCAAGATCGCCAAGGCGTCGCAGACCGGGCACGCCACCAACATCATCGCCGGGATCGGCGTCGGCAACATGGCGACCGGCTTGCCGGTGGCGTTGATCTGTGCGGCCATCTACACGTCGTTCTCGATGGGCGGCCTCTACGGGGTGGCCGTCGCGGTGATGGCGATGTTGGCGATGGCCGGCATCATCGTCTCGCTCGATGCGTTCGGGCCGATCACCGACAACGCGGGCGGGATCGCGGTGATGGGGGACATGCCGGCGATCGTCCGTGAGCGGACCGACGCCCTCGATGCGGTCGGGAACACGATGAAGGCGGTCACGAAGGGGTATGCGATCGCCTCGGCGGGGGTCGCGGCCCTGGTGCTCTTCGGTTCGTACTTCCTCGAACTCGAAGCGCATCTCGGCAGGGCGTTCGACTTCTCGCTCAAGGATCCGGAGGTGTTGATCGGGATGTTCATCGGCGGCTTGCTGCCGTTCATCTTCAGCGCCCTGAGCATGGATGCGGTCGGGCGCGCGGCCGGGGCGGTGGTCAAGGAGGTGCGCCGGCAGATCAGCGTCAAGCCCGGCATCATGGAGGGGAAGGACGAACCTGACTACGCCGCCTGCGTGGACATCGTGACGAAGTCTGCGCTGCGGGAGATGGTGATCCCCGCGCTGTTGCCGGTGATCGCGGTGATCGTCGTCGCCTCCATCCCCGCGCTCGGCGCCGAGGCGCTGGGTGGGGTGTTGGTCGGCACCATCGTCACCGGCTTATTCGTCGGCCTATCGATGACCGCGGCGGGCGGGGCTTGGGACAATGCCAAGAAGTTGATCGAAGAGGGCGAATACGGCGGCAAAGGCTCCGAGGCACACGCCGCAGCGGTGACCGGAGATACGGTCGGCGACCCCTACAAAGATACATCTGGGCCGGCGATCAACCCCATGATCAAGGTGACGAACATCGTCGCTATCCTGGCCATCGCGATCTTCTTTCACTAGCGCTTGGCGGGGGCGCTTGGCGGGGGCGCCGATCGGAGCGGCAGTTCCTTTGGGGGGAGAGTCGGGCGCCTGGGCGGGCTTCTTTGTTTGGAGGCAATAACGCTGGATTCAGCTTCGATGTGAGATTGGGGTGCGCCTTTATCACTGCTCCCAACTCCCCCCCCGAACTCGATGATTCGAAGGTCGTGCGCTCAAGGCGCTCTGCTCGTGCTTCTTTTTTCCCTGACACCGGAGGCCATCGCCGAGGTGGTCATCAACGAGATCCACTACCATCCCCTACACTCTGACCAGACCCCCGAGCCGACCGGTGAAGAGTTTCTCGAACTGCACAACACCGACGCCGCGGGCGACGTCGATGTCACCGGCTGGGCTTTCGGCGACGGGGTAAGCTACACTTTCCCCGCCGGGACCGTGATCCCCGGGGGCGGTTTCTCGGTGGTCGCCGCATCACTAAAAAACTTCGCCGCCGCGTTCCCGGGGGCGCCCGTCGCCCTCGGCCCGTGGGAGGGGCGCCTGAGCAACGCCGGCGAGCGCCTGCGCCTGTTCGATGCCGCTGGCAACGAGATCGATGACCTCACGTATGCCGATGAAGGCGACTGGGCGTTGCGCAGGCGTGGCCCCGACGACCTCGGGCATCGCGGCTGGGTGTGGACGACGCCTGCCGACGGCGGCGGCGCCTCGTTGGAACTGCGCAACTCGGCGCTCACGAACAAGCAGGGGCAAAACTGGACCGCCAGCCCGGTCGGGGGCGCCACGCCCGGCGCGCCGAACACTGCCGCCTCGCCCGATGTTCCGCCGATGATCCGTGAGGTGCACCACCTTCCCGCGATCCCCGCGCCGACCGACTTCGTCCGCGTCACCGCCCGGCTCACCGACGAGTCGACCAGCGGGTTGACCGCCACCGTTTTCTACCGCGCCGCGACCGCCAGCCCGGGCCCCTTTGCGGCGCAGCCGATGGCCGACAATGCGCTCCACGGGGACGGTGACGCCGGCGACGGGGTGTTCGGCGCGACGCTGCCCGCCTTCCCGGATGGGACGGTGGTCGAGTTCTACGTCGAGGCCTCGGATGCCGGCGCGCAGGTCCGCACCTGGCCGGCGCCGACCGACGCCGGAGGGGCGCAGGGCGCGAATGCGCTCTATCAAATCGAAGGGAACCTTGGGGCGGCCGCCGGCCTACCCCGCTACCGGCTGATCCTCACGGGGGAGGAGGACGCGGAGTTCGCCTTCGACACCTTCGACGAGGACAGCGACGCGCAGATGAATGCCACCTTCATCGCCCAGGTCGGCGAGGACATCGACGTCCGCTACCTGACCGGCCTTCGCCGGCGCGGGGCGGGTAGCCGCAGCGATGAACCGCGGACGCTGCGGCTCAATCTGCGCGAGGACGAGCCGTGGGCGGGGGAGACGGCGATGAACCTCAACTCCCAGTACACCTACCTCCAGCTGCTCGGGCAGAAGATGTTCGCCGCCGCCTGCCAGCCGCACGCCGAGGCACGGCCGGTGCGGCTCTGGATCAACGGCGTCGATCAGGGCGAGAACAGCGACGTGATGTACGGCACTTACGTGCACATGGAGCCGCAGGGGGCGGGATCGGTCGCCCACCAGTTCCCCGGCGATGCCGGCGGCAACCTGTATCGGAAGCGCCGCCCCAGCACCGACATGGCGTTCCGTGGCGGCGATGTGTCGGCCTACCTCGACGACGGTTGGGCGAAGGACACCAACGCCTCGCGCTGGGATTGGAGCGACCTCGACGCCTGGCTCGGCGCGCTCAACGACACTTCGAACCCGCACTACCTCGATGACCTCGAGGCGGTCATGGACGTCGATGCCTGGCTTCAGTATTTCGCGATCATGGCGCTGATGAACAATGGCGAGACGAACCCGTCCAGCGGCACCGACGATGACTACTACGTGTACACCGGCGTCATCGACCCGCGGCTCAAGCCCGTTCCCCACGACCTCGATACGGTGTTCGGTTTCGGCGATAGCGACGCCAACCCGGACCCGGCGCACACCATCTACGACATGATCGAGGACGGCAGCACGATCCCGGTGCTCGAGACGCTGATGCGCCACCCGGAAGTCGTACCCCGCTATCACCGCGCCTTCCGTGAACTGATCGCAGGCCCCTTCTCGAAGCCGAACTTCGACGTCATGGTCGAGTCCTGCCTCGGCGGATGGGTCCCCGCAGGCCGGCGGTTGGAGATCATCACCTTCATGGATGCACGGCGGGCGCACGTGTTGTCGCTGGTCGATCCGCCGCTCACGGTGGAGAGCCCGCTGCCGGTCGTTTTGGGCTTCCACCAGAGCCAGGAGACGACCGCGACCTTGTCCGGGACGTTCGACGCGGTGGAGGTGGCCCAGATCCGCGTCGGGGGGCAGTTGGCCCAGCTCGACCCCGCGGCCGGTACATGGAGCTTCGGGGCACCCGTCCTCGACGAGTTCACGCTGCTCCCCGCGGGTTCCGCCTGGCGCTACCTCGACGACGGCAGCGACCAGGGGGCCGCTTGGGCGTCCCCGGCGCATGATGTCAGCGGCTGGAAAGTCGGCGCTGCGCCGCTCGGCTATGGCGATGGCGACGAGGCGACAGAAGTCCTGTTCGGGCCAGACCCCGACAACGCGAACAACGATCCCAATGCGAAGTACATCACGACTTACTTCCGAGCATCGGTCGAGATCGAGGATCCGTCGGCGTACGCGGATTTCCCCCTGCGCTTGAAACGGGACGATGGGGCGGCGGTTTACGTGAACGGGGTCGAGGTCGTGCGCGACAACCTCCCCGCCGCGGCCGCCTTCGACACGCTCGCCGGCTCGCCGGTCGGCCCCCCCGAGGAGGACGAGTTCATCGAGTTTATCGTGCCCAATTCGGCGTTCGTCGCGGGCGCCAATACGGTGGCCGTCGAGGTGCACCAGGTCGCTGCGGACAATGTCGATCTCACTTTCGACCTCTCCCTGTCGGGTCGGATTCTGGTGTCGGCGGGCATCGTCGAGTTGACGCCGGGCATCAACCGCGTCGCCGTCGAGGCGCTCGACGCCTCCGGGGCAGTGGTTGATTCGAGCGCCATCGACCTTTGGTTCGACGACGGCGATGTGGCGCCGGTCTCGGGCCCGCTCGCCACGGACACGACGCTCACGGCGGCGGGAGGCCCCTACCGGGTGACCTCCGACCTCATCGTCCCGTCCGGTGTCACGTTGACGATCGAAGAAGGGACGACGCTCTATTTTGCGGCCGACACGCGGCTGACCGTGAACGGTCATCTGCTCGCGGAGGGGGGCGCCCACCGCCGCATCCGCTTCACGGTCGAGCCGGGCAGCGGCGACACGTGGGACGG
>JAUIGD010000306.1 GCA_030430255.1 Verrucomicrobiia bacterium
CGCGACGTTGCCGGAGATGACGGCGTCGCTCACCGTCATGCTGCCGCCGTCGTTGAGGATGCCGCCGCCGGAGCCGGAGGCGCCGTCCGCCACGTTGCCGGCGATCAGGGCGCCGCCGAGGACGTCCAGCGTCCCGCCGTTGTTGAACAGGCCGCCGCCCCCCTCGGTCGCCGTCGCGCCGTGCGCGGCGTTCGCCTCGACGACCGCGCCACCCTCGACGCGCATCGTCCCCTTGTTGTTCCAGAGGCCGCCGCCCTCGCTGCCGGCCTCGTTGGCGAACGCCGTGCCGCCGACCATCGTCACACCGCCGGGCGCCGTGATGTGCAGGCCGCCGCCGTTGCCGGGCGCCGGAGCACCGGCCGTGCCGGCCACGTCGTTGCCGATCAGGTGGCTGCCGTCGAGCACGATCGTGCCGTCGGCCAGTTCGACCCCGCCCCCGGCCCGGTTGGCCGCGTTGAACGAGAGCGTCGAGTTCGACACCGTCACCTCCCCGGAGAGCGAGAAGATCCCGCCGCCGGAGCCCGCGGCGCCGTCCGCGTCGTTGCCGCTGATGACCGAGCCCAGCACGGCGAGCGTACCGCCGTTGTTGAAGATGCCGCCGCCGCCATCGTCGGCTGCGGGGCCGGAGGCCCGGTTCGAGTTCACCTCGGTGCCGTCGACCGTCATCAGCCCGGAGCCGTTCCACAGGCCACCGCCCTCGCGGGCCGCGATGTTGCCGTTGGCGCTGCCGCCGGTGATCTGGACGTCGCCGGGACCGGTCACGTGCAAGCCGCCGCCGTTGCCGGGGGCCGCCGTCGCCGGGGCGACGCCCGCGTTATTGCGGTCCAAAGTGACGTTGGTGAGCACCAAGCCGAGACCGGCTCCCGAGGCATCCTCGATCCCGCCGCCCGCGCGGTTGGCGGTATTCTCGGCGATGACCGAAGCCTGCGCGTTCAGCGAGCCCCCAGCCGCGATGAAGATTCCCCCGCCCGAGCCGGGGCTCCCGTTCGCGATGTTTCCGGTGATCTCCGCCCTGGTCAGGGCGACCGCGCCCGCGGTGTAGATCGCGCCCCCGTTCTCAGCGGTGCATCCGCGAATCGCGACCGATTCGATCACCAGGCTGCCGGATGCGTTCACGAGCACGCCGCCGCCGGTACCGGCGACGAAACCGTTCGCGAGGGTGACGTCCGAGAGTGCGAGCGAAGAGTCGACGATCAAAATCTGGCTCACGCCAGCGGCATCGATCACCACCGGCGCCGGGTTTCCATCGTCGATCGTCAAGGCGTCTCCGACCGTGAGCGGCCCGCCGGTCAGGGTGATCACCGCACCGTCGAGTGACGGGGCGAATGTGATGTCGTCGACGGTTGCGGGACCGGGTTGGCCCGCGGGGGCATCGCCGACAACGGCGTTCATCGTGGCCGCTTGCACCGCCTCGCGCAAGCTGATCGAGCCATCGACGCCGACGCTGTCCGCCGCCGTATCGACGACGTAGCTGGTCGCCAGCACCGCCGGCATCATGGCCATCGGCACCGACGCCGCGATCCACCGCAACAGCGGGCGGATCGGTCTGGTCATTGGTTTTTCTGTATTCATTGGGTTGTTCGTTTTGCGATCAGGTTCACCAGGCGTCGCGCCCGGAGGTAGCCCTGCTCGGCGGATCAACGCCGGCCAACTCCGCCGCGGATGCACGGCGGAGAAAAAAATCCGGCCGGAAAAATATTTGCCCAGGATGCATCCGCGCGGTCGGCGCGCGGCGTTGATCGGGCGCCGGCCGGTCCTCGGACGAGGCACCGCAGGCAAGGCGGGCTACGACGCCGACCTCAATACTAAACAACGACCACCTGATGAAAACCGAACTGACCACGACCACGACCGCCGCAACCGCGGCGGCGCTCCTCCTCCTCGGGGGCTCCGCCTTCGCCGCGGACCACCTCGACTCGCCCTCCGTCCAGACCGACGGGCGGCTCGATATCAACGACCTCTACGCCTTCCAATCCCCAGCGGAGGCCGGCAACACGGTGCTCATCCTCACCGTGAACCCTCTGGCAGGCATCGCCAACCCGACGACGTTCAACCCCAAGGGCGACTACGAACTCCATGTCGACAACGACGGCGACGCCGCGCCGGACGTCTCGTTCCGCTTCTATTTCTCCGCCCCGGACGCCCGAGGCGCCCAGCGCATCCAGGTGCTCCGCGAGGACAACAGCCTCTTCGCCCGCGGCGCCACCGGCGAGACCTTCGGCACCCGCGATGGCGGCAAAGCGGTCGCCGGGACCTTCGACGATCCCTTCTTCTTCGACCTCGCGGGATTCCAAGACGGGTTCGCCTTCACCGGCGATGACTTCTTCGCGGGCCTCGACGTCTCGGCCATCGTCCTCGAGATTCCCAGCGCCATGCTGGGCGGGCCGAACGTGGCCGTGTGGGGCCGCACCACTTCACGCGGCGACCAGTTCGACAGGATGGGGCGCCCGGCGATCAACACCGCCCTCATCCCCGCAGCGAAGAAAGATGCCTTCAACGCCTCCAAGCCGGGCGGCGACGCGGCGACCTTCGGAGCCGATGTGTCGGCCACGATCGAGGCCCTCAACGGGGGTGACTCGGCCACGGCGGCGGCGCTCGCCGGGGTCTTGCTCCCCGATGTCCTCACCTTCGACACCTCCTCGGCCGCCGGCTTCCTGAACGGACGGCGTCTCGCCGATGATGTGATCGACGCCGAACTCGGACTGCTGACGAATGGTGCCGTGACCGGCGACGGGGTCGACGCCAACGACGTCCCCTTCCGGGCGACCTTCCCCTACCTCGCCCCGGCGCACGGATCCGCCCCGGCTGCCGAGTAACCGATCCCCCCCAACGCGAGATGCCCCCCCGCTTCCTTCTTCCCGTAGCCCTGCTGCTCTCTGCCGCCCAAATGCAGACCGCCCTCTGCCACCCCTCGGGGTTACACGCGGCGGAGAGCACAGGGCAAGGGGGGGAGGCCGCGGGGCGGGCGATCGCACTCTTCGAAAGCAGGGTGCGCGAGGGCGACTTCCTCAACCGGACCATCCTCGCCCAACTGCTGATCGAGCGGGCGCGCCGAACCGGCGACCCGCGGGGATTCGCCCGCGCCGAGGCTGTCCTCCGCGCGGCACTGGAGGCGCGCCCCGACCACGCCCCGGCCAAGCTCCAGCTCTGCGCCGCCCTCGCCGCCCGCCACGCGTTCGCGGAATGCCTCGCCCTGGCGGACGAGGTGCTCGCAGAACACCCCGGTGACCCCGCAGCGCGCGCGGCGCGCGGCGACGCCCTCCTCGAGCTGGGGCGCTACGACGAAGCCGAGGCCGAGTTCATCGCGCTGGCCGAGCGCGCCCCTTCCCCCGCGGCCGACGCGAGGCTCGGCCGCATCGCCGAACTGCGGGGCGACCCGGAACGCGCCATCGTATTGCTAGAGCGGGCGGCGGCCCACTGCGCCGAGGCCGGCCGCGACGCCAGCTGGTTCGAATTCCGCCTCGGCGACCTCCGCCTGAAGCAGGGCGAGGCCGCCGCGGCGGAGCAGCATTTCACGCTCGCCCTGCGATCCGCTCCCGACCACCGGCCCAGCATCCTCGGCGCGGCGCGAGCCCACGTCGCCCTCGGGCAGACCCGCGCCGCCAGAACGATTCTCGAGGGCCTTGGCAGCGATCCAGCCGCGCTCGCGGCGCTCGCCGATATCCACGCGGCCTCGGGCGATCTCCCGGCGGCGCAGCAGGCCGCCGACCGAGCCCTCGAGGCGATGGAGGAGGACGCTGCACATGCCGGCGACGCCGCCCACCTCCGCGAGCTCGCCCTCTTCCTCGCCGATCACGACCGTGAACCCGCACGCGCCGTCGCGCTCGCCCGGCGAGACCTCGAGCAGCGCTCTGATGTGTTCGCTTGGGATGCGCTCGCCTGGTCCCTGCACAAGGCGGGCGATCACCAAGACGCGGCCGCGGCCTCTGCCGAGGCACTCCGGCTCGGCACGCGCGACGCAAGGTTGCTCTTCCACGCCGGGATGATCCGCAACGCGCTCGGCGACCGGGAAGCCGCGATCCGCCATCTGACGGCGGCCCTCGAACTGAAATCCGGTTTCTCACTCCGCCAGAGCGCCATCGCGAGGCAGACGCTGGCCGACCTCGGAGCCGCGCCGGAGCGGCCGAGATTGGGCTCGCGCATCCCGTAGGGCCAGGTTGCGCGCCGCCCTCCGCGGGCGTCGCGAAGCGGCACCCGGCTACAGCCAAGCCGGCGCGTCCGCGGATGGGTCGCCTCCCCAGTGCGACGACGGCTCCCACTTTGGCCCTTGAGCCGGCAGTCGGCGGGCTGCTAGTCTCGCGGCAGTGATCCGCCGACCCCTCATCGCCTCGCTCGCCGCCGCTTTGACCGTCTCCTCCGCAACCGGCAACGGCGTGTACCGCAATGGCGCCGGGGGCCGCTCCATGGCGCTCAATGGCGCCGTCGTCGCCTCGCCCGGAGACCCGGTCGGGGTCATGGCGTCCAACCCGGCCGGCCTCGTCCACTTCGACGAACCCGCGTTCGCTCTGGGATTGTTCGCCGCCTACGGCGATGCCGAGTTCCACGACCGCTACAGCGGCAGCGTGTCGCTTCACGATCCGTTCGGCATCGGGCCAGAAGCTGGCCTCGCCCTACCGCTCGGCGAGCAGTGGGCGCTCGGTTGGGCCCTCATTCCCGAAGCCGCACGCCGATCGGCTTGGCGCTACCTCGACCAGCCCGGCGGAGCGACCGGAGTCACGTCCTACGGAGTCCAGGAGACGAGTTCGGAGTTTGCCAGTGTGCGCACCTCGCTCGGGCTTTCGCGACGGATTGGAGATCGCTTGGCAGTGGGGGCCAGCGCTGGCCTGGTCTACGAGATCATCGACCTCAAAGCGCCGTACATCGTGCAATCCAACCCGAGCTTGAAAGGGGTCAAAGCGCTGCTCGACCTCCAGACGGAAGGCTTTGCGGCGAACGCCGACCTCGGGGCGCTCTACCGGGTGAACGAGCGGCTCCACCTCGGGTTGAATTATCGGACCGAGACCGACATCGACTCTCACGGGAGCGCGCGGGGAGATGCGGGCGCGCAGCTGAGGGATCTCGGCGCTTCCGGTCTGCGGCGTTCGCTCGATTACGACGCGGAGGTCGAGACCACCCTCCCGCGGGCCGCGTCGGGCGGCTTCGCATTTCAAGCGACGCCCGAACTGAGTGTCATGGGCGCGGTCGAGTGGATCAATTGGGGCGACGCTTACGACGAATTGACGGTGAACCTGACCCGCGGGCGCAACGCCGACGTCAACGGCCTCGCCGGGGGCGACCAGCTGCTCGACAGCGTCCCTCTCGGTTGGTCGGACCGCTGGGTGTACCGGATCGGATTGGAGCACCGGACGACCGACGACCTCACCCTCCGCCTCGGCTACAGCTACGGCGCCAACCCTATTCCCGATGAGAACCTCACGCCGCTCAACGCCGCCATCGGCGAACATACGCTCTCGGCCGGGGTCGGCTTCAAGTGGCGCGCCGCCCAAATCGATTTGGCCTATCAGTACGACCTCCCCAACCGCGAGCAGGTGGGGCGCAGCAACCTCCAGGCGGGCGAGTATTCGCACAGCAGCGTCGAGGTCGGCGCCCACTGGTTCGGGGCAACCGTGACCTTCGGCTTCTGACGGGAGCGGTGGAACGCCTCCCCTCACCTTCAACACCGAGCGGGCAAGGGGCGGGCCGGAGCTCGGCGATGGATCCGGGCATCGGCGATGGATCCGGGCTATTCCCGGCCACCCCCCAATGCCCCGGCGAGCTTCCTCGCCACCGAGCGCAGCCCCTTCCAGGCCGCCAGGCGGCGACGGGGGAAGTTGTCGTGGGAGGTCACCACCAAAGCGACACACCCTCCCTCCGAGTAGAGTTCGCTGTGCTTCGATCCCGGTCCGGCACGTTGAAAATCACCCGGCGCCAATTCGACCCCGCCCGACCGGAGGTCGCCGGAGATGAGATACACGCACTCCGCACCCCGATGCCGGTGGGTCGGAAACCGCGCCCCGGCGTCGAGCTTCAGCAAGAAAGTGGTGTGGCCGTCCTCAGGGCGATCCGAAAGCTCGCGCACGCTCACGCCCTTCATCGGCAGCGGCTGCCAGGGCGTCGCGTCCGCGCACAGCGTCTCGAATTCTCCGCCTCCCTGCGCCACCGCATCCTCGCCGCCAGCGTCGGGGATCCCATCGGCATGGTCGAGGCTGCCGAGGATCGCCTCCTTCAAAGCTGGGGGCGCCTCGACCGTCTGCGGCGGCGCCGCAAGTTCGCCCGCCAAGTCGGCCAAGGCCGCGAACTCCGCGAGTTCGGGGCCACTCGCCCCTGCGCGCCATCGCGCCAGTTCTTCAGCCTGCGGCGGCGACAACCCCTCGCTCCCGTAGAGGATGGCGAGGTCTTGGATCGGTTCGGGGAGCGGGTTCATGGGTCTGGGGTCTCGGGGGTGGAGAGGAGTTCCTTCAGCCGCAACATGCCCCGACGGATACGCGCTTTGACCGTCCCGAGGGGTTCCGCCAGCCGCTCAGCGACCTCGGTTTGGGTGTATCCGTGCAGAAACGCAAGTTCGATCGCCTCGCGCTGCGCATCCGGAAGCGCGTGCAAGACGGACTCGATCCGCCCGGCGCGCTCGTTGGTTGACTCCTGCGATCCCTCGTGCCCGGCGGTGCCGAGCACGTCGGCTTCGCCCGCCGCCCGCTCGACCGCCTTCCGCTTCCTCTTGGTGGCGCGGATCCGGTCGTAGCTGCGATTGCGTGTCACGGTCATCAGCCAGGTGATCGCTTTGCCGAGGCCGGGGTCGTAGCTCCCGGCGCGATTCCAAACCGTGAGGAAAACTTCCTGGAGGACATCCTCCGCTTCGGCGCGGTCGTTGAGCAGTGTCAACGCGAGCGCAAGCAGCGCTCCGGACACCCGGTCGTAAAGGTCTGAGAACGCCCCGCGGTCACGCTCGCCCACCTTGCCGAGCAGCTCGGCAAGTTGGGCATGGTAGTGCTCATCCGCTGAGGCGGAGATGTTGGCGGAGAGGGACATCGAGGAGCCAGTCGGCGAGCCGCTCGGATAGGATACGGTCCGACTGGCGCGCAATCAACGCCCCCCGCCCCCCCGGCGGATGCACCTCGCCGCCCATTTTTGAGGTTGTCCCCGCTCTCGCCCATTCCAGGCTCTCGGCCCTGCCCCTGGAGGCGCGAGGCGGTGGATCGGGGGGGCGTCAGGGGGCTGCGCTTCGTTGAAGCACACCCCCGTTGTTTGTGAGAGGGTCGCGCGATGAACACGGTACCATCACACCCTGCCCGCCTCCCCCTCAGCCGGTCTCTCCTCACCACGGTGCTACTGCTCTGCACCCCACCCCTCCACGGTGGCGAGCGGCAGATGGAAGCGCTCGACCGCGGCGTCGTCGCCGTCCCGAGCGGCGAACGGGGAGTGTTCGTCAGTTGGCGGCTCCTCGCCGGCGACCATGCCGACACGGCCTTCAACCTGTACCGGTCGGCGGCTGGCCTCCCTCCCAAGAAGGTGAACGGCGAGCCGATCTCTGGCGGGACCTGCTTCGTCGACAGCGACGCCCCCGCCGATGCCGAGCTGCGATACCGCGTCGCAGCCGTCGTTGGAGCGGCCGAGCGGACGCCGTCGCAACCCACCCCCGCCTGGCAGGCACCCCACCTCGACATCCCGATCAAGCCGATCGAGGGCTACATCCCCGGGGATGCCTCTGCGGCGGACCTCGACGGCGATGGCGCCTACGAGATCGTCCTGCACCAAGCGTCCCGCCCTCGCGACAACTCCCACTCAGGCC
>JAUIGD010000307.1 GCA_030430255.1 Verrucomicrobiia bacterium
CGCGCGAACAGGGCCGCGCCCGCGGCATGGCCCTCGAAGCGCATCCGGTCATCGAGCGCTTCCACATCTCCGATCGGCACCCATTCGATCGCGAGCGGCTTGCCGACCTCGATATCGACTCCCTCCCAGTTCCTCAAGCTCGCCCCGGGCCGACCTTTGACCGCGAGCGCCATCAGTTTCCCCTCTGCCGACAGCTTGCCGGGTTCATCCGGCAGGAAGCGGTAGAGCAGGCCATCGCCCCGATCTTCCGACTGATAGACGGACCCGTCGGCGACATCGATGGCGACGGCCTCGCCCCGGAAACGCCCCATGTTCTTCAGTGGGACCGGATCGACGAGCCCGGGCTCCTCCGAGGCGCTGACGTCAAAGGCGTAGCCGTGCTGAAGCAAGCGCTTCGGCCTCGTCAGGTCGGAGGGTTCCTCGGCGCTGATCCACGATCCCCACGGGGTGACCCCGCCCGCGCAGTTGCGCTCGGTTCCGCTGAGGCTGAGGAACTGGCGGACGAGCCCCCGGGTGGCGGGATCGTAGACCATGGTCGTCGTTCCCCCGAGGCAGGGCAGGTCCTTCCGGATCCAGCTGTAGTGGCGCTCGCGATCGATCTGCCCGAACCGTTCGTTGTCCTTGCCGAAGGCGCCGAGCGCCTTGTCGGCGAATGACAGTTCGTGGTTGCAGATGACGATCACCCTGCCTTCGCTGCCGGCGAAGGCGCCCATCCCATCGGGCGCGCCGGGGCGCAACAGCCCGTCCGCCATCTCGTCGCCGGTGGTGGAGATCACCGAATAGGAGAAACCGGCCGGGAGGTCGAATAGCCCCTCGGGATCGGGCACCAGAGGCCCGTAGCCCGGCCCCGCATCAGGGAGGGGAGGGGCTGCGCCCACGTGGCTGCGGAGCCCCAGGAAGCCGAGCGTCACCGACGCCGAGGAAGAGAGGAAGTGTCGCCTGGTCATGAGAGGTCTTCGCCAGATCTACACCCGCGGAGGAAAGATCCTGCCCAACAAAATGCGGCGATCCGCTGCGTGGGACTCCGATGCACAACTGCCCCAAACGGATGATCTCGCAGGCGCCCGAGGCCGCAGGGGCGGGAGATTGGGGACGTCGGGACAGGCGACGGTCCGATTTCTGTAAGAGGGGCTCTGCAGGGCGGTATCCCGCGGTGAGATGCCCACCCTTCTCCGCCCCATCGCCCTCGTTTTGCTGCTTTTGATCGGCCTCGCGCCCGCCCAGTTCGACGAGGAGATCAACAGCATCACGCTCAGCGAGATCGACTACATCATCGACGCTGACGCGGACAACGGCGGCGCCTTGTACCAGCGCGACCGCGCTAGGGCGACGGTGAACATCCAGTTCGACCGCGGGGGGGGCGGGCCGGAGCAGACCGAGGAATACCGCTTTCAAATCAGGTTCCGCTCCATCGACGGGACGCTGGCCGAACTCGAAGACGGGGCTGGCGGATCGGCGACCACCATCTTTCAAGAGTTCTCCTACACTTGGGCGAACGGCTTTGTCAGCTCTCCGGCCGACAGGTATGCCTCGTTTGTCCCTGCCGAGGCGCTGGAACTCAACACCCGCTACCGCTGGGAGATCGAAGTGCAGCGCAAGACCAGCACCGGTAGCTGGACCTTCGTCGATAGCGTCAACTCCATCTATCGCCGTTACTGGCATTTCACCGGCACCGTCCCGGACGACGGACGCCTCAACACGCTCGCGCGCATCTCCAACGTTGTCTGGCACAAGCGCTACGCACTGCGGGATGTGCCGCTGCAAGACTCTTTTGCGGTCGAATACGAAATCGAGGTTCGCCGCTACGACAACTGGTCTGCCGGCGTGATCACCGAGGACACGGTCGATTTCCGCTTCATCGCGGGGCTGTTCGAGGCCGCCAGCGGCGACGAGGTCCCGCTGTCCCCATCCGGAGTCATCCATCTATTGCCCGAGGTGCCGACCTATGCGCAAGGCGAATTCATCCCCGAGCCGCACATCGATACCTACTCGGTGATCCTGGCGCTGACCCCGGCAGGCCAGATCGACACCGCCAGCGAGAGTTTCTACACCGAGACACAACTTGCTCACCCGGAGTATGGATTGGGAATCTTCTTCGAGGACCACACGCGCACCGGACCGACCACCCCGCTGCTCCACTTCAATGGCGAGCTACACGCCGGCCCCGAACGGGCGACCATCACCGAGTTGGGCGACCGCTCCGGCGACGACAATACCTTCGTCACCGACCACCGTGTGACCTCACCCGTCATCACCGGCTTCATCGACGGCCACCCGAACTATTCGGTGACCACCGCGGGCGACATCGATGTTCGCCTCTACGACGACGGCCACGCCGAGATCGGCGAGTTCCCCGGCGCCACGGTCACCGCCCCGATCCCGCTGCTCGACTTCGGAGCCGTGAACGGCATCCGGTTTCAGCGCCAGAACATCACCCTCGACCCGGCGGGGCTGCGCGCCGACGTGACGCTCATCCTGCCCACCGGGCTCGGCTACGCCGACCAGCTCGCCGGCGACCAACCCGCCAAGCACCTGCGCGCGCGGATCTCGGCGGGGCGGTTGCAGTTGACCCAGGACTTAGAGCCGCAGGCGGCGACCGCCGCCTTCACCGCCGAGGAAGTGTTCTACTTCTGTGAGGAATCCAAACCGGTCGAGTTCGCCGCCGCCGACTTCGAGTGGGACATCGCCGCCGGGCGGATCGTCCTCGGCGAACCGCCGGTCGGTGTCAGCCGGGTGCGCTACATCCGCCGCGACCAGATGAACGCGCTCAACCAATCGCCGCTCCCGGAGGCGGACAAGACCGTCCTCTCCAACGACCTGTATTTCCGCCACGTCGCCGCGACCACCCAGGACGACCCGACCTTCGCCGCCGGGCCGCTCGGCACCGCCCTGACCAAGGTCACCATCGACTTCGATCCCGGGGCCTTCCAGACGCACTTCCCGTACGGCGCGGCCTTGGCCTGGGACGGGGCAGGGCAGCTGGAGATCTTCGGAGACGAGCCCGTTCCCGCCAGGAGCGAGCTGACCATGGCGCAGCCGATCGAGATCCCCTGGTCCCGTGACTGCCAGACCTCTCCGGACGCGATGTGCGGCACCATCGGCGACGCTTTGTCCAAAGTGGATCCCGAGGGCGGGGTGATCGCTTTCACGGTCGATGGCGGGCTCAGCGCAGGCGGCGCGATGCTCCTCGGTGGAGGCTCCCGGCGCGACGTGGCCATGGGCTACATCGACGTGCTCTCCGACCTGAGTCAGGGGCAGCAGGTCTATGCGCACAACACCGAGATCTTCGACCGCGGCAGCTTCCTCAGCGCCGGCCACTTCCTGTCCACCGGCGAGACAGTGCTCGGCGAGGTGACCGACGATGTCACGCCGGGCGTGATCCTGAGTTCGGGATTCAACCCGGGCAACCTCGCCAACGCCCACCGCCCGGGGACACCGATCTACCGCAACGGCAGCGGCGACTACCCCGGCGTGAACTTCCGCGTTGCCGGCGAAGCCACACCCCCAGACTCGACCTCGACCCTTGGCGGCGTCGAGTCGCCCGAGTACACGCTGAGCGACCGCAGCAAGTATTACGCCCGCCAGAGCGGCATCTCCGGCATCCACGAACCGACCGAGAACCCGTTCACCGACCCGCTGATGATCTATGGCTACGAGTTCACCTTCACGGACTTCGGCTTGTCGTTCCTGAGCAGCGAAGTCCACGACTCGGTGACCGCTGGCTCGCTCTACGTCCCCGGCGTCGAGACGGCGGGGAACGGGTTCGACGTCGCCTTCGACAAGCTCTCCTTCAGCTGCCTCGGCGGGCTGACGCAGATGCGGCTCGACGGCGGCCCCTTCGAGCACCGGCTCGATTTCTGGGACGCGGACATTCTCGGCGTGGCGGCCGCCAACCAGCCGGCGATCGGCGCCGAATGCGACCCCTCGGACGCCTACTTCACGCTCGGCGTCGAAGCCTCGGCTTCGAACATCGCCCAGCCGCTCTCGGGCACCCTCGGTTTCAAGCCGGACGGCAACCTCATCACCGCCGACGACGCGCTGCTCGAGGGCGTGGACTCGCGCCTGCGCCTGCCTTCGGTGGTCGAGCTGCGCGGTCCCTCGGGCGAAACCTACTACTTCTATCCCGCGCACCACGCCTACTACGACAACTTCGACCACCAGACCGATGGCGACGGCGACCTGAACTTCGCCGGCCAGCTCGACGTGGCCTTCTTCGAGGACCTCAACGTCCACTTCCAGACCTCCGGCGAGCGGGGCAACACCACCGCGCCGATCCACATGATGGGGGGCTGGGACGAGGGCGGGCAGACCCACTTCAGCGCGACCGAGTTCGACCTCGACAACCGCGGCTACCCGGCCGCGAGCAACCGCGCCGACTACCGCGACGGCCTCAGCGGCGACCTGCCGACCGCGCACCAGGAGTGGCTGGACGTCGTCACCTTCGAGTATCCGCTCGTGTGGGACACCACCACCCGCTCCTTCCGATCGAACGAGCCCAAGACCAAGGACATCCTGGTGATCAACACCCAGGGCGAGTGCACCTACCTCAGCGCCGAGGTCGCCGAACTGGACTTCGGCGCCTCGGTGAAGCTCGACATCCCGGAGATCAACTTCGAGAACCTGGCGGAAGGCACGCCGGTCTACAGCGCGCTGCACAACGCCGCCGACACCGTCACCGAGCAGTTGGTGGACGGCCTCGAACAGGGGGAGCAGTTGCTCAACGACCTCATGGACGAGTTCTACGACGACCTCTTCGACCTCACCGTCGAGCCGATCATCGTGGGCTTGGCCGACGACCTGCAGGCGATCGGGGCCGATGCCGCCGCGCGCGAGGCCGCCATCACCGCCGAGTTCGCGGCCATGGGCAACAAGCTCAAGAGCACGCTCGACCCCGCCGCCCTGCCGGCCCACGCGGTGGACAAAGTCGACGCCCACCTCGCCGCGGTGCAAAGCGGCATCGGCGCCGTCCGCGACGAGCTGCTCGGGCAGAGCGGCGGTCGCTACGCCACGGCGGAGACCGTGCTCGTGGAACTCGTCTCCGCCCTGCAGCCCGACACCGGAGCCAACCTCGGCGCCAACGGCGGCTACGACAACCTGCCCGCCGCGTTCGACGCCCGCTCGAACACGCTCGAAGACGTCAAAACCTCGCTCGACGGCATCGACGCCGCCCTGCAGGCGGTGCGCGACGACGGCTTCCTCGCCGCCGAGATCGAGGCCGCCTTCGCCGCGGCGGGCGCGGAGATCGACGCCTTCGTCGCCGACGCGCGCGACGCGGTGATCGACGAGTTCCTGCACGAAGACCTGTCCGAGTTCACGGCCGACGAGATCAGCGACGTGATCCGCGAGGAGATCCGCGACGCCTTCAACGCCAGCGCGCTGTTCGCCTCCGTGTCGGAGGTCCTGCGCGGCTACCTCTACGAGCTCAACGCGGCGATGCACGAGGCCATCGACTCTGCCTTCGCGCAGATCAACCGCGTCATCAGCGACCTCCTCGACGAGTTCCTGCCCGTCGACAGCGCCTTCGCCGGGTTCCTGCACGACCTCGCCGGCACCTGCCAGTCGGCGAACGTCGACGGCTACGCGCGCATCAACGGCGACGCCCTGCGCACCCTCCGCCTCGACACCGAACTGCAGCTCTACCTGCCCGAGCCGTTCGAGTTCGACGGCTACCTCGAGATCAACCAGCTCGACTCCGACGGCGTCGCCGACTGCCTCGGCGGCGCGGCGGGCGACGTCTTCACCGAGGTCAAGCTCGGCGCCGCGAAGGTGCCGGTGCGCTGGCTGGGGAGCGACCTCGCCTTCGACGTCGACACGAAGTTCAGCTTCGCCCCGCGCCTGCGCGGCATGGCCGGCGCGTTCGAGATGACCGAGGGGACGATCAACTTCGAGGCGATGAAGGTCAACGAGCTCGGCGCCGCGGCGGCGTTCGGGCTCGACGAGAACTACCTCGCCGCCAAGGTCGGGGTGATCTTCGACGGCAGCTCGATGTATGGCGGCGTCTTCTTCGGCCGCACCTGCACCTACGACCCGCTCTTGCTGGTCGACAAGAACGTCGCAAACGTCCTGCCGGAGCCGCCGCTCACCGGCATCTACGCCTACGGCGAGGCGCAGATCCCGATCGTCAACGTCGGCTGTCTGTTCCGGGTCAGCGCCAAGGCCGGCGCCGGCATCTTCGCCTTCGACGCCGACGGCACCGAGGTCATCGGCGGCAAGATGTTGCTGGGCGCCGACGGCCGCGTCATCTGCGCGGTCAACGCCGGCGGCTCCGTGGAGCTCATCGGCGCCAAGGTGGGCAACAACTTCAACTTCTCCGGCACCGGCCGCATCTACGGCTGCGCCGGCAAGAAGCCGCTCAAGGTCAGCTTCGATAAACGCGTCACCATCACCTACAAGAACGACAAATGGGATTACGACTACTAGCCCACGGAGCGCGGGCGTCCCGCCCGCACCACAAGCTCAAGCCGCTGCTGGCCATCGCCGTATCGGCGATCGCCACCGCCTCCGCCGACGAGTCGCGCTTCCGCACGCTGAGCAGCACGACGTTCGAGGATGCCGCCACCGGCCGGGACTACGCCTACATGCACTGGGTCAGCCCCGACCCGCTGGCGCTGAAGGGCGCGGTGTTCGGCGTCTTCGCCAAACCCGGGCGGGCGGACTCGGCGGCGCCCTTCGCCGCCCAGGGCACCGTCCAACTGCAGACCAACGCCACAGTCCTCGACGCGATCCTGTCCGGCCTGCCCGCCGAAGTCTTCGAGCCCAACGATGCCAACGTGCTCGTCGACGAGATGTTCGGCGACATCATGCCCGCCGGGCCGCTGACGCTCGGCGCGAAGCTCTCCGTGGTGATGGGGGACGCCGCCGCACACGACGAGAGCTACCGCACGCTCAGCCTGCTCGGCCGCACCGAAGCCTTCATCGCCGTCTGCCTCGGCCAGGCCGCCGTCGTCGAGCTGCCCGCCGACCGCAGCACCTTCGAGCTGCGCCAACGCACCGCGCCCGGCGGCGCCTTCGACGTCGTCGCCGGCCGGGTCGTGCTCGACCACAACGCGCCACCGGCGATCCCCGCCCCCCCGGCGCCAGAGCAAGTCGTCGAGACCGGGCCGGCCGGGCACCTGAACGCCAAGCTGCGCTGGGACCTCACCGACGAACTCGCCCGCCTCACCCCGCTCACGCACGGCTTCAATGTCTACCGGCTCACCCGAGGCTTCGCCGAGGGCGTGGGCTACGACTCGACCCCACCGACCGCGGGGCAACTCGCCGACGCCATCGCCGCCTTCCCGGCCGCCGCCGCGCAGGTGAACGCCCTGCCGGTGCTGGCCCAAGACGACCCGCTGATGCCCTTCATCACCGACGACAACGGCGTCGCCTACGGCGAGGGCACCCCTTTCGCCGACGGCGCGGAGTTTTACTACTACGTCGCCGCGCGTGACATCCTCGGGCGCCCGGGCGCGCTGTCGCCCGCGCTGCTGGTGCAGATGTGCGACCGCATGCCGCCGGGGCAGCCCGCCGGCGTCAAGGCCCGCGACGCCCGCTCGCTGGACGGCGGGGCACCGAGCACCCACCTCGAGGTGCGCTGGGAGCCGCCGGCGACCGGCGACGCGCCCACCGGCGGCTACTACGTCTACCGCTGGGGCGACCCGGCCGACATGCGCGCCGACGCCGCGAGCGAGACGCCGACCGCGGTTCCCGTCAGCCCCCTGATCCCCCATGTCGACGGGCTGGCCGAATACACCTGGCTCGACGACACCCCCGGCGCGCC
>JAUIGD010000308.1 GCA_030430255.1 Verrucomicrobiia bacterium
CCGCCGACGAGGAACAGACATTGGGCTGGCGGCCGGGCGTCGGGGTCGAGGTCCCCGGCCGCACGAAGTGGGTGTTGGAGAAGAAGATCGGTGAAGGTGGCTTCGGCGAGGTGTGGCTCGCGAAACACTCGCTCACCGGCGAGACGCGGGTGTTCAAGTTCTGCTTCGACCCGCTGCGCCTGCGCTCGTTCAAGCGCGAGCTGACCCTCTTCCGCCTGCTGCGCAGCGCCCTCGGCCGCCGCCAGGACATCGCCACCATCCACGAGGTCCAGGTCGACCACCCGCCGTTCTACCTGGAGAGCGACTTCTGCCCGCACGGCAACCTCGCCGACTGGGCGCAGGCTCAGGGCGGCATCGGCGCGCTGCCGCTGGGGGGGCGCTTGGCGATCGCCGCCAAGATCGCCCGCGCGGTCGCCGCCGCGCACTCCGTCGGCATCATCCACAAGGACATCAAACCCTCGAACATCCTCGTCGGCGTCGATGCCGAAGGCTCCCCGTTCCCGATCCTCACCGACTTCGGCATCGGCAACATCCACTCCGCCAAAAAGCTCGAGGAGCTCGGCCTGACCCAGACCGGGTTCACCGATTCGATGTCCAAGCACACCAGCGGCGACAGCGGCACCCGCCTCTACGCCGCGCCGGAGTACCTCGTCGGCGGCCAGCCCTCGGTCAAAGGTGACATCTACGCGCTCGGCATCGTCCTCTACCAGCTCGCCGCCGGCGACCTGCGTCGACCCCTGGGCACCGGGTGGCGCCGTGACATTTCCGACGATTTGTTAGCACAGGACATCGAGGCCTGCGTCGATGTCGACCCCGAGCGCCGCATCGGCAGCGCCACCGAGCTGGCCGAGCGCCTCGACGACCGCCCGGGCCGCCGCCGCCGAGCCGCCCGCGGCCGCGCCGCCCGCCGCCGCGGCCAGCTGCTGAAGGTCGCCGCCGCCGCCGCCGCGGTCGTGGTGCTGTTCCTGCTCGCGTCCTCCGCCCGGCTGCGCAAGTCCGAGGCGCTCGCCCAGCAGGCGCGGCAGCAGGCCGAAGACCTCACCTATTACATGATCGACGAGCAGTACTACCGGCTCGAGTCGATCGGACGCATCGAGATCCTCGAGGACGCGATGGAGCGCCTCGCGGAGTATTACCGCGAGCTGCCGGCGGAGTTCGTCACCACCACCACCACGCTGCGCGAGACCAAGGTCCTGCAGCGGCTCGGCGTGGTGAAGCGCAACAAGGGCGACCTCGACGCCGCCGTCGCCATCCTGCGGCGGGTCATCGAGGTCCGCCACCGGGTCGCCGACGCCGAACCCGACAACGTCCGCGCCATCGACGGCCTCGGCGAGGCCTACGACACCCTCGGAGTCATCCTCACCCAACTCGGCGAGTTCGCCGAGGCGGAGTCCGCCTACCGCCGGGCGCTCGACTACCGGAAACGCAGCATCGCCAACGACCCCGAGCACACCAACTACCGCAACAGTCTCGGCAACGTCTATTACAACCTCGCCCAGCTGTTGAAGAACCGCGGCGACGTCGCCGGCGCCAGCGGCTTCTACGAGCAGGCGATCGGCGTGCGCAAGCAGCTCTGCAGCGACGAGCCCGACAGCCTCCGCTGGCCCTATAGCCTCACCTGGAGCCACTACGGCTACGGCATCTTCCTCGCCGGGCAGGGGCAGTTGGACAAGGCGGAAACGCAACTGGCGGAGATGCGGCGCCTCTCCTTGGAGCTCGTCGCGGAGAACTCCGGCAACATGCAATACCGCCAGGCCGCCGGCGCGGCGGCGGGCGGCATCGCCGAGCTCGCGACCCTGCGCGGCGACTACGCCGCCGCGCAGGTCGCAGCGGAGGAGGCGATCCGGCTCAAGACCGAGCTGCACAAAGACGATCCACAGAACGCGGTGTGGCGGCGTCAGCTCACCGACACCTTGAACATCAGCGCCATGCTCGCGCTCCACGAGGGCGACCCGGCGCGCACGCGGGAACGCTACGCCGAGGCGCTCGGCAAGATCGAGAGCCTCGCCACCAGATCCCCGAACGACCTCCGCGTGCAACTGCAACACGGCATCGCGCTGTCCGGCCTCGCCCGCGCCATCACCGAGTCCCCGCTTGCGGCGGAGTCCGAGTTCGACCAAGCGGCAGAGCACCTCGCGCGCGGCATCGCCGTGTTCGACGGCATGCTCGAACAGGAACCGGAGAACACGACCTGGCGCACCTACCGGGGCATCGCCGCGACCGCCGGGCTGAGGCTGTGCGAGTTGCGCGGCGACCAGGCCGTCGCCCGCTCGGAGCTGGAGATCGGCGAGGCGGCCTTCGCGCAGCTGCACGAAGTCCAACCGAACGACGTCCGGGTCGGCCTCGCCCACACCGAGTTCTTGCTGCGCGCGGCCGAGTTCCACCTCGCCACCAACGACCGCGCCGCCGCATCGACTGCGGGTGCGGCCGCCGCCGAGCGCGCGGCCGAACTGGAAGCGCTCGCCCCGGAGTCGCCTCGCCGAGACCGCCTCGCCGAAGCCGCCGCCGCCCTGCAGGCAGCGATGGCTTCCGGCCAACCCTGGCCCGGCACCTCGGCCTTCCTGTACCCCCTGTAGCCCCGGCATCCTGCCGGAGGCTCCCACCTGCTCACGCCGCCCTCCGGTCTCCGGCAAGATGCCGGAGCTTCTTCCGCCGCAACGCTCACCTCTTCGTGGAGGGGCCGATGCTGCGATCTTCGCGACCGAATCCACCGTTCTGCCGTAACACGCTGCCCCGGTTCACGGAGATGGGGATGAACCCACATCTGCATCTCCATGAAAACCCGATCCCTGATCCCCACGCCCCTGTTCGCCCTCGGCCTCGCTTTGTCCACCACCGCCGGCGGCGCCACCTTCGATGACCGCAACTGGTTTCACGACTACGGCGGCCCGGCGAGCGAGGCCTTCCAAGTCGTCGACGCCGGCAACTACCTCTACGTCTGCGGCGGCTTCGGCGGCGTCCAGTCCGGCCACGGTGGCGCCGGCGGCAAAAACCTCGCGCGCTTCAACAAAATCACGGAAACCTGGGAGCCGGTGCCCGGCGTCGATGGCGACCACTCCAATTTCATCCGTTGCATGTGGCCCGACGCCGAGGGCAACCTCTGGGTCGGCGGCGACTTCTCATCCATCGGCGGTGTCTCCTGCGGCCGCGTGGCGAAATTCGACACCCGCGCCGGCACCTGGAGCGCCCTCATCGACAGCTCGACCGCCACCGATCCCCGCGGCCCCTCCTCCGGTGGCGTCTACGCGATCTGCCGCTCCGGCGACCACGTCTACATCGGCGGGTTCGTCTTCAACCACGCCGACACCGCCATGCGCTTCATGCGCCGCTACAACGTCAAGACAGGCCGCTGGGGTGCTGTGGGCGCAGGCCTCGACGGCGCCGTGCGCTCGCTGTCGGTCGATGCCTCGGGCAAGGTGTACGCCGGCGGCGCTTTCACCGCCTCGGGGGCGACGGCGATCGACCACCTCGCCATGTGGGACGGGCGACGCTGGACCGAAGTCGGCGGCGGCGTCGATGGCACAGTGCGCGACATCGAGTTCGGCGAGGACGGCAAGCTCTACATCGGCGGCGATTTCACCCACGTGGACGGCCAGCTCGCCGGGATGGTCGCCTGTCGCGACGGCAACACCTGGAACCTGATGGGCGGCGGGCTCGCCGGCGGCGGCACGAGCAACGGGATCTGGGGGCTCGCAGTCGACAGCGCCGGCCGCTGCTACGTCGGCGGCGACTTCGATTCGCTGCGCGTCACCGGGGCGTCGATGAACAAGGTCGCCTGCTACGACGCCGGCACCTGGCGCGACCTCGGCGGCGGCGTCACCAGCAGCAGCTCGCAGATCATCAACGGCGTCGAGGCGGTCGGCGAAGACATCTACATCACCGGCCTCTACGGCCTTCCCGGCGAAGGGAACGCCAAACGCAATTTCTCCCGCTTCAACCCGAACATTGACTTCCGCGGCTACGAGCAGGGCTTGAACCACCCTATCGAGACCGTCCGCATCGGCGGCGTGCTCTGGGTCGGAACCCGCTTCAACTCCAACAGCCTCGTCACCTACACCATCCAGCTGCGTCTCCCCGAGGGCGGCTGGGCGGACCTACAGAGCGCCCGCGGCTTCGGCGACAGCCCGCTGTGGTGGTCGTTCGACAACTTCACGAGCCTCGGTGAGAGCCTCCTATTCCGGATGCGAGCGACGAGGTAGCTGCACTCGCCGCGCCCTCCGCCGCCAGCTCCGCACGGAGCTGGCGGCTCGGCGCGTCTCCCGGCGGCCGATGCCTCATCGCTAGCCCTCGCTAGCTCGGATCGATCACCACCTCCGCAGGCGAGGCGCCGCCATTCGTTGAGGCTGAGCAGGCGGCGGCAGGGACCGGTGAAGCGGCTGGGTGAACACCCTGCCCGAGCCGGTCACCACGCCAACGCCCTCAGCGTCAACGAGGGCAAGCCGCAGCCCGGAGCTTGGTGAGCGATTCGGGCTAGCCCGGATCGATCACCACCTCCGCAGGCGAGGCGCCGCCATTCGTTGAGGCTGAGTAGGCGGCGGCAGGGACCGGTGAAGCGGCTGGGTGAACACCCTGCCCGAGCCGGTCACCACGCCAACGCCCTCAGCGTCAACGAGGGCAAGCCGCAGCCCGGAGCTTGGTGAGCGATTCGGGCTAGGGCGCGATCGGCACCCCCGGGGACCACGGCACCGGCCAGATCCACACCTTCGCGGGCACCGAGCGGTCGTGGCCGCCGATGGAGTCGAGGAAAGCGCCGCGACCCAGCTCGAACAGCCGATCGCCACCGTTGTCGCTGAGGTTCGAATCCCCCTGATACGTCCAATGGTCGTAGGCGGAGATGCCGAGATCGAGCCGGAAGTAGGTGTCGTAGCCTTCGGCCGCAGGGTTCGCGTCGCCGAGCCAAAACATGACCTGATCGGCCGACAGCGGGTCATTGCTCGCCGTGAACCAGTCCTTCACATCGTCGCCGTCGGCCTTGAACATCTCGCGGCCCTCGAAGCTCTGGTCGAGCGGGTAGCCGGAACCGACCAGGTTGAAGCCGGCGGCCAGCGGGCAGGCGAAGTCCCACTCCCGCACCACGCCGACCATCGTCACATCGACGCCGCCCCCCTTCGGGTGCAGGAAGAAACTGGCGCAGGCATCGATCACCGTCCCGCCCGCGTCGGCCGCCCCGCCGTCGGTCGTGTCCGTCCACTGGGCGGGCATCGTTCCGGCGAAGTCGAACACCCAGTAGGTCGACCACGCACCGGAGAAGACGAGGATCCGATCACCGGAGGCGGGGTCGTTGTCGGGCGTCATCGAGGACGGGTCGACGAGATCGTCCAGGGTCGTGTGCGGCCGCAGGGCGAAGCGGGCGCCGGTCAAGTCCGGCAACGCGCTCAGGGTGTTGCGCGGGCTGCCGCCATCGAGCGACACCAGGTCCGCGCCGGTGGAGGCGACGTCGAACCGGTGGCCGGTGAACGGGCCGGCCATGACCTCGAGGTAGTACTCGCGCCCCGGCTCGAGCACCGGCGTGCCGTCCACGGCCAAGCTCGCGCCGGCCGTCCCCGCGCCGGGGGTGCCGCTGAAGGCGCTCTTCGGCGCATACGGATAGCTGCAGGTCTGGCAGCCCCCGGGGAAGTTCAAGCGGTGCCAGCCGAAGGTCGGGGTGTGGTGCGGGCCGCTCGGGTCGCCGGCGATCTCGACCTGCAGCCGGGCGATGCCGGAGGTCAACGGCACGCCGCCCAGCGGCCCCGGCCCGTCGGGATCGACGACGAGCGCCTCGAGGTTGGGGTAGGTCACCGTCTCGGACCCGTCACCGTTGTCGACCACGCCCGGCGCGATGCCGCTGTCCTCCCAGAAGATCGGCCCATCGATGTCCGTCGCCACCATCAAGGTGTAGGTGACATCCGAGAACCCCCCGGCGCGCCGCTTGAACTGCGCATCGACCGTCCCGCTGGATTCGCCCAGCTCGATGCAGAACGGGTTCGTGTTGTCCCCGCTCAACGGGTCGTCGCACAGCGCGTACTCCAACGCGTTGGGGTAGATGTCGCCATCCGGGTTGGCCGCCTCGCCGGCGTCGCCACCCGCCAAGCCGTTGTCCGCGACCCACTCGCCGAAGGTGTTCGCCTTCGCCACCAGCCCGAGGTCGGCGGTCAGGTTGAAGTCGGCATCGGAGGCGTTGTCGGCCCCCGCGTCCTTGCCGGTCTCCGTCCCGGCGTCGACAGGCTCGGCCCCGAGCGCCAAGGCGAAGGCGTTGGTGCTGATGCCCGATAGCGCGGGGTCGGCGGCGTCGATGCCGTTCTCGTCGCCGCTGTCGTCCGTGGTCCCGTCGCCACCGGCACCGGTGCTGGACGCGAAGTTCGCCACCGCACCACCGGGGCCGAACTCGGCGGCGGGGATGTGGACGATGTAGCTCCCCTCGGCGAGGCCGCTGAACAGGTAGCAGCCCCCGTCCGCAGTCTCCGTCACCGCCACAGGGCTCCCGGTACCGGGCGGCGCCGAGGCGTGGTAGAGCTCGACGGCGACCCCGTCGATGCCCGAGTCGACGCCCGGGTCGAAGTCTCCATCGTTTTGCAAGTCACGGAAGACCAGATTGCCGATGCCGACCCCGGGGTCGGTGAACGCGAGGTCGAGCGTCAGGTCGTTGTCGGCCTCATGGGCATCGTCGCCGACCCCGCCCGCACCGCTCTCCACCCCCTCCGCTCCGGCGGCGAGCGCGAGCACGGTGGAGCGCACGCCGCCGGTCGCGGGGTCGGCGGTATCGCGCCCGTTCTCGCCCGCGTCGTCGTCGGCGCCGTCGTCGCCACCGTTCCCCGCGGACGAGACCTTGCCCTCCAGCGGCGCGCCGGCTCCGAACTCGCTCGCCGGGATGAAGACGAAGTAGCTGCCGTCCGCGAGCCCGCCGAAATAGTAGCTCCCGTCGGGTGCGGTCTCGGTGGTGCCGGCCGGCGCGTCGGCGCCGGGGGTGTCGCCGGCCGCGTAGAGCTCGATGGTCACCCCGGGGGCGCCGGCGTCTCCGTCGCCCGGCTCGAAGGCGCCGTCGCCGTCGGTGTCGAGGAAGACGAGGTTCCCCAAGCCCGCGCCGCCAGGCGGGGCGAAGCCGAAATCGACCGTGAGGTCGTAGGAAGAGTCGGCGCCGTCGTCGGCGGTGCCCAGCTTGCCCGACTCGGTCGGCTCCGTCCCGGCCACCAAGCTGACCGGCGTCGAGCTCACCCCGTCCAGGGCCGCGCCGGCGGTGTCGATGCCGTTCTCGCCGGCATCGTCGTCGACGCCGAGGTCGCCGTCTTGCCCCGCCACCGACACCAGGCCCTCGAGCGGCCCGCCGGCGCCGAACTCCGATGCGGGGATGTGCACCCGGTAGTCGCCGTCGACGAGCCCGCTGAAGGTGTAGCACCCGATGAGGTTGGTCTCGGCGGTCGCCAGCGGCGGGTCGACGCCCGGGGTGGCGCCAGCGGCATACAGCTCGACCGCCACGCCCGGTACGGTGGTGTCGCCGCTGCCGCCGGGGTTGAACGTGCCGCTGCCGTCGTTGTCGATGAACACGAAGTTGCCGACCCCGGCGCCCGCGGGGACGAACCCGAAGTCCACGGTCAGATCGTTGTCCGCCTCCGCGGCGTCGTCGGCAAAAGCATCCTTGCCGGTCTCGAGCGCCGGGTTCTCGGCACCGAGGGCGAGGGAGATGGTCGGGCTGAAGACCCCGTCACCCGCCGGGTCGGGGGTATCGATCCCGTTCTCGTCGGCGCCGTCGTCGCCGCCGCCGTCGAGCCCGAACCCA
>JAUIGD010000006.1 GCA_030430255.1 Verrucomicrobiia bacterium
GGGCCTCGAATGCCTCGCTTACTGCCTCATGGGCAACCACTTCCACCTGCTGCTGCGCGTCCCCGACAAGGAGGCGGCGCTGGAGGGCTGGGGCGAGGACGAGCTCCTCGGGCGGCTGGAGCGCCTCAACTCCGAGGCCTACACGCGCAAGCTCCTCGCCGACGTGGAGATGTGGCGCTCGAACGGCTCCGGACACGCCGTGGCGAAGCTCGCGGAGTCCGTGCGGGCGCGGCTCTTCGACCTCTCCGCCTTCATGAAGGAGTTCAAACACAAGTTCTCCATGTGGTTCAACCGGCGCCATGGGCGGCGCGGGCCGCTGTGGGAGGAGCGCTACCGGGCGACCCGGGTGGAGGGCGCAGGGGGGCTGTCTCCGGACGGGCCTTCCGCCCTGTTGGCCGTGGCGGCGTACATCGATCTCAACCCCGTTCGCGCTGGTCTCTGCGACGACCCGAAGGACTACCGCTGGTGCAGCTACGCGGCGGCGGTGGTCGGGGCCAAAGCGGCGCGGCGCGGGATCGCGGCCTGCCTGGGCGCCGGGGGCGACGAGGGACGGAAGGCGCATCTGGCGCGCGACTGGGCGCGGCATGCGAAGCGCTACCGGCTGCTGCTGTTCGGCGTTGGGGAACACCGGGAAGGCGGCTTGACTCCGGACGGGTTGGAGAAGCGTAAGCGGGGATTCACGCAGGCCCAGATCGACAAGGTGTTCGCCCGTGGCGGCAAGCTCACCGTCGCCGAGGCGCTACGCTGCCGGCTGCGGCACTTCACCCGCGGGGTCGCCTTGGGCAGCAAGTCCTTCCTCGGGTCGGCTCTCGCTTCGGATGACGGTCCACCGCAGGATCTTCCCGGTGCGGATTGGGGAGGCTTGGCTGCAATTGGACGACCGCGTGGCTCTCCGGTCGAGGTGCCCGCTCCCTGAGCTTGGTAGTCGCTCCGGGCAAGGGATGCCCCGGACTCGGGGCGTGATGTGGTAGACGCGGGGACGCGGGGACGCGAGTTCTCCTGGGCGATCACGGCGGAGACGGAACTCCGCCCTCCCGCGCGGTGGACATCGGTGTAGCCAGATATTGCGTTCAGACGGTTGCAACATCACCGGCGGGGAGCCTGCGGAGCCGCCATCGGCTTCAGCGAACGCCGCTCGCCTTACTCTCCGTCCGTTTCCGGGGCGGCAACGACGTCTTCGGGCGAGGTCAGCGGCCAGCGGCCGTCGAGGTTGAGGGGCGGGGCGCCGCCTTCGCCTCGCGGGGGGGCGAGCTTGAGCTTGGCGCCTTCGGCGATCTGGAACTCGCCGTAGGTGATGGGGATGAGGCCGAAGCACATGCTGCGCTCGTCGGGGCGGGTGACGTGGACGAGGGTGGCGTAGTCCGGCCGGTTGAGGGTCAGGGATGCGCCGGGTTCGAGGAGGTCGACCGGCGGGGCGCCCCGGGTCGGCAGGATGAGTTCGATGCTGGCGTTCGGGAACTCCGGGCTGCTCGCGCGGACGACCAGCCCGGTGCGGATCAGGTCGGCGTCGGTGAGCGCGCGGACGAAGTCGACGGTGAACTCGCCGCGGACGTAGGTGATGCGGTCCTCCTTGAGCTTGCTCTCCGAGCGGCGGAAGTTCTCGATGTAATCCCGCAGCAAGCCGGCGTTGATGAAATCGAGGTGGTGTTGGGCGAAGCCTTGGTAACTGGTTTCGTAGAGCGTGCGCAACTTCTGGAAATCGCCGTTCGGGGGGTTGTCGGCGGCGAAGGCGAGCGGCGGCTCGAGCTTCTCCAACTTGGTGAGGATGCGGTAGGGGAGCGGTTCGTCGGGGTGGTTGAAGATGTAGATGCTTAAAAACCAAGACAGGACGGCGGCGATGCCGAGGACGATGATGAGGATCGTCCACCAGAACAGGGCGCCGATGCGAGGCCTGCGGATGTTGCCCATCCCGCGCGGGCGCCGGGCGCGGTCGGGGAAGCGACGGGGGACAGCTTCGGCGGGCATCTCGGGCGGTGGCAGCCGCGGCTAGCCCCCGGCGGGTCTGGGCTCGAAAGACGAGCCGCATCCGCAGGAGCGCGCGGCGTTTGGGTTGTGGACTTTGAAGCCGCTGTCGGCGAGCGCGTCGCTGTAGTCGACCTCGCACCCGTCGAGGTAGGGGCGGCTCTCGGCGTCGACGAAGACGCGCACCCCGGATCCTTCGGGTTCGATGACCTCATCCCCCTCGGCGGCGGAATCGAGTTTCATGAGGTATTCCATACCGGCGCAGCCGCCACGGGAGACCTGCAGGCGCAGGCCCCCGGCGTCGGGGCGGGTGGCGAGCAGGGCTTGAAGTTGTTTGACGGCGTTTTCGGTGACCGTAATCATGGCGGCTCCCATGCGGGAACGAAGCATGGGATCGCGCTGATGAGAACCTCGAATTCGCATGTGCGGGTCATGCCCGAGGCCCTGGCGAGCCAGGTGGCGGCGGGCGAGGTCGTCGAGCGGCCCGCGTCGGTGGTGAAAGAGTTGGTGGAGAACGCGCTCGACGCCGGCGCGCGCCGGGTCGAGGTGTTGGCCGAGCGCGGTGGGGCGTCGCTGCTGCGGGTGGTCGACGACGGTTCGGGGATGGCGCGGGAGGACGCGATCCTGGCGGTGGAGCGGCATGCGACGAGCAAGCTGGCGACCAAGGAGGACCTGGCGAAGATCCGCACCTATGGATTCCGCGGCGAGGCTTTGCCGAGCATCGCCAGTGTTTCGCGGTTCCGGTTGGCGACGCGCGAACACGGGGCGGTGTCGGGGACGGAGGTGTTGATCGATGGAGGGAAGTTGATCGAGGTGCGGGAATGTGGCGATCCGCCCGGGACGGGGGTGGAGGTGCGCGGCCTGTTCTACAATGTGCCGGCGCGGCGCAAGTTCCTCAGGGCGGAGGCGACCGAGTTCGCGCACATCGAGGCGGCGGTGCGGGTGGCGGCGCTGGCGCGCCCGGACGTGGCGTTCACCTTGCGCCACGGCCGGCGGTTGGTGTTTCAGGTTGGCTCGGCGCGCGGGCGGCTTGAGCGCATCGCCGACTTGGCCGGTGCGGATCTCGCCGAGTCCCTGCTGGCGGTCGAGGGGACATCGGGCGCCGACGGGTGGTCGGTCGAGGGTTGGGTCGGGCGGCCCGGGCAAGGGAGGTCGGGGCGCTCGATGCAATACGTGTTCCTGAACGGGCGGCCGATCGAGGCGGCGCCGGTGTCGATCGGCGTGCGCGAGGCCTATGCGGGGTTGATGGAGCGGGGGATGCACCCGGCGGTGTTCCTGTTTCTGGCCGGCGATCCGGGGGACTTCGACATCAACGTCCACCCGGCGAAGCGCGAGGTGCGGATCCACCGGCCGCGGGCGGTCCAGAACTTGGTGGGGGAGGCGGTGCGCCGGGCGCTGCTGGGGCTCGGGGAGCCTCGGGCGTCAACGGGGGGCTCGCCCGTGGAATCGGCTGGTTCCGGGCAACCGGAAGAGCGACCGGCTTGGAAGCCGCTGCCGCTCCCCGCCGCCCAACGCCATCTGCCGCTCCACACGGCGTCGGCGCCCGAAGCGGCGGATCCTCCGGCGGCGCCGGGGGGGGACGCCCCCGAGGCCGGAGGGGGGGGATCGCTGCCGGCTCCTGCGTCCCAGCCCTCAGGAACCGCGGCGCGGTTCCGGGTGCTCGGTGCGTTGGGGGCACGCTACCTGGTGTTGGAGGGCGAGGAGGGGCTGGTGTTGATGCACCGGCGGGCGGCGCACGAGCGGGTGCTCTTTGAAGAGGCCCTCACGGCGGCGGAGTCGGGGGGCGTGCAGAGCCAGTCGCTGCTCAGCCCCGCCACGCTGAAGCTCGGCCCCGAGGACTATCGGGTGGCCGTCGACCACGCCGGGGCGCTCGACCGGTTGGGGGTCGGGGTGGAGCCGTTCGGGGTCAACACTTTGAAAGTCGATCGTCTGCCCGCGTTCTGTGGGGGCACCGACCCCGGCGCGTTTGTCACCGCCTTGGTGGCCGACATCCGCGAGAGCGGCGCCAAGGCGGGGCGCCGGGCGGGAGAGCGGGAGTTGGCGGCGGCGGTCAGCTCCCGCGCGGCGCGGGCGGGCGAGGCCGACCACCGCGAGGAGTGGGATGCGTTGGTGGAGCGACTGATGGCCTGCGAGATGCCCTACTGCGATGCCAGGGGGCGACCGACCTTGATTCAATTCTCGCACCAAGAGCTGGCGCGGCGTTTTTCCATTCGCTGAGGGAAGTTCATCCCCCGCCGACCCGAGGGGGCTGGATCGACTTCAACGGGGCAGCGCGGTGCAAAATCGTCTCAGCGATGAGATTCTCTGTGAGAATTTTCGCAATTATTGCAAAAATTGGTTGCCGCGCTCCATGAATTATCATAATTTAAAACAGAATTACAAATTCGAGAATGAAGGCGTTTCCCAACCACTCCCAGCCAGCGCTCCGGTGCGCGGGCTTTGGACTGACCGAACTGCTCACCGTGATCGCGGTCATCGGCGTCATCGCGGCGCTGGCGATTCCCGCGCTGGCCGGCATCAGTGATTCGGCGAACAACCGGCGCTGCGCGCGGATCGCCCAAGAGTATGCGAATCTCGCTGCGGGGGCCAATGCGGCGGGGTGCGAGGCCTTGGCGGCGGCCACCTCGGTGGCGGAAGCCTTGGAAATGTTGACCGCGGGGGTCGCGGGCAGCGGGATTTTCGCCGACCTCGAGTTCAAGCTGGACGACATCTGCGAGGGCGACCGCAACCGGGCGGCACATCATCTCGAACTGGTGAACGGCCAACTGCTCTACGAGCCGGACGAACCATTTTAACGGGGCACCTTTCGCCCTGACGATTTCTCATCCCGCGCCTACACAGGGGTCGCTCCGCAATTTGCGGGGCGGCCCCACTTTTTTGGTGGCTTGTGGTGGCGTTCGCGGATCACTTTCGGCACCCCGGTCGGGGAGTCGTGCGAGCGAGACGAAACAGCAGCGATGAGAAGCCGAAGCTCACCCCGAGGGGGCGGGGGGTGCTGGGGGCGTCTTTGATCGCGTTGGTCGGCGGCGCGATGGCGGGTGCGGTGGTGGTGGTGGAACTGGGTCTTCTGGGCCTGCTGCTGCTGCTGGCTGCGCGGGTGTGGTGCGTCGCCAACCTGCGCCGCCTGCGCCTGCGCCGGTCGTTGCCGACCGCGGTATTCTGTGGGGCGGACTTCGACTTCGAACTCGAGCTGGCGAACGGGCGCCGCTGGCTGGCCGCACGCGACGTGTTGGTGTCCGACCGTTTCCTGCCGTTCCACGACCGCGGAGTGAGCATCGGGGTGCTGCCGGCGGGTGAGATCGAGCGGCAGCGGTTTGTGGCACGGGTCGTGGCGCGGGGGCCGATCGACGGGGTCGGTTATCGGCTGCAGTCGAGTTTCCCGTTCGGGCTGTTCGTGCTGGCCTTGCGGCGCCGCGGACGCGCCCGGGTGTTGGCCTATCCGCGGCCGGTGTTGCCCGAGGCGCTGCGGGCGACCGGCTTCGACAGCGCCGAGGACGATGCGGCGGCGGCGGCGTTCGCGGACCGGGAGGGGGAACTGCGCGGGGTGCGCGAGTTTCAACGGGGCGACCCGCTCAAAGAGGTGGCCTGGCGTGCGTTCGCGCGGACGGGCAAGCTGGCGGTGCGCGAGCACGACCGGCCGCTGCCGGAGCGCTACGCCCTCGTCTTCCACTCGTATTGCCCGCCGGGGAAGGTCATCTGGTCGGAGAGTTTCGAGCATGCCCTGAGCTTGGTGGCCGGGCTGCTGTGCATGGCGCGCGACCAGGGGATGCCCGTCGAACTGTTGGCCCCGTTCACGGCCTGGCGGCGGATGGAGGTGCGCGGGGACATGCGGGAGGCCTTGGAGGCGTTGGCGCTGGCGGAGCACGAGCCCGCCCCTTCGCTGGAGGCGGTGTCGGCGGCGCTGCGCGACCTGCCTGGCGATCATCCGGTGTTCGTGGTCAGCGAGGCGCCG
Source organism: Verrucomicrobiia bacterium (assembly GCA_030430255.1). GTDB lineage: Bacteria > Verrucomicrobiota > Verrucomicrobiia > Verrucomicrobiales > DEV007 > JAUIGD01. The sequence continues at coordinate 5,915 of JAUIGD010000006.1, forward strand.
CTGGACCTGTGGGCGGACCGCTTGCCGGACCTCGGGCGCAACGTCACCTGCCTCGACAACCGCTCGCTGCGCATGAAGCGCGCGGTGTTGACCAAGTTCCGCAAGGTGGCATGAAGGCGCTCTGGCCATCGCTCGTGCTGCTGGTCTGCTGCAGCGTTCCGGCGCTCGGAGCCGGCGCTGCGCCGGTGGCGATCGCGGTGCTGGCCGGTGGCCTCGCGGTGGTCGCCCTGCGCGGGAGCTGGCCGCGGCTCGGTGCGGCGCTCGGCGTGGCGGGGCTCGCGGGCGCCTTGGTGGCTGCTGGCTTGGCGACGCAGAAAGCGGGTCCGGCGGCGCTCATCCTCGCCCTCCCGGCGGCGGTCGCGCTCGTGGCGCTGCTGGCGGCGGTGGGAGCCGAGCGGGATGGGGAGCACGGCGGCGACGGCGAGGCGTCGGCCGCCGGTGGGGCGTGGTCGACCTTGGCCTTCTACGCGGTGGCGGTGGCGGCCTATGTTTTGTTGAGCGGTGTCCCGAGCGGCCTGGCCTCCCCGTTGCGCGCGGCGATCGCCGCCCTGGCGTTCGCGTGTGCGATGCTCGGTTGGCGGACGGCGCCGCCGCCGCGGCGGTTCCGTCGGCTGCGGGGGCTGCCGGCTGCCGGATGGGGGGTGTTGGGGGCGATGTTCGCGGCGGTCTTGGCCATGCTGCTCCAACCGCTGCCGTGGGCGGGAACAGAGGTGGTCGAGGCGAGTGCCCACGCGCGGGAGTGGGGGCGTTCGATGCTCGACCGTTGGCAGGGGGACGGACGCGGCGGCGCGACCGACGACGCTGGCGGCGGCACGGGGCTCGGCGGTGCGGTCGCAGGCGAGGGCAGTGAGGAGGAGGGGCGCCGGTTGCCAGACCGCGCCGAGCTGCAGCTGAGCGAGGTGGAGTTCGCCCACATCCAACTGCGCGATGCCGGTGAGTTCGCCACCTTCATCGCCCGCCCACGCTACCTGCGCCGGCAGGCGCTGGAGCGCTACGAGGAGGGTGCCTGGCTGCCGGGCGCTGGCGGACGCGGTGTGGTCGAGGACACCGACGACGGGCTCGTCGACGGATGGGTGCAACTCGGGAGAGCGGGGCAAGGGGCTCGCGGTGCGCCCCTCACGCACCGGGTGTATTTGCCATCGGCGCCGGGTTTCGGCGTCATGGCGATCCAGGGCATGTCGGCGGTGCGGCTGCCCTTCGTGCTCGAGTCGGCGCCAGACACGTTCGAGGCCGAACTGCGGGGAGCGGTCTACTACGATGCCAGATCGTCCCCGCTGGTGTTCGCGGAGTTGGAGCGCCGCGGGGAGCGGATCGTGGCGGCGGCCGGAGTGCGCCCTGACCCCTCAGGTGCCGCGGGCCGTGCGGCCGGGGGGCGGCTGGCCGATACCGTGGCGGAGATCATCGCCGAGGCGAGCTCGGACGCGGAACGCCTGCGGGCGATCCGGGGGTTCCTGCATCGGCAATGTCGCTATTCGCTGCGCGTCGAGAACCCGCAGGAGCTCGAGCCGCTGACGAATTTCCTGTATGGCGAACGCGTCGGATGGTGTGAGCACTTCGCTTCGGCCGCGGCGTTGATGGCGCTCGAGGCGGGGATCCCAGCACGGGTCGCCTACGGCTTCAGCGGTGGGACGGCCTACCCGGGGCCGCGCGTCGTGACCTACCGCGAGTTCGACGGCCACGCTTGGACCGAAGTGCTCTTGGAGGGCTTCGGATGGGTGGTGTTCGAGGCCACCCCCCCCGATCAGGGGGCGCTCCACCCGCCGCGCCCCGGCGATGGGGGCGGAGCCGATCGCTTCGGCCCCGACCTCAGCGGCTACGCCGACGCCGCGTCGCTGCCGGGCGGCGACGCGGGCTCCCAACCCGAGCCCGTGTCGCGGCGCGGCTGGGGAGACGTCGCGGGTTGGGCGCTGCGGCTCGGTGCCGCCGCCCTGGTGGGGATGGCGCTGGTCGCGCTTTGGCGTTGGGCGATGCGCGGCGCCGAGCCAGAGCCCGAATCGGAACCGGAAGCGCGCGCGGCCCGTGACGCCGAGCGCTCGGCGCCCGCCTACCTACGTGAGTTCTTGCGGCTGTGCCGCGAGCGCGGGCGACCGAAGCCCATGGGCGAGACCTTGCGCGAGGCGGCGTCCGCTCTGGCGCGTGCGGGTTTGGACGAGCGCGCGTTGTGGCGCCTGGCGGACTACCACTATGCGGTGAGCTACGCGGGCGGCGCGCGCGACCGGGGGGAGGAGCGCAGCCTCCGAGACGCGATGAAGCGGCTGCGCAAAGGCGAGTGAAGACCGGATTCTCAATCCTCGCCGAACTGCCACTCGCGGCGCGCGGGCTTGCGTAGTTTCGTGCGGCCGCCGTTGCGCATCCGGAACGGCGCGAAGACTTCGTCGCTGCCGTCTTTCTTGATGTGATAGAGCAGCTCCATCAGCTCGCCGAGGCGGCCGGAGGGGAATCCGCCGTGGTGGGTGAACCATTGGAGGTACTCGAACGGCAGGTCGAAGAGGGGCACGCCGCGCGGCGGGTATTCCTTCGGGCCGTAGCGCCCGAACGGCATGTGCCAGCGGCCGATCTCGGCAAGGGTTTGGGCGGCCTCTTCGGGATCGATCATGGTGGCCTAGGCGTCTGTCGGACGTGGGACTTCCGAGCCCGAACGTTTCAGGAATTCGATCCAAGTGGTCACGATGGTGAGGGGTTATCGAGATCAGCGACGGGACAGCGGGGCGATTTGGGCGGATGATCGAACGATTCCGGAGCGGGTGAGCACGACAGCTCCCTAGCGAAGCCGGGAAACCCCCGGTGCGCAAGCCCGCCCGCAGGCGCCGCGGTCGCATCGGCGGAAATTTGTCCAGTCGGAGGGCGCGCCCGCGTTATCCTGAGGACACGATGGAACCCGAAGATGTCGCCCAAGCCCTGCTCGCGGAGCGTATGGCCCTGACCGGCTATCTACGCGCCCTCGTCGCCGGTCGCTCGGCGGCCGACGACCTGTTCCAAGAGGTGACGGTGCGGGCGGTGCGGGAGGCTGGGCGTTTCGCGGATGCCGCCCATCTGCGCCGCTGGTTCCACAAGGTGGCCAAGCACCGAGCCATCGACCACCTGCGCCGCGTCGAGAACCGCGACCGGGTTCTCGCTGCTGACGTGGTCGACCTGCTTGGCGCGGAGGCGAGCGATGCGGGACCCGGCGCGGTTACGGGGGAGCGTTGCGATGCCCTGGAGCGCTGCCTCGGATCGCTGTCGCCGAAGTGCCGGGAGGTGATCGAGCTCCGCTACGGAGAAGGGCTGCCCGGGCTGGAGGTGGCCGCCCGCCTCGGGCGCAAACCGGACACGATCTACAAGATGCTCGCCCGCAGCTACGCCCAGCTGCGCCGCTGCATCGAGGCGCGCCTGGCGCGCGCAGCCGGGGGGGGAGGGGACCGATGACCCCCGAGGCAGAGTCCCGTTTTGACGAGCTGGTCGCCCGCTACCTCGACGGCGCGCTCGATCAGGACGCCCGCGAGGAACTCATGCGCACGCTGCGCTCCGGGCCGGGGGCACGCCGGCGATTCCTCGACGCCTGCACCACCGCGCAACGGTGCGCAGAGGTGGGTGCGAGCCAGCCGGCGGTCGCCGCGGTCCCGGGGGGGGCTGGCGAGGCGCATCGTGGGAGGTGGCGGCGCGCCGCCGTCGCGGCGGGGTCCGCCGCCGCCGCCGCCGCTTGCGTGTGGGTCGGGGGCTGGTCCCCCACCGGTGCCTCCGATCGCATCGAGGCCACGGCGCCCGCCGCGGCGTCCCCCCCGGTGGTGGCTCCGCCGCAACCGCGCGTTCCTGCGGTGTCGCTTCTCGACGCCTCGGCGATCGAGCTCACCGCTTTGATCGGGGGCGCGGAAGCATCGGACTGGGAGATCGGCCTGCCCGCGGTCGTCGGTGGCGCATCCGCGGTCGGCGACCTCGCGTGGCTCGACGGGATCAGCCTGGTCTCCACCCCCGTGTCCGAGGCCTCCGCCCTCGACCTGCAACTCTAGCCAGCGCCCCGACCACGCCCAGACGGTGATGTGCCGATCTCATTTTGACTCTCCGCCGAACCCAGTTAGAATCCCACGCCCGATGAAATTGTTCAAAACCTCCCTGATCGCCGCACTTTCGCTGACCGTTCTCGCCGCCCCTGCGGGCGCGCAGGATCTGAAGGTCGGGATCGTCGATATGGAGCGGGTGTTCAAGGAATACCACAAGACCAAAGTGGCCGAGGACGAACTCGCCACGCGCCGTGAGGAGGCGAGGGCCGATGTCGATTCGCGCAAGGCGACTTTCGACGAGTTGAAGGGGCGCCTCGAGGACTTGGCGAAACAGATCCAAGACCCAGGCATCAGCACCGACGTCAAGGCCGCCCGGCAGAAACAGTTCGAGAGTGTCCGCGAGGAGGCGCTCGCCGCCCAGGACGAGTTGCGTCAGTTTCTCGAGCGCCGCCAAGCACAGCTGACCGTGATGTTCGAGCAGCGGCGCGAAGAGATCCTCGAGGAGCTCACCGAGGCGGTCGCGAAGAAGTCCACGGTGGTCGGCTACGACCTCGTGTTCGACAAGAGCGCGACCTCCACCCGCAGCGTGCCCTTCCTCCTCTACTCGAAGGACGCCCGCGATTTCAGCGCGGAGATGATCGAGGAGCTCAACGCCGGGCAGTGAGGCTCGCGGCGCGGCGTTCAGGCCGCCATTCGGCCCCGCGAGGGGCGGGCGTTTGCGCCGAAAGGGGTTGCATCGCTTGTTAGGACGGCTAGGGATTACCCTTTTACGCTGCGTCGACCTGACCCGACCGAACGCCGCATGTACCGAGCGATCACCTTTATCATTCTCCTCGTCACCTGGTTGACGTTCTCGGGGCTCTTTGATCCTTTCCACATCACGCTCGGCGTGATCGCGTGCACTTTGGTGACGTGGTGGTCTTCCGACCTGCTGTTCGAAGACCGCAGCATCGGGCTCGCTGACCGCGTGCGCCAGGCGGGGCGCATCCCGGGTTACCTGCTGTGGCTGTTCGGGCAGATCGTGGTGGCCAACCTCCACGTCTTGCGGATCGCCCTCTCGCCGGATATCGCGGCCAACATCCAGCCGCAGATCGTCCGATTCCGTTCCGGTTTGCGAACGGACTTCGAGAAGTTCGTGCTGGCGCAGAGCATCACCTTGACCCCGGGGACCGTCACGCTGCGCATCGAGGGCGATGTGTTCACCGTCCACGCGATCAGCCAGGATGCCGCCGATGGCTTGGCGGGGACGATGACCGAACGCGTCCGGCGCGTTTTCTGTATCGACTGACGATGGGGGAGTTCATGCACAGTTTCCTCATCGGGGCGGGGATCGCCCTCTTCCTGATGATGCTGCCGGTGCTGTTCCGGCTGGTCGTCGGGCCGACCGCGATCGACCGCATCGTCGCCGTCAACATTATCGGCACGAAGACCGCGGTGCTCCTCGTCATCATCGGGGCGCTGTTCGACAACGTCGGGATGTTCGTCGATTTCGCACTCGCGTACGCGTTATTAAACTTCATCGGCAGCGTCGCCGCGGCGAGGTATTTTAACCGCAGCCGCGGGGGATACAGCCCCGGGGGTGCGCGGAAGGGAGGCGCCGCTTGAGCCTGCCCGCGCTCTCACACGTGCTGGCCGCGACGGCGGGCGACGCGGGCGGCGGGTTGCCCGCCTATCTCGTCGTCCCGAGCATCGCGCTGATCGTCACTGGCCTGTTTTTCTTCCTCGGCGCCAGCGTCGGTCTGGTCCGCTTCCCGGATTTCTACACGCGCATGCACGCGGCTGGGAAAGGCGACACGCTCTCGACGGTGCTGATCACCTTCGGCATGGCGCTGCTGGTCTTCGGCGACCTGCACCATTGGTACGACGCGCTGGTCGCGGTCAAAATCGTCGCCATTGGTGTGTTCATCATGCTGACGAGCCCCACCAGCACCCACTCGCTGATGAAGGCGGGGTTCGACGACGGCATCAAGCCGGTCACCAGCTCCCGGGCGAATGAGATCCACGAGCTCGCCGACACCGCTCCGGGGGGCGGTGCCGCCGGGCCGCCGGAACCCGCGCCGCCGGCGTCCGCCCTAGCGGAGGCGGCGGCCGGGAGCACCACCGGCTCCGGGACCGCAGCCGACCCGCCGCAAAAGAAGGCCGCCCGTAAGAAGACGGCCCGCAAGAAGGCCGCCCGCAAGAAGAGCGCGAAAAAGAAGACCACCGCCACCAAGCGGGCGTCGAAGCGGCCCGCCCGCAAGCGCCCGAAGCCCGAGTCCGACCCAGGCGACGCATCCTAGACCCGAAGTGATCTGGCAGTTTGACATCATTATCCTCTTGTTCCTGATCGTCGCAGCGATCATCGCGCTGCAGGTGAAGGACCTGCTCGCGGCGACGATGGTGCTGGGGATCTACTCGTTCCTCATCTGCCTCCTCTGGGCCGAGATGGGGGCCGTCGACGTGGCCTTCACCGAAGCGGCGGTCGGGGCGGGGGTCTCGACCGTGATCATGATCGCCACCGTCTACGCCACCGCGCGTCAATCCAAAGACTGACCAAGCCCCGCCGCGCGCCCGAACCGAAATGAAGATCCTCCCGCTCATCGCCGTGGCTGTCGTCGGCGCGCTGCTGTTGGCGGCGACCGGAGATTTCCCCGCTTTCGGCGACTCGGAGTCGCCCGCCAACGAGGACCGGCTGTCCTCCCATTTCATCGAGGGGTCCGTGCATGAGACCAAGGTGCCGAACCTGGTCACCGCCGTCCTCGCCGATTACCGCGGCTTCGACACCATGTTCGAGACGGTGGTCATCTTCGTCGCGGGCATCGCGATCATCGGCGTGCTGCGCCAGTTCGGGTCGGAGGGCGAGCCGATCACCGCCCCCGCGACCGCCCGCAGCGGCGACGACGATCTGATCATCCGCATGACCGCCAAGATCGTCGTGCCGGTGTTGCAGCTGTTCGCCCTCTATGTGGTCGCCCATGGACACCACAGCCCCGGCGGCGGGTTCCAGGGGGGGGTCATGCTCGGGGCCAGCTTCATTCTGTTCGCCCTCGCCTGTGGTCTGAAGGAGGCCAAGCGGCGCCTGAGCGAGCGGCGGGCGATCGCGCTCGCTGCGGTCGGCATCCTGATCTACGCCGGCTGGGGCGGGGCCTGCGTCCTGTTCGGCGGCAACTTCCTCGACTATGCGGCGCTGGATCCCGCGATCCCGGGCGACGCGCCGATGGCGCGCTCGCACAGCATGCTCGTCGTCGAGACCGGGGTCGCCTTCACCGTCACCGCCATCATGTTCGCCATCTACGCGAACCTCTCCACCCGCGGGCGCCTCGCCGATGGATTGTAACCCATGATTTTGTTAGCAGACAGCTTCCTCCAGCAGGACATCCTGCCCTACTTCAACTACTGGGTCTACGTGATCCTGATGATGATCGGGCTCTGGGCGATGATCGCCAAGAACAACCTGATCAAGAAACTGATCGGGATGACGATCTTCCAGACCGCCATCATCCTGTTCTACGTCTCCATCGGCGTGAAGAGCGGCGCGGACATCCCGATCCTCGAGCACGGCACCTTGGGGGCCGCGCTCGAGGCGGGTGAAGACGCGCCTCCGGTGATGGAGAAGGACAACTACGCGAACCCGCTGCCGCATGTGTTGATGCTCACCGCCATCGTCGTCGGCGTCAGCACGCTCGGCCTGGCGCTGGCCATCGCCCAGCGGATCTACGGCGCGTTCGGCACTTTGGAAGAGGACGAGATCCTGGACCAGCTCCGCCCCGGCGACCATGGTTGATTTCCTCCGCTTCATCGCCGCGCAGGCGCCGCTGGCCGCCGAACTGCTGCTGCTGTTCGGTGCGCTGGTCGTCACCCTGTTCGGCCGCAAGCACCGGGGGATGGCCTACCCGGTGTCGGTGGCGGCGCTCTCGGCCGCGCTGGTGGCGGCGCTGGTCACCTGCATCCACCTCGCCGCCTCCGGGCTCGGTGAGATCCGCTACCATCTCGGCGGTTGGCCGCCGCCGTGGGGGATCGAGTACCGGATCGACCCGCTCTCGTCGCTCGTCGTCGTCACCGTCATCGCCATCGGCCTGCTCAACGCGGTGGTGTCCAAGCGGCGGGTGCCCGAGGAGACCCCGGGGAAGGAGCCCTTCTATTACACGCTCTACCTGCTCCTGGTCGCCGGCCTGTGCGGGATCACCTTCACCAACGACGCCTTCAACCTCTACGTCCTGATCGAGATCACCTCGCTCACCAGCTACGCCCTCATCGCCATGGGCGGGCGGAGGGCGGCGCTCTCGTCCTTCAACTACGTGATCATGGGGACGATCGGCGCGTCGTTCTACCTGCTCGGCGTCGGCTACCTCTATATCAAAACCGGCACCCTCAACATCGACGACATGCGGGCGACGCTCGAGGCGGGCGCGCTGTTCGGCGACCGCAGCATCACCATCGCCTTCATCCTCATCCTGCTCGGGGTGCTGACCAAGATGGCCTTCTTCCCGCTGCACGGGTGGATGCCGAACGCCTACTCCTACGCCCCGAGCAGCACCGGCACCCTCATGGCGCCGCTCATGACCAAGGTCATGGTCTACGTGATGCTGCGTGTGATGCTGTTCGTGTTCGGCGCCGGCTTCGCCTTCGGCGACCACGCTTGGAACACCCTCCTGTCGTGGTTGTCCGTCGTCGCCATCGTCGCAGGCTCGCTGCTGGCGCTCGCCCGCAGCGACATCAAGAAGATGCTCACCTACCTCATCGTCGCCGAGGTCGGCTACATGGTGGGCGGGGCTTGGTTGGGCAACGAGCTCGGCCTGGTCGGCACCGCCTACCACATCCTCTCCGACGCGGCGATGACCTTCTGCCTGTTCCTCGCGGCCTCGATCGTGATCCTGCGCACCGGCGACCATCGCCTCACCGCCTTCAACGGGCTGTTCAAGGCGATGCCGCTGACGATGATCGGCTTCACCGTCGGCGCGCTGTCGATGATCGGCCTGCCGCCGACCTGCGGTTTCTTCAGCAAATGGTACCTCGTCGGTGCCGGCATCGAGGCCGGGCACTGGGGCTATGTGGGCGCGCTGTTGTTCTCGTCGCTGGTCAACGCGGTGATCTTCTTCCGCATCTTCGAGCGGGCGTACTTCGGTGAGATCGAGGTGGAGGAGTTCCCCTCGGACGGCGACTCCGTCCCCGAGATGCCGCTGTCCAGAGTGCCCTGGTCGATGCTCGCCCCGCTGCTGATCGCCGCCGCCCTCGTGCTTCTGGTCGGCATCTTCAACCACCCGCTCGCCTCTTGGCTGCGCTCCGCGATGCCGCCGCTGTAACCAGCAAGCATGCCCGTTCCCTCCAACTTGCCGCTCCTCGCATGGCTGGTGTCGCTCCTCGCGGTGCCCGCCATCCTCCTGCTGCGGAAGCGGCCGAACTGGCGCGAGCTGGCGACCTTCGTCGCGGCGTTCCTGAAGTTCGGCTTCGTCCTCTCCATGCTCCCGGCGGTGCTCGCCGGCGGCAGGCCGCAGTTCAGCTTCGGCGAGATCCTCCCCGGCGTGCCGCTCGAGTTCCGGGTCGACGGCCTCGGGCTGGCCTTCGCCCTGATCGCATCGGGGCTGTGGATCGTCACCAGCCTCTACGCGATCGGCTACATGCGCGGGGCGGGCGAGGGCAACCAGACGCGCTTCTTCGCCTGCTTCGCGATCTCCCTCAGCGCGACGATGGGTGTCGCGTTCTCGGCGAACCTGTTCACGCTCTACGTCTTCTACGAGATGCTCTCGCTCTCGACCTACCCGCTGGTCACCCACCACGGGGACAAGGAGGCGCGCACCGGCGGGCGCACCTACCTCGCCTACCTGCTGGGCACCTCGATCGCCTTCGTGTTGCCGGCCATGCTCTACAGCTTCTACAAGGCGGGTGGCCCGATGAACTTCGACGCCGGCGGCTTCCTCGCGCAGAAGGTCGACGGGCCTGAAGCCCTGGTGCTGCTGCTGCTGTTCACCTTCGGCTTCGCCAAGGCGGGCCTGATGCCGTTCCACTCGTGGCTCCCCAACGCCATGGTCGCGCCCACCCCGGTCTCCGCGCTGCTGCACGCCGTGGCGGTGGTCAAAGTGGGTGTCTTCTGTGTGATCCGCGTCTTCACCGGCGTGTTCGGGACCGACTTCCTGAGGGAGCTCGATGTCGCTTGGGCCGTGAGCTGGGCGGCGGCGTTCACGGTCCTGGTGTCATCCCTGATCGCGCTGACGCAGGACAACCTCAAACGGCGGCTCGCCTTCTCCACGGTCGGGCAGCTGGCGTACATCGTGCTCGGCGTGTCGTTGCTGGCACCGCACGCGGTGCAGGGCAGCATCCTCCACATCGGCATGCATGCTTTCGGCAAGATCACGCTGTTCTTCTGCGCCGGGGCGATCTACGTGGCCTGTGGCAAGAAGTATGTCAGCCAGCTCGACGGGATCGGGCGGGCGATGCCCTTCACCATGGGGGCCTTCGCGATCGGCGCGATGAGCGTCACCGGTCTGCCGCCCACGGGCGGGCTGCTCAGCAAGATCTACCTGATCTGGGGCGCGGCCGATGCGGGACAGTTCGTGCTGCTGTCGGTCTTCCTCGTCAGCTCCGTCCTCAACGCGGCGTACTTCTTCCCCATCGTCTACCGCGCCTTCTTCCTGAAGCCCGCTGACGGCACCACCTACGAGCGCCTCGCCGAAGCGCCCTTCGCCTGCGTCTTGCCACTCACCCTGACCGCGATCGGGACGGTGGTGCTGTTCTTCTACCCGGACATCTTCTTCCAACTGTCGGCGCTCATCATCTCCCCACACTAGGGAACCGCCATGGACTACCACCCGCCCAGCGACGAACCGCTCCTCGAGCTGAAGCACGAGGCCGTCCCCGGCTACCTCAAGGCCTTCCTCATCGCCTTCGCGGTGATGGGTTTCTACCTGCTGGTGATCCTCGTCTCCTCCCCCGGCCCCGCGGAGCACGAGGCCAAGGCCGGGGCCAGCCACAACGCCTCCCACTGATGGACACCGAGACCACCCCCCCCGAAGAAGCGTCGCCCGGTTGGTTCGACCGCAGAGAGAACGTGCGCAAGGTCCTCATCGGGCTGTTCGCCGGCTGCGCCCTGCTCGTCCTCATCGACCTCTTCTTCTGGATGACGGGCTATGACAAGCACCCGTACTTCCGCTGGGAGAAGTGGCCGGGCTTCTACGCCGTCTACGGATTTGTCGCCTGCGTGCTGTTGGTGCTGGTCTCGAAGCATGTCCTGCGCCCCCTGGTGATGCGCGGCGAGGACTACTACGACAAGAACTCGGACCAAGGGGGGGGCGATGCCTGAGGGACTCCCCCCCGCCGCGATCTATCTGATCGGTGCGCTGGTCGTGCTCGCGCTGCGCGGGCGCGCCCGGCAGGTCTTCGCTCTCGCGGTGCCGGTCGTCGGCTTCGTGAACTTCTTCTTCATCCCGGAGGGGGTGCGCTGGACGATCGAATTTCTCGATTTCCAGCTGGTGCTCGGTCGCGGCGACCGCTGGAGCCTGATCTTCCTCAACATCTTCACCGTCCTCTCGTTCATCGGCATCCTCTACATCCTCAGGGATAACCGGCGGCTCGACCTCTCCGCCGGTCTGCTCTACGCGGGCAGCGCGATGGGCGTGGTGATGGCGGGCGACCTGATCACCCTCTTCCTGTTCTGGGAGATGCTGACCTTGGGCGCGGTGCTGTGCATCCTCGCCCGCCGCACCCCGGAGGCGGGCCGCGCCGCCTCCCGCTACTTCCTCGTCCACGTGTTCGGCGGGGTGGTGCTCCTCGCCGGGCTCCTCATCCACCTCGCCGGTGGCGGCAGCGTGGCGTTCGACCGGATCGAGCTCTCCGGCCTCGGCGCCTGGCTCATCTTCCTCGGCTTCGGCATCAACTGCGCGTGGCCGATCGTCGGCGCCTGGCTCACCGACACCTACCCGGAGGCCTCGGTGGGCGGGGTCGTCTTCATGGCGACCTACACCACCAAGACCGCCGTCTACGTGCTGGCGCGTTGCTTCCCGGGCGAGGGCGCGCTGATCTGGATCGGCATGGCGATGGCGACGATCCCGATCTTCTTCGCCGTGATCGAGAACGACCTGCGCCGGGTGCTGGCCTACAGCCTGATCAACCAGGTCGGTTTCATGGTCGTCGGCGTCGGCCTCGGGACGCCGCTGTCCCTGAACGGCACCGCCGCCCACGCCTATTGCCACATTCTCTACAAGGCGCTGCTCTTCATGTCCATCGGCTCGGTCCTCTACCGCACCGGCAAGTCGAAGGCAACCGAGCTCGGCGGCCTCTACCGCTGCATGCCCTGGACCTGCGTCTTCTGTTGTATCGGCGCGGCCAGCATCTCCGCCTTCCCGTTCTTCAGCGGCTTCGTGAGCAAATCGATGATCATGAGCTCCGCCGCCGCCGGCGGCTACACGGTCGTCTGGCTCGCCCTCCTGTTCGCCTCCGCCGGCGTCTTCCACCACGCGGGGATCAAGATCCCGTTCTTCGCGTTCTTCTCGCACGACTCCGGGATCCGCTGCAAGGAGGCGCCCGTGAACCAGCTGCTCGCCATGGGCATCACCGCGTTCCTGTGCATCTTCGTCGGCACCTTCCCGAACGCGTTCCTCTACGCGATGCTGCCGAACGTCGAGGCCAGCTACCAACCGTACACGGTCGGCCACGTGACGGACCAGTACGCGCTGCTGCTGTTCAGCGCGCTGGCCTTCACGCTGCTGATGCGCGCCGGCCTCTACCCGGCCGAGGTGCGCTCGACGAACCTCGACACCGACTGGCTCTATCGCAAGGGCGGCGGGGTGTTCTACCGGGCGATGGACCGCTCGCTGAACGCTCTCAACAAGGCCGCGCACACGCTGTTCGTCGGGCGTTTCATCGGCTGGCTGTCGCGGATCGCGCGGACGGCTCCCTCGCGGGTCGCCGTCGCCGCGATGACCCCCTTCTGGCGCGCGCAGGGGCTGCGCGACGAGGCGCTCGAAGACAAGCGCCAAGCCTTCTACGAGGACGCCCGCCTCGGCGCCTTCCCCGTCGGCGCCACCGCCATCTTCGCCGTCGTGCTGCTCGGGCTGCTGTTCCTGTTTTAGCGTGGCGGCGGCGCCCAGATCCCGCTAGATGTGGTTCGGGCAATGGGGGCGGGACGCCCTCGCCACTTCCCCTCCATGCAGACCTCCGCCATCACCGCCGCCGACCTCGCGTCCTCCGTCATCGCCGTCCCGCCGCTGTGCCGGGGCGCCGATCTCTCCATCGACGCGGGAGAGAACCGCAAGCTCATCGCCCACCTCGAGGAGGGCGGGGTCAAAACGCTGCTCTACGGCGGCAACGCCAACCTCTACAACATCGCCGTCTCGGAGTACGCGTCGCTGCTCGGACTGCTCGCCGAAGCCGCCGCGGCCGACACCTTGGTCGTGCCCTCCGTCGGCCCCTTCTACGGCAATATCCTCGACCAGGCCGCGATCCTGAAGGGCGCCGGTTTCCCCGCCGCGATGGTGCTGCCGACGCTCTTCCCGGCCAAGCCCGCAGGCGTCGCCACCGCCGTGCGCCACTTCGCGGAGCGCTCAGGCGTCCAGGCCGTCCTCTACATGAAGGACGAGGCCTACATCACGCCGGAGCTCGCCGCCGGGTTGGTCGCCGACGGCGCCGTCGCGTGGATCAAGTACGCCGTGGTGCGCGAGGACCCGGCGTGCGATGACCTCCTCCGCGCCCTGCTCGAGCGCGTCGACCCGGCGCTCGTGGTCAGCGGCATCGGCGAGCAGCCGGCGATCACCCACCTGCGAGACTTCGGCATCGGCGGCTTCACCTCCGGTTGCGTCTGCGTGGCGCCTAGCAGATCGATGGAGATGCTGCGCGCGCTGCAGGCGGGCGAGATCGCCGGCGCCGAGGCTGTCCGCAGCCGCTTCGAAGCGCTGGAGGACCTGCGCAACGCCCACGGGCCGATCCCCGTCCTCCACGCCGCGGTCGCCCTGGCCGGCATCGCCGAGACCGGGCCGCCCCTGCCGCTGCTGGCGCCGCTGCCGGAGGAACTGGAGGCGCCGGTGCGCGAGGCGGCGAAGGCCCTGGCCCATTTTGAGAAGGGAGCACATTAGGCTCTCCCGATGGGCAGGCGCGGTCTGTGGTTGGTGCGTTGTTGCGCATCTCGCGCTGTTTCCGGTCGCACCGGAGGCGGAGCTCCGCCCTCCGGGTTCGGCTTCGCCGGGGTAACCTAATCCACCCAGGGCCTCGCCTGCTTGATGGCGAGTTCGCCATCCCGGTCGATCTTGAACTCGATCTCCATCGCGAAGCCGGCCGGCGACTCGTATAGCGGCCGGAAGTGATTGTGGAGGATGTTCATCGCGTCCTTCAGCTCGAGCGCCTGCTCGCGACTGAGGACCGTTTCGCCTTCCGGGACGAGGTTGGATCGGCGGATGTATTGGATCTCGTAGTCCGCGCCGAAGCCGAGGTTGGCGATGGTGTACTCCTCCGGGACGGTGCCGGGGGGCGGGTTGGTGACGAGGTTCTCGCCGACCTGGACGTTGACGTAGTGGCCGTCCCAGCCGGTGCCGGGAATGAAGGGGTTTTTGGTGACGCCGACGCCGTTGGCGACTTCGTCGGCAAAATTGGGGTGGACGAGGATCCCCATCGCGGCGGCCAGGTGATCGATGCGCCAGAACTCGCGCTCCTCGAAGGCGCGGTAAGTCCAGAGCCCGGCCCAGACCTGTTTCGCCGTCTTGGCGAAGCGCCCCTCGTGCGGGTGATGCGTGTAGCTCTCGTAGAGGCCGGCGCCGTTGAAACCCTCCAGGTCTTCGTTGTTGGTGCTGGAGCGGGCGCGGATCGAGGTGCCCTCCGGGAAGGCTTCGCGCATCTCCTCGAGGGCGACGTCCATCCAGGGCGGTAGGACGCCGAGATCTTCGATCTGGTCGCGGAAGGTGGCGAGGCGCGCCTCGCGCGTGGCGGGCACGGTTTGGAACAAGGGGTCGGCCATCATCGCTTCGGCGAGCGCATAGAAGCCGTTGTATTTCATGAACTCGTCGTAGAAATAGAACGGCACGGCGAAGCCGTCGGGGGTCAGGTCGGGGAGGATCTTCCGCAGCTGGGCGAGGTTGGCGGCCTTGGAGCCGAAGGCGTCGTCGTGGTGGAAGCCGATCGTCGCCAAGGCGGCGATCTCGGTCGTCGCCAGGTTGCGGATCGGGATCTGCGGCGCGTCGGGGCGGATAGACTCGAAGTACGCATCGACTTCCACCTGGGTGGCGGCGCGGATTTGGAAGCCGTCGGGGCCGACCTCGTAATAGACGTTCTGGCCGATGAGCGGGGCGATGTCGGGGTGGGTCGAGGCCTCCGCGATGTAGGCGTTGGGCGTGTCGTTCTGGCGGGCTTTGAGGTTGATGTGGGAGAGCGGCGTCTGCGGGTCCTCGGTCATGATGCCGGCGACGTGCGTCAGGTCGTTGGGGATGCTTTGGAAGATGACGACGTCGCGCGCGGAGAGGGTCTCGGCGCCGGCGACCAACTTCAGCCGCCCGAAGCAGGAGCCGGTGTGCAGGCCGTTGTAAGTCTGGCTACCGAACAGGGTGTCGGTGTCGATCAGGTTGACCTGCGAGGAGGCGAATTCGTCGGCCTCCTCATCGCGGAGCGTGATCTGGGTTTGGCTCGCCGGGTGGTAGGCGAGGTCCCCGTCGACGAAGGGCATGCCGGCGGCGATCATCTCGTAGGCGATCTCGATGAACCGGAAGGCGACCGGGTCGGCCGGCCAGAACTCGATCGTGTAGAGGCCGCTCCGGCCGTCGGCGTGCTGGAAGTTCGGGTGGTAGACGATGCTGCCGGCGAGGTTGCGGCGGGAGGTGTTGGTGAAATAGGTGTGGGCGTTGAAGAGTGAGCCGGAGGAGTAGCGGGCGACCGCGTCGCGGCTAAAATAGTAGTGGTAGGGGTAGCGCTTGCTGTCGGCGAAGTAGAGGACGGGGGTGTCGGTGTGGACGTCGTAGACGAGGAATTTGACCTCTTGGAAGTCGGCGGCCCCGGGGAAGTTGTCCCGGTGCGAGAGCAGCTCGTAGGTCTCGCGGTCGGGGATCTGGATGCGGCCGTGCTGCTCGGCGATCGGCTCGGCGGGGTTGAGCGCATTGCGGGTGCCCGGCGAGGCGAACTCGCTCAGGTCGTCCTCGCCGTCGCCATCGCTGTCGGCTGGGCTAGCGACCGGATGGAGATGTAGGCGCAGGTAGGCGTCGCCGCGGGCGGGGGCGGTATCGGCGGTCGGGAAGGCCTGGGTGCCGGGGGGGATGAGACGCACGGGGCGCCCCGCCGCTTCGAGGTCTGGCGCCCGCCAGAGGACGCCGTAGTGGGTCGAGGGGAGATCGACGGTCGCCTCAAGGCATCCACCGGGGGTGAGGCGGAGTCCCCCGAGCGCTTCGGCGGCAGGTCCGGGGTCGGCCCGCGAATCAACGGGGCAGGCGGCGATGGCGGCGACCGTGGGCAGCAGCAGCCAATGGGCTCGCTGGTGGTGCGTTGTCATGGTGTGGGGGCTTCATGCTACCCACAAAACGGTGACCCTGCGCGAAAAATCGGTGGCGGTTCGATGCGCCGATGCGCCGGCCGATCCGCTCCTCCGCTACTGCAGCTTCAGGAGCACTGCCCGCTTGTCGGCCTGCCAGACGCGCAGGACGCTGTCTTCGCCGCCGGCGGCCACCAGTTTCCCATCGGGGCTGGCGGCGGCGCTGTGCATGAAGGTGCCGGCGTCGGGGAGCGGCTGGTTCGCCAAGCGCACGCTCTGGTCGCCGCTGCTGGAGAGCAGGGTCTCGCCCGCGCCGACGAAGGCCACGGCGGTGACCGGTTTGCTGTGGCCGGTGACCGTCTGCTTCTGGGCGCCCGTCTCGAAATCCCAAACTTTGACCACGTTGTCGGCGCCGGAGCTGGCGAGCGCGAGCCCGTCGGCGCGCCAGGCGACGTCGAGCACGTGGTTGGTGTGGCCTTCGAAGGCACGCTCGACGGCGAGGTCGGCCGCCGAGAACACCTTCACGAAGCGGTCGGTGGCGGCGGTGGCGAGATGCCGCCCGTCGGGGCTGAAGGCCACGGCCGAGATGGCGTCGCTGTGCTCCTCGCTGTTCGCGGCGACCGGGGACCCGTCGCGGACGCGCCAGAGCTTCAGTTCACCGGAGCGCGAGGGGACGCCGCCGCCGGTGGCAAGGAGTTCGCCATCGGGGCTGAAGGCGACGGTGTTGATGCGGTCGGCGAAGGTCTCCGGGTCGTCGATGGCGCCGATCGTGCGCTCCAGCGCCCAGCGCGGTCGCGGGTCGGCGAGGCGCACCCCCTTGTCGTCGGCGGCGCTCAGCAGGCCGCCGTCAGGGGTCGCGGCGAGGGCGGCGACCGCGCCGCCGCCGAGCGACGCGTGACCGGCGGGCGCGCCGTCGGAGGTGAACCAGCGGTGGGTGGCGCCGCCTTCCGCTGCGGCGAACAGGAGCGCCCCGTCGACCGAGAAGGTGAGCGCGCGGAACGTCCGCGAGGCGTCTGGGAGGGCGGCCTTCGCCGCTTCCACGGCCACGGCGGCGCGCGCGGCGCCCGCTTCGGCGGCGGCGGCGGCGGCCTCCGCTTCGGCTTTCGCCGTCCCGGCGCGGCCCGCGAAGCGCACCGCCAGCGCGGTGTTGTCGGCGGCTTCGGCCAGCTTGCGCGCCGCCTCGTCGGCCTCGCCACGCGCCTTGTTGAGCGCGTCCTCGGCGGCCTTCGCGGCGTTGTTGGCGGCCCCGGCATCGGCCCCCTGGGCGGCGATCGCCGCCGCTTCGGCGGCGGCGGCGCGGTGGGCCTCCTCCGCCGTCCGCAGCGCGGCGAGTTTGGCGTCGCGCTCCATCTTCGCGGCGTCTTCGGCGGCCGTGGCGGCGCGCGATTTCTCCAGCTCCTCGTCCCATTTCTTAGTGGCTTCCTCGAGCGCCTTTTTGCGCAGGTCGCGCAGCCCGTCCGCGACCCCCGCCGCCGACTCCGCACGCTGCACCGCGAGCTGGGCTTCGGCATCCGCCTTCAGTTCGCCGACCGGCTTCAGCTCCGCCGCGTCCCACAGTCGCGCCTTGCCGGCGTCGTCGAGCGTGGCGAAGCGTGTGCCGTCGGAGGCCGCGACCAAGGCCCGCACCGGCGCGCCGTGATCGGCCTCGCGTTGGGCCTTGGTGAGGTCGCCGGCCGCCCACCGCTTCACTTTTCCGTCGGCGCCGCCGCTGAGGAAATCCGTGCCGCCCGCCCCCGCGGCGGCGAGCGCCGCCACCGCGCTGCCGTGGGCGCCGGCGGCCTCGGCGACCGCGCCGTCGGCGAGGGTGACGACGCGGATCGCGCCGTCTTCGCAGCCGCAGGCGGCCCGGGTGCCGCCGGCGATCAAAGCGAGCGCCGTCACCGGGGACGGCAGCTCGGCGACGGTGCGGGACCCGCCCTCGCCGCTGGCGGCGCGGACCCTGAGCGTCCGGTCCATCGCCGCGGTGACCAGCGAGCCGTCGGCCGAGAAGGCGGCGCCGGTGACGCGGGCGGCGTGGTCCTTGAACCGCTTCGGCTCATCGTTGGGGGCGGTGCCCGCGTAGAGCGCGAGGCCGCCGGAGTGGTCCCCGACCGCGGCCAGCGCGCCGTCCGGCGAGGCCGTGGCGCAGCCCGGGGTGTCGCCGGCAGGCTTCAACACCGCGCGCAGCGCCCCGTCGGCGCGGCGCCAGATCTTCACGTTGCGGAATCCGCCGGTTGCTAACAAATCGTCGCCGCCAAACGCCAGCGCCCCGACCTGGTCGAGGTGGGCGGCGGCGCCCCCTGCGGAGAGCGCGGGGTCGACCAGCTCGCCGGCGTGCTGGCCACCCGGGAGGTGGTAGAGCGCGACGCGGTTGCCGCGCCCGGCGGCGGCGTAGCGGCTGTCGGGGGAGAGGGCGACCGAGTAGATGGCGTCGATCCCGTCCGGCAGCGTCGCCAGCTGCACCGGTGGGGTGTCGGCCGCCGAGCTGTCGTCTTCGGCGCCCTCGTCGATCCAGCGCGCCAGCAGCGCGAGCTCCTCCGGCGTCAGGTCCGGCGCGTTCGCCTTGTTGTTCTCCGGCGGCATCACCGGGTCTTCGCGGTGGGTCGAACACAGGAACAGGAAGCTCTCGGCGGACTTGCCGGGGACGATCACCGGGCCGTCGTCGGAGCCCGCGAGCATCTTCTCGACGCTCTCCAGATCGAGGCCGGCCTTCGCCTTGTTCGCGTTGTGGCAGGCGAGGCAGCTGCGCTTGAAGGCGGGGGCGATCTCCTTCGCATAGGAGACCGGCTCGGTGCGGTCCAGTTCGGCGACCGGCAGCTCGGCGCGGGCGGCGGCCGCGGCGGCGAGCAGGGCGATGGGGGCGAGGCGGGCGGTGCGCGATCTCATGGGGCGGCTGCGGGGGCGGGGGCTTCTGGGGCGGGGGCGGCGGCGGGTGGATCCGGGGCGGTTTCGGCGGCGACCTGCAGCACGGCGGCGGCCCGGCGTTCGAGGTCCATGCCGTTCCACTTCATCTTGGCGACGACCTCGAAGCGGCGCTCGCCGGGGGCGGCGTCGGCGGCGACCGTGATCGCCAGCGCGCCGGTGGCCGCGTCCTTGGCCACCGGCACATCGGGCGCGGTCAAACCGGATCCGTCGGGCAGCGCGGCGGCGAGGGTCAGGCCTTCGGCGAAGCCGTAGCGGCGCTCGATCTCCACCGGCAGCTCGATCGCCGACCCCGGCGCCGCGGCCGGCACGGGGCCGAGCTGGATCCGCACGGGCGCGGGCTCGATCTCGATGGTGATCGGGGGCGAGTGGTTCGCGAACTGGCGGTCCTGCGGCTTGGCGCGCTCGTTCGCCCCGTTGGCGGCGGCCTCGGCCGCCTTGCGGGCTTCCTCGGCGGCGGTGGCGGCCGCTGCGGCGGCCTTCAGCGCCTCCTCGGCGGCGGCGACCCTGTGCGCCTTCGCCTCCTCGGTCTCGGCGGTCGCCTCCCGCGCTTCGTCGAGCGCGGCCTTCGCGGCATCGCGCTCCTTGCGCCTCGCTTCCGCTGCCGCCGCGGCGTCCGCTTTGGCCTTCTCGGCGGCCTCGGCTTCGGCGACGTAGCGCCGGTAGCCGACCTTTGACTTGGCGGTGAGGTGGAGCTCGAAGGTGCCCGCTCGGAAGCGGTTGTTGTCGCGGTCGTTGCGCAGCTCGAAGGCGAGCGTGCCGCCCGCCTGATCCTTCTCGACCTGGACTTGCGGCGCTTTGTTACCGGTGCCCGCGAGCCCGCCCGCGTTCACGGTGATCTTGTCTTTGATCTCGCCGGTCTTGGTGAGCGTAAACGGGATCTCCAGCTTGGCGCCCAGCGAAGTCTGGATCGGTGCGGTCGCGTCACCTTCGCGGGCGATCGCCAAGGGCGCGGGGTCGGCGATGGCCGCGAGGGGAAATGCCTGTCCCAGGCGGGCCTGCACCGCCTCCTGGTCTGCGTCCCCGACCGTCCATCCCGCAGCGGCCGGCACCGCCTCCTTCTCGACTCGGGCACCGCCGATCTCGGCGGAACCGAAAATCCGCAGCGCGGCATCGAAGGGCTCGGCCGCGCCGGGTGACGCGATGGCGAACAAGCAGCTGGATTCGCCGGCGGGGATCTTGCCGGAGATCGGCGCGCCCGGCAGGCCTTCTGCTTTGAGGGCGATCTCGCCCGCGAATCCGTCGCGGCGCAGGGCGTAGACTTGGACGATGCCGACCTCGCCGCGGCGCAAGGTGAGCCCGGCGCGCTCGACCCGTTTCCCGCCCTGGTTGTCGACCGCCGGGTTCGGCGCGGGAGCGGCGATCAAATCGAAGCGGGGCTGGGCGGTGCGCACTTGGAGGCGGTAGCCCGCCCGGGTGCCGAACTGGTCCCGGAGCTCGACGCGGGCGGTGAAGTCGGCGTCGGCGGTGAAGCGCACGGCGGCGTCGCGGTGGTCGGTGCGGTAGGCGCGCCCGCCGATGTTCGCCCCGTCGTCGTCGGAGGAGCCGAGCGGCGTCGCGGAGCCGTCAGCGCCCAGCTTGAGCACCGTCAGCACCGGGTCGGAGGGGGCGCCGAAGCGGTGCGAGAGCGCCTCGACGATGTAGGCTGTACCGGCGGCGGCGGCGAAGGTGAAATGGTCTGTCGAGCCGGGGGAGAAGCGCCCGCTCACCTCGCAGGGCACAGTTAGCGCTTGGGCGGAATCGGGAGCCGCGTTGTCTGCCGCGTCGATCGTGCTCGGCGCGTCGGCGTGGGCGACGAAGACGGCGTTCGAAGCGGCCGCGCCCTCGCCGAGGCGGAATTCAAAGCCGCGCAATCCCGCCGCTGCCGGGCCGTTGAGGGCGGAGCTCCGCGGTCGCCCCTCGGACGGGACATCGACCTCCATCTCGATGCGCTCCAAGCCGTCGCCCGCCGGCGTGCCGTCCGGGAGGTTGCGGCCGAAGACCTGCAGCGTCGTCCGCGTGCCGGGCGGCGCCGAGGCCGGGAGGACGTAGTCGATGTGCGGGCCCTCGCTCAAGCGGAGCCGGTAGCCGTAGCCGGTGCCGCCGCGCGCGAGCCGGTCGGAGACCCGGAGGGTCAGCGCGCCGTCGGCGGCGGGGGTGTGGTCGAGCAGCGGGTCGCCGTGCGCCGACTCCAAGGAGCGCGCCAGCTCCTCCCCCGAGGGGTCGAGCAGCACGAGCGAGCCGTCGGTGCGCGAACCCAGCCGTGCGGCACTCATCTCGACGAAGAAACGCTGGCCGGCTTTGGCATCGATTCGGAAGTGGTGCGCGGCGCCTGCTTCGGCGACGCCGTCCCAGACCGTGCCGGGCGTGAGCGCGACCGCCTTGTCCGCCCCTTTCGCCTCGCCGGGCACCGTCGCGACGGGAAAGGCGCCGATTTGGAACGCCCGCGGGAGGCTGGCGCCCCAGTCACCGGTGACCCAGGCGTCGTAGGTGCCGGGGGGCACGTCGGCGGCGACAGTCAGCTGGAAGCGGTTGGCTTCGCCGGGTGTCGCGGTGATTCCCGGGTGGCTGAAATGCAGGGTCGCGCCCTCCAGTTCGGCGCCCGCGATACCCACCTCGGCGGAGCGGCCGATCTGTGCGCCCATCGGCGAAACCGCGTCGAGGCGCGCGACCGGCAGCTGGGCGTGGGCTGCCGCGGCGAAGGCGAGGAAAGCGAGCGGGGCGCGGAGCGCCGCCTTCCAAAACATTGGAGGGCGGACCTCCGTGTCCGCCGTGACTGCCGGGGGCGGTGCCGCCACGGGAGCGGTTCGATTTGCCCTTCGAGCGGAAACGAGATGCGGGGGCTTCATCGGATCGAAGTCGGCGGAGGCGGAGCTCCGCCCTCCGAGGGGTTGGGGGCCGCTGCGGGAGCGGTTTGATTTGCCCTTCGAGCGGAAACGAGATGCGGGGGCTTCATCGGATCGAAGTCGGCGGAGACGGAGCTCCGCCCTCCAAGGGGTTCGGGGCCGCCACGGGAGCAGCTTGGTTTGCCGTTTGAGCGGAAACGAGATGCGGGGGCTTCATCGGATCGAAGTCGGCGGAGGCGGAGCTCCGCCCTCCGAGGGGTTCGGGGCTGCCTTGCGGTGCCGCTCAATGGTTGAACAGGAACTCCTTCGTGTTGAGCAGCGCCCAGACGAGGTCCTCGTAGGCCATCTTGCCGGCGGCGGCGACATCCTCGCCGGCGGCTTCCGCGGCGGATCGCTTCTTGGCCAGGTACTCTTGGGCGAGGCTCAGTTCGTCGGCATCGGGCTCGCGGGCGAACGCCCTCATGTACAGCTCCGTGAGCTTCTCGGCGTCGGCGCGCGCGGTGTCGCCGGCGAGCTGCGAGGCGGTGCCGGCGCCGGAGGCGAGCTTGTCCTGGATGTTCTTCGAGTTCAGGAGGTGCAGGGTCTGGGCGAGGCTGGCGCCCTGGGCGCGCTCGCACTCACAGGCGCTGTCCATCTCCGGGCGGCCGAAGACGGTGAGGAAGTAGGAGCTGGCGTTGTAGCTGTCGTCGGGCAGCTCGACGGCGCGGGTGCCGGGGAGCTGGCCCTCGAAGAGGGTCGCGGTCCCGGTGATGGTGTCGATGGAGTCGAGCAGCACCTCGGCGGTCAGGCGCTCGGGGAAGTAGCGCGAGTAGTTCTGTCGGTCGGCCGCGTTGTGGTCGTTGGGGATGGCGCTGAGCCCGTAGGTCTCCGAGGTGCAGATGGCGCGCACCAGCGCCTTCAGGTCGAAGTTTGTCTCCACAAGGTGGTTAGACAGCGCCGCGAGCAGGGCGGGGTTGGTGGGCGGGTTGGTGACCCGCATGTCGTCCTCCGGCTCGACGAGCGCGCGGTGGAAGAAATGCTTCCAGTAGCGGTTGGCGAGCATGGGCGCGAAGTAGGGGTTGTCCTCCGAGGTCAACCAATCGGCGAGCGGCTCGCGCGGGTCGGCGGTCGGGGCGAGCTCGAGCTCGGCGCCGCCGAGGGGCGTGGGTTTGACGGCTTGGCCGGTCTTCGGGTTTTGGGCCGAGGCGGTGCCGACCTGGTGGAAGACCGCCTGCTCGCCCGGGGTGGCGGTGTTCTTTTTGCCGACGCGCGAGAAGAAGGCCTCGAACCCGTAGTAGTCCTGCTGGCTCCACTTCTCGTAGGGGTGATGGTGGCACTCGGCGCATTGCAGGCGGATGCCGAGGAAGACCTGGGCGGTGTCCTGGAGCTGCTCCTTCTTGGTCGGGACGTTGCGGTACCAGGCGGCGGCGGGGTTGTGGGCGATCTCGCCCTTGGCGGTGATCAGCTCGGCGACGAACTGGTCGTAGGGCTTGTTCTCGTGCAGCGAGGCGCGCACCCACTCGTGGAAGGCGTCGGTGCCGCGGGCGTAGTTGCCGGCCTTGCGTTTGTTGCGCAGGATGGCGGTCCACTTGTTGGCGAAGTGGTCGGCGTAGTCGTCGGAGGCGAGCAGCCGGTCGACGAGCCGCGCGCGTTTGTCGGGGGCGTCGTCGTTCCGGAACGCCTCCGCCTCGCCGAGCGTCGGCAGGCGGCCGGCGATGTCGACGGTGACGCGGCGCAGGAAGGTGGCGTCGTCGCAGGGTTCGGAGGCGGGCAGCCCGAGCGTGCGCAGCTTGGCGAAGACGTGCTCGTCGATGAAGTTGCGCGGCGCGGGCAGGGAGTCGGTCGGGGCGCCGAGCGGGATCGTCGCCTGGAAGACGGCGACCTTCTCCTGGAAGCGCACCATGACGGCGGCGTCGCCGGTCTGCCCCTCCAGCATGGTCACGAGCCCGGTCTGGTCGACCTCGGCCATCTCCTTCTGGTTGGATTCGAAGTTGGCGATGCGGGTGATGTCGCGCGCCGAGCCGTCGGAGTAGTGGGCGGTGACGGCGAGCTGCTGCTGGCTGCCGGGGCCGACGATGCGCGCGTCCGGGAAGACGGCGATGCGTTCCACGACGGGGTCCTCGGCCGAGCCGTAGGGCATGCCCTGCTCCATCCAGCGGACGATCGCCTTGTAGTCCCAGCTGTCGCGCGAGAAGCGCTCGCCGCCGCCGTGGGGGAGTTCGCCGGTGGACTTGCGCAGCAGCAGGCTGTGCTCCGGGGCGGCGGGGAAGAGCCTCCGACCGCGCGATTCCTTCACGAGGTACTCGTAGTCCTCGACCGGGGTGTAGCCGAGCAGAGACAGGCGGAAGCCGTTCTGGCCCTCGCTCTTGCCGTGGCAGCCGCCACCGTTGCAGCCGTGCTTGGTGAACAGCGGCACGATCTCGTTGGGGAAGTTGACGGGCAAAGGCGTCGCCGCGCCCGCGACCGAGAGCTGCAGCTGGGCGGTGCCCCCTTCTGGTGTGGTGGCGGTGAGCGTGGCGGCGCCGTCGGCGAGCGGGGTGACGAGCCCGCCCTGGGAGATCTCGACCAACCCGGGTGGCTCGGCCGTATACTGGACGGAGCGCGTGAGGTCGGCGCCGCGGTCGCTCACCACGAGCTGGAGCCAAGAGTCCGGGCCGCGGAGGACGGCGCCGGAACCGGGCGCGGCGACGGCGTGGATCTCGAGGGCGCGGGCGGGCGGTGCGGCGAGGCCGAAGGCGAATGCGGCTGCCGCGAGCGCGATGTGGCATCGGCGTCCCGCCGATGTCCGTCCCGACGGCGTCCCGCCGTCGGTTCCCGAGTCCGGCTCAGAGGCGAGACGCCTCTGGCACTCACATCGGCGGGACGCCGATGCCACGGTTTGAACTGAGGTTTCCTTCATGGTTCAGACGAGTTCGGCGACCGGCGCGTATCCCTCGACGAGGTAGCGCGGGCGGCCGGTGAGGTCGGTGACGGTGGTCTGGGCGGCGTCGATGCCGAGGTTGTGGTAGAGGGTGGCGAAGATCTCCGGGAACTCGACGGGGCGGTCGGCGGCCTCGCCGCCGAGGCGGTCGGTGGAGCCGAGAGCGAAGCCCGTGTTCATGCCGCCGCCGGAGAGCAGCGCGCAGGAGACGCCGGGCCAGTGGTCGCGCCCCCCCTGGGCGTTGATCTTGGGCGAGCGTCCGAACTCACCCCAGGCGATCACCGTCACGTCGTCGAGCATGCCGCGGTCGGCGAGGTCTTCGACGAGCGCGCTGTAGGCCTGGTCGAAGTCGGGCAGGTTCTCCTTCGCGTGTTTGAAGTTCGAGCCGTGCCAGTCCCAGAAGCTGTAGCTGAGCGTGACCACGCGGGCGCCGGCCTCGACGAGGCGCCGGGCGGCGAGGAACTGCCCGTTCAGCCGCGGTGCGGCGTCGCCCTGCTCCTTCGCCGTGCCATCGCCGTAGCGCGCGCGGACGCGGTCGGGCTCGCGGGAGATGTCGAGCGCCTCGGCGAGCTTGCTCGAGGTGAGGATGTCGAGCGCCTGCTGGTTGAAGCCGTCGAGCCCCGCGACCTCGCCGCTGGCGTCGACGTCGCGCCGCAGGCGGTCGAAGCCGCGCAGCAGGGCGGCGCGGTCGCCGAGGCGTTCGGGCGTGACGCCTTCGAGGGTCATGTCGGCGAGCGTGTCGCCGTTGGGGCGGAAGGGTTTGTGGGCGGCGCCGAGGAAGCTGCCCTCGCCGAAGTTGTACGGCTTGTGGCGCATCTTCGGCGACAGGTTGATGTAGGGCGGCGAACCGGCGGCGCGCCCGGCGTCGGCGTCGAGCTTCGCCACCGCCGAGCCGATCTCCGGCCAGCCGCCGGCGGGGGCGTTGTCGTTGTGGCGGCCGGTGAGGCACTGGTGCGAGTAGTGGCGGTCCTTGGCCCCCACCATCGCGCGGACGAAGACGCATTGGTCGGCGATCGCGCCGATGCGCGGCAAGTGCTCGCAGAGGCGCAGGCCCGGGATGCGGGTGGGGGCGGATTTGAACTCGCCGCGGATCTCGGAGGGGGCGTCCTCCTTGATGTCGTACATGTCCTGGTGCGGCGGGCCGCCCGGCATGTAGATCATGATGACGGCCTTGTCGCGGCGGGCGCCGCCCGGCGCCGCCGCGCCGGCGCGGAGCAGGTCGGGCAAGGCGAGCCCGCCCAGCCCGAGGCCGCCGATCTTCAGGAAGTTCCGGCGACCGGTGCCGTCGCAGAACCGGTGGGACGGCTTTCCTCCGGAGATGGTGAGCATGGCAGCGGGCGCGGTCTTGTGTGGTGTCGGCGGAGATTTGCTAGGCTCAGACGAGCTCGCGCATCGGCGCGAACTGCTGGTCGACGAGGTAGCGCGGCCGCCCGGTGAGGTCGGTGACGGTCGCCTTGTTCACGTCGATGCCGACGTTGTGGTAGAGCGTGGCGAAGACCTCCTGGAAATCGACCGGCCGCTCGGCGGCCTCGCCGCCGTCGCGCGTGGTGGCGCCGACCACCTGGCCGGTGTTCATGCCGCCGCCCGCTAACAAAGCGCAGGAGACCTTCGGCCAGTGGTCGCGCCCGCCCTGCGGGTTGATGACCGGCGTGCGGCCGAACTCGCCCCAGACGACGACCGAGACGTCTTTGTCGAGGCCGCGGTCGTGCAGGTCTTGGACGAGGGTGGCCACGCCCTGGTCGAGCATGGGGAAGTCGGTGCGCGCGCGGCCGAAGTTGTTGCCGTGCCAGTCCCAGCGGCTGAACCCGATGGTCACGCAGCGGGCGCCGGCCTCAACGAGCCGCCGCGCCATGAGGAATTGGTCGAGCCGCTTCCAGGGGCCGTCGGCGGTGAGCTTCTCGGTGCCTTTGCCGTAACGCTCGACCAGCTTCGGGTCCTCCTTGGAGAGGTCGAATGCCTCCGCCAGTTTGCTGGAGGTCAGCACCCCGTAGGCCTGCTGCCCGAAGGCGTCGAGCCCCTCCATCATGCCGGAGCTGTCGACGTCGCGGCGGAAGGTGTCGATGCTGCCGAGCAGCGCGCGCCGGTCGCCGAGGCGCTCGATGCTGATCCCCTTCAGCTCGACGTCGGCGGCGCCGCCGCCGCGGTTCGGGGTGAAGGCGGCGTGGCTCGGGCCGCAGAAGCCGGTCTGGCCGGGGTCGCCCCACTGGTCGTGGCCGCACTTTGGCGACAGCCCGACGAAGGGCGGCACAGCGTCGCTGGCCGGGCCCTCGAGCGAGGAGAGGACGGCGCCGATGGACGGCCAACCGCCTGGCGGGGCGTTGCGCGGCGAGCGCCCGGTCAGGCACTGCTGGGCGTCGTGGCCGCCGTGGGCGCCGACCATCGAGCGGACGAAAGCGAACTTGTCCGCCATCGACGCGATCTTCGGGAACAGCTCGCCGATCTCGATGCCCGGCACGTTCGTTTTGATCGGTTTGAACTCGCCGCGGATGTTGGACGGGGCATCGACCTTGATGTCCCACATGTCCTGGTGCGGCGGGCCGCCGGCGAGGAAGACCATGATGACCGCCTTGTGGCCGAGGCCCTCGCCCTCGCGCTTCGATGCCGCTTCGGCGGCGAGGATCTGGGGCATCGAGGCGCCGCCCAGCGCGAGGCCGCCGACTTTGAGGAACCCGCGCCGCGACATCCCGTCGCAAAAGCGCCCTGAATCGGTCGAAGTGATCGATAGCATCGCGTGATTGAGTGTGGAGGTTGAGCAGAAGTCGATGACAAATCTGTCATCTACCTGAGAAGACACTACAGGGCGGCGCGCGATCTGACGCACAATCCCGACCCCGCTGGGTCTTTTGGGAATGTAACCCAGATCGTGGTTCGTGCGCCAAGGCCATTCCGCTGCCGAATCAGAGGCATCTCTCGCCCCGCGGGAGGCCGTTTGCGCTCAGCCCGCGCCGCGGCGATTGTCACGCTGACCGTCCCATGCACCCGATTTCTCCCCTTCGCGCCGCTGCAGGGGTGACGTTGATTTGTTTCGTTGCCTCCTCTCCTGCCCGCGCCGCGGAGTTCCACCCGATCGACTCGGTGTCGGCCTCCACCTCGGCGACCGACCTCTGGCCCGTTTCCAATTTGATCCAGGGGCCGGGCTCGGGATTCGGCGCCTCTGAGCCGCACGCCCAGCTCGGGTCGGGTTCCAGCCACCGTTGGGTCACCGACGCGCCGAACGGCTTCCCCTCGGACTACATCGAGGAGATCGGCCGGCCGGTGCTGACCTTCGACCTCGGCGAGGAGCGCCTGCTGTCGGAGGTCAGCGTGTGGGGATACACCTCGACCAACGCCAACGGCGTCAGCGCGTTCCGCCTGCGCTTCGCTTCCGCCGCCGACGGGCCGGCGGGGTTCGGGTCGAGCATCGCCTACAGCCCGAGCTTCGCGCCGACCAACGACGACTCCGCCCGGCAGTCCTTCGCGTTCTCCGAGACGGTCGCCGCGCGTTACGTCGAGTTCACCTGCGAGGACAATTTCTACTCCAACGGCGGCGACGGGCCCCCCGGCGGGGGCGACCGGGTGGGGCTCGGCGAGGTGGCCTTCGCCGACGAGGTGCCTGACCTCCGCCCGCAGATCGCGCTGCCGGCCTCGCTCGACTTCGGCAACCCTCCGGCCTACGCGGGCGCGGTGTCGCGGACGCTGGCGGTCGCCAACACCGGGACGGGCGACGCTCTCACCGTGACGACGCTCGAGGTGGTCGGCGAGCCCCCGGCGGCAGCGATGTTCGCGGTGCAAGGCGCGTCCCTGCCCTTGTCGATCGCGGCGGGGGAGTCGGCCGATCTGACGGTGATCTTCGACAGCGGCGGCGCGGAGGGTTGCTTCAGCGCGCAGCTTGCGGTGGCGGGCGATGACCCCCGCCGGCCTGTTACCAACGTGTTGTTAGCGGGCGGCGTGAACTGCGTCCCGGTCGTTCCGGAGAAGCCGGCCTTCTCGCTGGAGGGCGGCACCTTCACCGGCGGGCTGAGCCTCGAGCTGACCACGCCGACGCCCGGCGCGCAGGTCCTCTACACGACCGACGGCAGCGAGCCGGCGCCCGGCAACCCCGCGGCCATGGCCTACGCCGGGCCCATCGCCATCGACCGCACTTTGCAGGTCCGCGCGGCGGCCGCGCTGGGCGGGGAGCTCTCGGAGGTCGAGACCGAGAGCTACGTGCGGCTGGCCGCCGACCTCGCTGGCTACACCTCGGAGATCCCCATCCTCGTGTTGGAGAACTTCGGCGCCGGCGCCGTGCCGAACAAGGGCTGGTCCACCTCCACCCAGACCGGCGGCGGGCTCCGGCAGGTGCCCCGCCAGCCGGCTTTCCTCGCCGTGTTCGACGTCGACCCCGCCGCCGGCGCCGCCGCGGTCGCCGCGCCACCAGACCTCGACTCCCGCGCCGGCGTGCGCGTGCGCGGCGCCTTCTCGTCCACCTGGACGCCCAAGCCGTACTCGCTCGAGACCTGGAAGGAGGGGGAGGACGCCGACCGCGATGTGAAATTGTTAGGGATGCCGGGCGACAGCGACTGGATCCTCTACTTCCCGCACCCGAGCTACGACCGGTCGATGCTGGGGAACACCTTCACCTGGGAGCTGGCGTCGCGCACCGGCCGTTACGGAACGCGCTTCCGCTGGGTGGACGTGTTCGTCAACGAGGACGGCGGCGACCTGCGGTTGGCCGACCGGCGCGGCGTCTACGCGCTGGCGGAAAAGGTCAAGCGCGGCGGCGACCGCATCGATTTCGACGCCCTCTCCGACGACGGCGCGACGGGCGGCTGGCTGCTCGGCATCAACCGCATGGACCCCGAGCCAGAGGGCGGCTTCCCGGCGGCGAACGGCGCGACCTCGCCGCAGTTTTTCCACACGCCCGGGCCGAACCGCATCCCGCAGACGCCGGCGAACACGGCGGGGCAGGGCGACGACATCCCACGGCAATACAACGCCTTCATCAACTTCGAGAACCCCAACGGCTATACGATCAACGCCGCGCAACGCGCCGCCATCGAGGGCTGGTTCACCGAGTTGGAGGGCGTGTTCTACGACGACGCGCGCTGGCTCGACCCCGACCTCGGCTACCGGCGCTACGTCGATACGCGCGACTTCATCGACTACTTCATCCTGCTCAACCTGGGCAAGCAGGGTGACGGCCTGCTGCTCTCGATGTTCCCCTGGGTGTCGTCCGGTGAGCGCAAGCTGCACATGGGGCCGATGTGGGACTTCAACAACGGCGCCTACGGCGGCGCGACGGGCGACCCGCTCTATTTCCGGCGCGACCGCCTCTGGTACCCGCGTCTCTTCGATGACCCCGCGTTCCTGCGCGAGTACATCGACCGCTGGTTCGAGCTGCGCCGCGGCCCGCTCGCCGACGCCGCGATGGCCGGTTTGATCGACGCGCAGGCCGCCGGCATCCCGGACGCGCTCGTCCCCGCGCAGGGCGTCGCCTTGGCCACCTGGCGGACGCGGCTCGCCGACATGAAGACCTGGCTGGCGGCGCGCGCGGGCTGGATCGATTCGCAATATTTCGCGCCGCCGGAGTTCGGCGCGCCGGGCGGGATCGTGGCGCCGGGCTTCCAGATGACGCTGGCCAACGACACCGGCCGGCCGGGCACGGTCTTCTACACCACCGACGGCAGCGACCCGATGGGCGACGGCGGGGCGACGGTCGAAGCGACGATGCTGGTGGCGGGGGACGCGGCCTTGAGCGCGCTGGTGCCTTCGGTCGAGAACAGCGGCGCGGCGTTGTCGGTGGCCGACTGGGCGGGCGTCGCGGCGCCCGCGAACGCCGCCGCGTGGACCGCCGGTGCGAACGGCGCCGGCTACGACTACGGCGACCTGATCGGGCTCGACCTCGAAGCCGCCATGCGGGGGATCAATCCCGGCGCCTACCTCCGCATCCCGTTCGAGGTCGATGCCGGTGCGCTCGCGGGCTGGACTGGCCTCACCCTGCGGATGAAGTATGACGACGGCTTCGTCGCCTACCTGAACGGGGTGCGGGTCGCTGCGGCCAATGCCCCCGCGACGCCCGTTTGGGACTCCGCCGCCACGGCGAACCACCCCGACGCCCAGGCCGAGGTGTTCGTCGAATTCGACGTCGGCACTGCGCTGGCGCAGCTCGTCGCCGGCGACAACATGCTCGCGGTCCACCTGCTGAACGCCGGCGCCGGCAGCAGCGATGCCCTGGCTCTGGCGGAACTCGTCGCCGAGCGCGTGACGGTCGGTTCGCCCGGCGCCACCGCCTACGCCGGCCCCGTCGCGATCGGGCAAAGCGTGGCCGTCCGCGCGCGCACGCTCGGCGACGATGGCGAGTGGTCCGCCCTGAACGAGGCCACCTTCATCACCGGCACGCTCGCCTCGGCGGCCAACATCGCCGTGAGCGAGATCATGTACCACCCCGCCGACGGTGCCGGCGAGGAGTTCATTGAACTGCTGAACATCGACCCGGCGAACTCGGTCGACCTCACCGGCGCCGCCTTCACCAACGGCGTCGACTACACCTTCCCCGCCGGCACCGTGCTCGCGCCCGGCGGCAGGGTCGTGGTGGTGCAATCCCAGTTCGCCGCGAGCACGCGGCTCGCCAACGGCGGCGAACGCCTGACGCTCACCGCCGCCGACGGGTCGACCGTGCGCGACTTCGCCTACGACGACGCCCCGCCTTGGCCTGCGGCCGCCGATGGCGCCGGGCACAGTTTGGTGCTGCTGCGTCCGGAGGCCGACCCCGACCACGCTGATCCCGCCAACTGGCGGCCGAGCGCGCTGCCCGGCGGCAACCCGGGCGACAGCGATGCCATCCCCTACCTCGGCGGCGACCTCCTCGACTACGCCCTCGCCGCATCACCGCTGGTGGTCGTAGGCGCTGAATTCGCCTCGATTCAATTCGCGACCCGCACCGCCGCGGACGCGGCCACCGTGACGGCGTGGGTTTCCCAGGATGCCGTCACCTGGGAGTTGGCCGCACCCGCAGTCGCTTCCCCCGCTGGCGATGGCTTGACCCGCTTCGTCGTGCCCCTCCAAGCCGACCTCGATCGGCTGCTCTTCAGGCTCGCGGTTGACCCGAACGACTGAGATCGACTCCGGGAGGCGCAAGGCGATGTCCGGTCCGCCAGCCGATGCGGACGCGGAAGGTTGGATCGATTCTGGCAAAGAGGGAGAAAGGGTTTGCAAATTGTAAAAACCATAATTACAATCATTAAGATACTGGAAAGCACGAGGAAAAGGCATTCTGAAGCCAGAATGAAACCCAAAACCAAGAAATGGAGGAGATATGAGAAACGTCAGTTCACACGTTCGCATTTGGAGGAATCGGCACCGCGGGTGCGTCGGTGCGATGGCTTTGTTAGGAATGGCCGCAGCCGGCGCCTCGCAGTCTGCCCCTGACCAAGTCGCGTCCGGGGAGGCCGTCCCACTCTCCGTCGTTCTCATGCCGGCCGGCCTCGCCCCGGTGGAGGTCGAACCGCTCGGGAGGACTAAGGGAGCGGCGCCGCCAGCCTATTCGGAGAGTGTCGATCAGGCTCAGTTCGATGAGAGCGAGCCTTTCCTCGGCCTGGCCGTGGGCGGTCTGGTCGAGGTGGAGGCGGTGCGGGCGACGGGTGCCGCGAGTTCCGCGGTCGCGTCCGATCTCGATGCGCCGGCGACCCCGGCATCCACCACGTCGGACGGCGCTTGCGCCGATCTCGAACTGCATGTCGGGGCGGTCACGCTTCTCGGCAACACCACGTCGGCGCTCTCGATCTCCGCCGACCAGATCAATTCGTCGTCCGCGGTCTCCGGGGAGTTCGGGGCCTACGCCGGAGGCGGCGGTTCCAGCTTCACCAACCTGGTCGTCGAGATCGCCGGTGTTCCGGTGCCCGGCATCCCTTCATCGCCGCCGGTGAACACCAGTATCGACCTGGGGGCGCAGGGGCTCGCTGGTGCCAGTTTGCATCTCAATGAGGAACTCGTCGAAGGCGATCCAACCTCGGGCTTCACCGTGACGCGCAACGCCTTGAGGGTCAGCTTCGATACCGTCGATCTCGGCATCGCCAACCTCGGCGCGGTCGACGGTGAGATCGTCGTCGGCCACTCCACCGCATCGCAGCTGTCCGACGCCGACCGCGATGGCGTCATCGACGCGCAGGACGGCGATGCGGATGGCGACGGCATCCCGGGCAGCGTCGAGCGTTCGCTGGCGGGAAACGGCGGCGACTCGGACCTGGACCTCGTCCCTGACGAATTCGATCTCGACAGCGACAACGATGGGATCAATGACGTCCGCGAAGCGGGCGGTGTCGATGCCGATGGCGACGGCATGCAGGACGCGAGCGGCGACGGCGACCCCGACGAAGACCGCGATGGTCTGGTCGATAGCATCGATCCCGACGACGCCGTCGCCGGCGGCGGGGCCGGGCAGGAGCTGCCGATCCCCGACACCGATGGTGATGGGCTCCGTGATTTCATCGACCTCGACAGCGACAACGACACGATCCCCGACCTCTACGAAGCGCAGCCGACGGTTCCTGATTCGGACGGGGACGGGCTCGTCGATGGCCTCGACCACGACGGCGATGGGATCGCGCTCGCCGCCGACGGCGCCGATGCGGAGTTTGGCGATGCCGCCGATACCCCGCCGCTCGACAGCGACGGCGACCTCGTGCCCAACTACCTCGACCCCGACAGCGACGACGACGGGGTCACCGACATCGACTCGGTCGGCAACGGCCACCTGGACGCCGACGGCGACGGGGCCGCTGACTTGCCGATCACGGACATCGATGGCGACGGCATCCCCGACGGGGGCGACGGCGACACCGGGGTAATCGGTGGCGATCCCGGCCTGCTCACCTGGGCTGAGTTCCAGGCGTCGATCGGGGCGCCTGGGCTCGATGGCTGGGGCGACGATGCGGATGGGGACACGGCGACCAACGGCCACGAATTCTTCGCCGGGACGGATCCGGGGGACCCGGACAGCGCCCCGGAACTGTCGCTCTCCCGCGTCGATCTGAGCGGAGCCCTCTTTTTCGAGGTCCGCGCCCAGAGGGATCCCAAAGCGCTCGCCTTCGGTGAGTTCGAGTTCTCGCCCGAGATGGTGAACTGGTTCGAAGGCGAAGGGCGGCTTGAACCCATCGAATCCACTCCGGAGGAGCTGGCGGCGAGGGCGGAGGCCGCCATCGGGCCGGGCGCCCCGCGCGCCTTCGTCAGGCTGCGGGTGACCGCCCCCTGATCGGCCGATCACGGAGGGGTGCACGGACGGGCTCCGTGCACCCCGCGACAACCTCGAAGGGGATGAACGCATTTGCGATGGACGCCAAGGGGCAACGCGATGGGGTCACGGCGATGTGGGGGGCGGTATGCGCCTACGTGCAGCGGCTCGGCTACCCGCGCTGGGAGGCGGAAGACCTCACCCAAGACCTGTTCCTCCAGCTCGTCCGCCGCGGGACGATCGGAGATTTCGTTTCCGCTTCCGAGTCGCCGGAACACCTCCGGGCGAGGCTCTATCTCGCGGCGCGCCGGGTCGTCATCAACGCCGTGCGCCACGGGAGCGCGCAGCGACGGGCCGGAGGGCGCCACTCGGTGTCGCTCGATGCCGAAGCCCCAGGCGCGGAGCGCATGGCGGCGACTTCGGAACAGAACCCAGCGACGGAGGTGATGTTTCGTGAGGCAAAAGCGGAGATCGTCGCCAATGTGCGCGCGATCGTCCGCTCGGGCGGGCGCTCAGGCCGGGCGACCCGCGCCGCCGTGGCGCGCGAGTATTTGCTCCCGGATTCCCGGCAGCGCTCCTACAAAGCGGCGGCGGAGGAGCTGCGGATCTCGCCGGGCAATCTGGGGGTGATGGTGCATCGCTTGCGGCGCGAACTGCGCGAACAACTGCTGCGGGGCGATAGCGCCCTCGGTGCGGGGCCGCTTCCGCGCCCTTCGTAGCGTGGGGCGTCGCTCCCGCCCGCGGGTCACCCACGCCTCGCCGGCGGACGATGTTCTCTCGTGGTCGCTCGGGGAGTTGGCTGGTATGTTGCTCCAGCCCCTCCCAGCCATGGCTTCACATCACCCGTCCCTCCTGCTCCCCATCCTGTTGGGGCTGTTTGTCTCCTCTGGTTGTGAACGCGGGGGGGAGACCCCGTCTTCCGGAGGGGGGCAAGCCCGAGAACTCCACCCCTTCGCCAAGCTTCCGCCGCTGTCCGACGTCGAACTGAGTCCCCGGGCCGGGGCCGCGGGCGGCACCCTTTTCGAGAAGCTCGACCCGGCCGCTGCGGGCTTGGATTTCGTCCACCGGTGGGAGCCGCGAGGTCCGCGCGAGGAGATGCTGCAGAAAACCGGCTTCACCGGCGGCGGCGTCGCCGCCGGCGACTACGACGGCGACGGCTTGACCGACCTCTACCTGACGCGCCCGCACGGCGGCGGGCGGCTCTACCGGAACCTGGGCGGCTTCCGCTTCGAGGACGCGACCGCGGCGGCGGGGGTCGACACCGGCCCGGCATGGACGACCGGCGCCTGCTTCAACGACGTGGACGGCGACGGCTTGTTGGACCTCTTCGTCTGCGCCCACGACTCGGACAACCACCTGTTCCTCAACCGCGGCGGCGGGCGCTTCGAGGACGCGGCGTCGGCGAGCGGCCTCAACTCCATCGGCGCCAACGTGAAGATGGCCTTCGCGGACTACGACCTCGACGGCGACCTCGACGCCTACCTCGTCACCAACCGCCTCGAGCCGGTCTCGATGCCGCCCGACCGCGAGGTCTACGAGGGGAGCCCGGGCGAGTTCCGCGTGCGGGAGGCGCACCGCGAGTTGGTGACGATCATCAACCTGCCGGACGGCACGCAGAAGTTCACCAAGGCCGGGCAGTTCGACCGGCTCTTCCGCAGCCGCCTCGCCGACACGGGCGAGCTGCGCTTCGAAGAGGTCGCGGCGGAGTCGGGGATCGACGGCGCCGACCACGGGCTCGACGCGACCTGGTGGGACTACGACGCCGACGGCGACCCCGACCTCTACGTCTCCAACGACTTCACCGACCCCGACAAGTTTTACCGCAACCGCGGCGACGGCACCTTCGAGGAGATCGCGCTCCGGACGCTGCCGCACACGCCCTGGTTCACGATGGGGTCCGCGGCGGGCGACCTCGACGGCGACGGGCTGCTCGACCTCGTGGCGGCGGACATGTCGGCGACGACCCACTTCCGCGAGAAGGTGTCGATGGGTTCGATGGACGCCGTGGCCTGGTTCCTCGATACCGCCGAGCCGCGCCAGTTCATGCGCAACGCCGTCTACCTGAACACCGGCACAGACCGCTTCATGGAGGTGGCGCACATGGCGGGGCTGGCGAGTTCGAATTGGACCTGGTCGATCAAGGTCGCGGACCTCGACGGCGACGGCCGCGAGGACGTGTTCGCCACCAACGGCTTCCCCTTCGACTATCTCGACAGCGACTTCGCCGCGGAGTTGGCGAGGTCGGGCCGCGCCACCGACCCCGCGGCCTGGCGGCAGGCGCCGCGCCTGCCGGAGGCGGACCTGGCGTTCCAAAACCTCGGCGACCTCCGCTTCGAGCCGCCGGCGGACGGCTGGGGCTTGGGCGGGCCATCGATCAGCTTCGGCGCCGCCTGCGCGGACCTCGACGGCGACGGCGACCCCGACCTCGTGGTGAACCGCTTTGGCGAGGCGCCCGGGCTGTTTCGGAACCGCTCGGAGGCGGACTGGATCGCGCTGGAACTGCGCAGCGCGCGCGGGAGGAACACGCACGCGCTCGGGGCGACCGTCTCGGCCACGACGGCGGACGGCGGGCGCCAGCTCCGCTACCTCAACGGCGGCGGTGGCTACCTGTCGGCGGACGCGCCGGGGGAGTGGTTGATCGGGCTGGGCGGGGGCGGTGGTGCCGCGGAATTGGAGGTGCGCTGGCCCGGCGGGGCGGTGCAGACGCTCGCCGGCCTCCGCGCCGGGCGCCGCTACACCGTCGTCGAGCCGGAGCCAGCGGGGGATCCGCCGGGGGAGGCGCCGCCTTCGGGCAAAGCGATGTTTGTTTCTTCCGATTTGTTAGCTGGAGCCGTCCACCGCGAGCGCCCCTACGACGACTTCGCCCGCGAGCCGCTGCTGCCGAACCGGCTCTCGCAGTCCGGGCCGCCGATGGCCTTCGGCGACCTCGACGGTGATGGCGACGAGGACTACTTCCTCGGCGGTGCTGCCGGCCAGGCGGGGCAGGTCTTCCTCCGCGCCGCCGACGGGCGCGTCGTCGCCGCGCCGGGCGGCGACGCGCTCGCCGCCGACGCCGAGAGCGAGGACACCGCCTGCGCGCTGTTCGACGCCGACGCGGACGGCGACCTCGACCTCTACGTCGGCAGCGGCAGCAACGAGTGGCCCGCCGGCAGCGAGCGCTATGCCGACCGGCTCTACCTGAACGACGGCGCCGGGTCGTTTGCCAAAGCGGAGGCCGCGCTGCCGGACACGCGCGACAGCACCGGGGGCGTCGCGGCGGCGGACTACGATCTCGATGGCGACATCGACCTTTTCGTCGGCGCCCGCGCGGTGCCGGGCGCCTACCCGACCGCGCCGCCGAGCCGGGTCCTGCGCAACGAGGGCGGGCGCTTCGTCGAGGCGCACGCGCTCGAGGCCGGGATGGTCACCGCCGCGCAATGGGCGGACTTCGACGGCAACGGCTACCCGAACCTGCTCGTCGCGACCGAATACGGGCCGGTGCGGATTTGGGGCAACGACGAGGGGGAGCTCTCCGACGGTACCTCCGATGCGGGAATCGAGGCGATCACCGGCTGGTGGAACGGGCTGGCGGTCGCCGACGTCGATGGCGATGGTGACCTCGATTTCGCGGCGACGAACTTCGGCCTCAACACGAAATACCACCCGAGCGAGAAAAAACCGCAGCTGCTTTACTACGCCGACTTCGCTGGCGACGGTCACCCGCAGATCGTCGAGGCGAAGCTGCGCGCCGAAGGGCTGTTGCCGGTGCGCGGCAAGAGCTGCTCCACGGCGGCGATGCCCCACCTCGGGGAGAAGTTCGCCACCTTCCGCGAATTCGCCGGCGCGACCTTGGGCGAGATCTACACGGAGGAATGCTTGGAGGAAGGGCTGCGGTTGGAGGCGAACACCCTGGAGGCGGGGGTGTTCCTGAACGAAGGGAGCGGGCGCTTCCGGTTCGCCCCGCTGCCGCGCATCGCCCAGGCCTCGCCGAGTTTCGGCGCCGTGTTCTTCGATGCCGATGGAGACCCGCACCCCGACCTGTTCCTCGCGCAGAATTTCTTCGGCCCACAGCGCGAGACGGGTCGGATGGCCGGCGGGCTCGGGCAACTCCTGCTCGGCAACGGCGACGGCAGCTTCCGCGCCGTGCCGCCCCGCGAGAGCGGCATCGTGATCCCCGAGGACGCGGTGGCGGTGGCGGCGGTCGATTTGAACGACGACGGGCAGACCGATCTCGCCGTCTCGACGAACAATGGGGCGGTGAGGGCGTTTGTGCGTTCCGAACGCTGAGAATCGCGTCGCAGGGGCGAGAAAAGCTTGGCCAATGGCACGGGATCCGCTACGAAAGAGGATAATTCTCCCATTTATGAAGGCGTCCCTCTCTCTTTTCGCTCTCTCCCTCGCGGTCGCTTCGCTCGCTCCGGCTGCGACCTTCTACCCGATCAGCGGGATCTCGTCGTCGACCGGCGGCAACGATCTCTGGCCCGCCTCCAATCTGATTCAAGGGCCGGGCGTCGGGTTCGACGCGGCCGAGCCGCACACGAAAACATTGACCAACGACGCCGGGAACTGGGTGACGGACGCGCCAGGTGGGTTTCCTTCCGATTACATCGCGTTGGCCGGGGCGCCCGTGCTCACCCTCGATTTGGGTTCGGATGTCGCCTTGAGCGAGATCAGTATCTGGGGGTACTCCGCCACCAATTCCAACGGTCTTGCTGAGTTTAGCCTGCGATTTGCAACCGACGCCGAGGGGGCTGGCGGTTTCGGCTCCTCCATCGCTTACAACCCGACTTGGGGCGGGGCTCCCGGTGCCGGGGCGATCCCGAACAACGATTCCGATCGCATGAGCTTCGCCTTCAGCGAGGTCGTCAGCGCCCGCTACGTCGAATTGACCGCCAGCGACAACTGGTTCGTCGCCCCGGGAGATGGCTCTGGCGGAGAACTTGCCGGCGGCGACCGGGTCGGCCTCGGTGAGATTGCCTTCGCCATCCCCGAGCCCTCGACGACCGCCTTCGGCCTGCTCGCCGGTCTATTGTTTCTTCGCCGCCGCCGCTGATCGCGGAGCGGACGTTCAACGCCCCCCACCATTTGAGCGCCCGCCCCGGTTTCTCCGGTGCGGGCGTTTTCTTTCTCCATCGATCTCGCCTCCCAACCCACGCCACGCCCAACCCGTCTGATCCGTCTGATGAAACGCATCCGCCATCTCCTCTCTGCTGCCGCCGCCGCCGCGCTGGTGCTCTCCTCCGCCCAAGCCGTCGAGTTCCACCCGATCATGGGGGTCACTTCGGACACTGATGCCACCGACCTCTGGCCCGCTTCAAACTTGATCGCCGGCCCCGGGGTCGGCTTCGATGCCGCCGAGCCGCATGATGTCCTTGGCACGACCGGCAGTGGCACGGCTTGGGTCACCGACGACCCCAACGGAGCCACTGGTGACTACTTTGTCCCCGTGCCAACCCCGGGTCCGCGCCTGGTCTTTGACTTTGGCGAAGTGGTCCCCCTCGGCGAGGTCAGCATTTGGGGCTACTCGAATGACAACGGCAACGGCATGATCTCGTGCGACCTTCGTTTTTCGGACACCGGGGTGTTCGAGGGCGATCCGGTGAGCATCACCGGAATCACCCAGCCGACGGTCCCGAGGCAGAGCTTCACCTTCCCCACCGTGTTGGCGCGCTACGTGGAGATGACCCCCACCGACAACCTCTTCGGCATCGCCCCGCCCGGCGGCGACCGGGTCGGCCTCGCCGAGGTCGCGTTCGAGAAAGTGGTGTTCTCCGAAGACCCGGTCATCTCGGTCCAGACGCCGCTCGAGCTGACGCTGACGCGGATGCTCGAGGTGTTCGACATCCCCATCGCGAACCTCGGCCAGGACGATCTCGTCATCTCGGGCTACACCTTCTCCGGCACGGACGCCGCGGCCTTCGACGTGCCCGCGGGGCCGGCGAACCTCGCCGGCCTCAGCTCCGACCTGTTCGAGCTCGAGTTCGACCCCGCCGGCCTCGAGGGGGCGGTGAGCGCGACCCTGCACATCGCCAGCAACGATCCCGCCTCGCCGGTGTTCGACGTCGAGATCTCGGGGGTCG
>JAUIGD010000007.1 GCA_030430255.1 Verrucomicrobiia bacterium
CGAGCTGGCGGACGCGCAGATCGCCCAGCTCGCCGCGATGGGCACACCGGGCGGCAAGACGCCGGCCGGCCCGGACTTGGCGATCACCGAGATCACCCGCGCGGGCGACACCTTGACGATCACCTGGGCGTCCAAGGAGGGCCAGTTCTACGCCGTCACCTACTCGACCGACCTCGAGAACTGGGACGGCGAGTTCGACGACTCCATCCCCGCCGACCTCGGCGGCACCACCACGCGCAGCTTCGACCTGGCCGCCGAGGGACTGGACGGCGAGCCGATGCTCTACCTGCGGGTGAGCCGGCCGTAGCGGAGGCGGGGCTCGCGCGACGCGGCGGGAGCGTCCCGTCGCGGGTCATGGAGCCATGGGGTCGACGCCCTGCGCGCCAGACCCGACGACGCCCCCTAGCCCGAATCGATCACCAAGCTCCGGGCTACG
Source organism: Verrucomicrobiia bacterium (assembly GCA_030430255.1). Lineage (GTDB taxonomy): Bacteria > Verrucomicrobiota > Verrucomicrobiia > Verrucomicrobiales > DEV007 > JAUIGD01. Next base: position 437 of record JAUIGD010000007.1, read on the forward strand.
GCTTGCCCTCGTTGATGCTGAGGGTGTTGGCGTGGTGACCGGCTCGGGCAGGGTGTTCACCCAGCCGCTTCACCGGTCCCTGCCGCCGCCTACTCAGCATCAACGATCGGCGGCGCCCCGCACGAACGCTCGGTAGCAACCGAAGGGTCTTTGGATACGTCCCGGATCGGCATCGTGGAACGATTCAACACAAGGGTCCTCGGCAGAGAAATCACCTATGACTTGCCACGATCCGGCGATGGCACTCTCGCTGTACTCGACGCCGACTGCGCGCCCTGGGACGCGGGGAATCGTGAGGGTGATCCCGCCGGCGGTGCGCTCGATGGTGGCGATGCCACCCAATTCGCGAGTCTGCTCGACTAGCGGTAAACCCATCCAGGCTGCTGCAGCAAAGCCGCTCGCCCCCTCGAAATACTGCAGGGTCAGTTCCGGTGCCGTGTCGGCGAAAGGCTCCGGGAACAGAGACGGGGCATTGCCGAAGAACACTCCGAGAGAAAGTGACTGGCAACCCGCGAATGCCGAACCACCGAGCACGGTCAAGCTGGCGGGGAATCCGACGCACTCCAGTGCAGAACAGTACGCGAAGGCTCGCGTTCCGATCCCTTGGAGGGAGTCGGGCAAATCGATAACGCGAAGTCCGGTGCAACCTTCGAATCCAGGGGCGTTGATCCACCGTAGTGAGCCAAAGTCAAACTCGATCAGGCCAGTGCATCCGGCGAATGTCTCCTCGCTTACCACTTCGACGTTTTGCGGCATTTCGAAGCTTTGCAGTGAGCTGCAACCGGCGAACGCCGCCCTCGCGATCGCCGTTAGTGTCACGGGGAGTTCCACCGTCACGAGTGCGGTGCAATCGCGGAAGGTAGCCTCCCTGATTTCCGTCACGCTCTCTGGAATTGATACGGAGAACAAGCCGGAACAGCCTTCGAAGGCACGCTCGCGAAGGACTGTCACTGATTGTGGTAGCTTCGCCGTCTGAAGCGATGTGCAGCCAGCGAAGGCGTCCGCCCCGATGGTGCGCAGGCCCTCGGGAAATGGGACAGCCGCCAGAGCAGAACAGCCCGAAAGTGCCCTTTCCCCGATGGACAGCAGCCCATCGGGGAACGCGACCTCGGCAAGCATTGTGCATCCGAGGAAACAATCCCTCGGAATGCTCGTTACGCCGTCCGGCATCGCGACAGATCCGAGGCTGGTGCAACCTGCGAACGCGGCGACCTCGATCAGCTCTAGAGCGGAAGGGAAATTGATCTCCGTCAGCGCCGAACAGTCGCGAAAGGCGGCGACACGGATTTCGGTCAATCCGGCTGGAAGCGACACGTCCGAGAGGGAGGAGCAACCGGAGAATGTCTCGTCCCCGATCCACGGGGTGCTGGGAGGTAGGGCGATCGAGGTCAGTGCGGTGCAGCCGAAGAAGGCGCGATCCCCGATGAACTCGAGCGAGTCGGGTAGAGCGATGGAACCCATCGCGGAACAACCGTAAAATGCCTCGTCCCTGATCATGGAAAGGCCGGCTGGGAGGGAGACGTCATCAAGCGCAGTGCAACCCTTGAATACAGAAAAGGTGATCTCGCTAACGCCTGCTGGGATCACCACCTCCTCGAGGGCTTCGCAGTTGTAAAATGCAAGGGCACCGATCGAACGCACGGCTGCTGGTAAATCAAGACTGAGCGCCTGACACCCGGAGAACGCGGCGTTCTCGATGTCTAGGACGCCCTCCGGAAGGACCAGTTCGGCGAGGGAGCTGCAACCTGCAAAAGTAGCGGTGCGGATCGTGTTGGTGCTTGGCGGGAGGGTCAAAGAAGTAAGGCTGGCGCACCCTTGGAAGGCGGCGGAGCCGATGTAGGATACACTATCTGGAATAGCGATCGCATTTAGTGCGCCGCAGCCGCTGAACGCGTTGATGCCGATATAGGTCAACGCCGAGGGAAGTGTCACGTTGACGAGGTTGGAACAGCCTGCGAACACGTAGGAGTTCAGGCTATCGACCCCGTCTGGGAAGTCGACTTCAGTGAGCAGCGTGCAGTTCTCAAAAGCGTGGGAATTGATTTCGGTGATCTCGTCAGGGAACACGACGCCCGTCAACGAGCAGCCGGAGAATGCGCGACCCCAGATTGTGGTAACGGGCTTGCCTTCGATGCTGTTGGGGATCGTGGCGATCCCTCCGGCGGCCGGATCGTAGCCCAAAATCCGGACCTTGTTGTCGGCGATCTCATAGGTGAACGCCCCGAATTGTTCACCGTTTGCGGTGGCTAGCCCGAAGAAAAATAGCAGGTTCGACGCAAAACTCGAAAGAGCCGCTCGGTTCCCAAATTGGATCATGGTGATCATTGGTGCCTCTCTAGCGTCGGCTTGCCTATGACACCAGCAGATTTGAGGGTCGTTTCGGGGTGAAGACGACCGTTGTCGTGATCCACTTGTGTTGGGCACGGAATACCGCCCGATCAGTGTTTTTGAAGAGGTGTCCCTGTTTCCGTGAGGTGGATTGAGATCGCTCAGCCATGGCACCTCACCCCGAGATCTCCGGGAGCACCCGCGCCATCTGCTGCACGCCGGTGAGCCGTTCGAGGCGGCCGCCGACCTCGAAGTGGAGCTGTTCGTGATCGATGCCTAACAAGCGCAGAATCGTCGCGTGGAGGTCGCGGAAGGGCAGCGGGCGCTCGGTCGCCATGAGGCCGAGTTCGTCGGTGGCTCCGAGCCGCAGCCCGGCGGGCGCGCCGCCGCCGGCCATCCAGACGGTGAAGCCGGCGGCGTTGTGCTGGCGCCCGTTCTCGCCCTGCATCATCGGCGTGCGCCCGAACTCGCTTGCCCAGACCACCAGCGTCTCGTCGAGCAGGCCGCGCTCCTCGAGGTCGCCTAACAAGGCCGCAATCGGCGCGTCGCAGGCCAGCGCGCGGGCGGCGTGGTTTTCGCGCAGCTTGCCGTGGCCGTCCCAGCCGTCCTTCTCGTGCATGTCGTAGAGCTGGACGAAGCGCACGCCGCGCTCGACCAGGCGCCGCGCCATGAGGCACTTGCGGGCGAACTTCGCCGTCGGCGCGTTCGGGTGGTCGCAGCCGTAGCGCTCGCGCAGCTTCGCGGGCTCCGACTCGAGGTCGCCGACCTCCAGCGCCGCCGCCTGCATCCGGTAGGCGAGCTCGTAGCTGGCGATGCGCGCGTCGAGCTCGTCGAAGCCGGGCCGGGCCGCGCGGTGCAGGAGGTTGAGGTCGCGCAGCGCCTGGAAGGTGGCGCCGCGGGCGGGGCGGAGGTCGTCGGGCGGCAGCAGGTCGAGCACCGGCGGCCCGGCGTCGCGCAGCCGGGTGCCGCCGAAGGCCGCGGGGAGGAAGCCGTGCGAGTAGTTCGTCGCGCCGCCCAGCGGGCCGGCCTCGAACAGCAGCACGTAGCCGGGCAGGCTGTCGCTCTCGGAGCCCAGCCCGTAGGTGACCCAAGAGCCGATGCTGGCCTTGCCGCCGTTGACCTCGCCGGTGTGCATCTGCAGCGAGGCGGGCGCGTGGTTGTTGCTCTCGGCCTGCATGGAGTGCACGACGCAGAGCTTGTCGGCGTGGGCGGCGGTCTGCCCGAACAGCTCCGAGACCCAGAGGCCGCTCTCGCCGTGCTGGCGGAACGCGAACGGGCTGGGCATGAGCTCGTCCTTGCAGCCCTCGAAGACGTTGGCGTGGCGGCTGCCCTCCAGCGCCGCGCGCAGGCTGTCGGGCACCTTTTGCCCGCCGCGCGCCTGCAGCTCGGGCTTGTGGTCGAAGGTGTCCATCGAGCCCGGCCCGCCGACCATGTAGAGGAAGATCACCGACTTCGCATTCGCGCGCAGCGGCGGCCGGCGCGGGCGCATCGGTTCGGTCGGGTCGAAGTGCACCGCGGGCGCGGCGGCGCGGGCTTTGGCATCGAGCGCCCCCAGCGCCAGCGCCGGGAACCCGCAGCCGAAGCGCCCGAGGAACCTGCGGCGGTCAATCGACATAGGCGAAGGCGTTGAGGTTGAGCAGCGCGCGGCAGAAGGCGTCGAGCCCCTCGGCGCGCAGGCCTGACGCCGCCGCCCACTCTTCCGGCGAGGGGTCGCGGGCGAGCGCCAGGCGCCACGCGGCGCGGGCGGCGGCCTCGGGGTCGCCGGGTGCGGTGGCTTCGGCGCGGCGGGCGAGCGCCCGCGCGCAGCGCACGGCCTCCGGGTTGTTGAGCAGCGCGAAGGCCTGCGGGGCGGAGGTGGAGACCCCGCGCCGCGTGCAGGAGGCGAAGTTGTCGGGCTGGTCGAAAGTCGCCAGGAACGGCAGTTGCACGCTGCGCTTCTGGATCAGGTAGAGGCTGCGCACGCCGAGCTGCTCCGGCGCGCTGGGGTACCAGCCCTTGGTCTTCTCGGCGTTGTCGTCGAAGAACGCCGGGTTCGCCGCGAGCACCGACTCCGGCAGCTCCGGCCACACCGGCGGCCCGCCGTCGCTCTCCCGCAGCTCGCCGGACACCGCCAGCATGGCGTCGCGCAGCTGCTCGGCGGTGAGCCGCCGCGGGTTCATGCGCCACAGCAACGCGTTGTCCGGGTCGGCCGTCTCGCCGCGCCGCCGCGCCTCCGGGTCGGCCACGTAGGCCTGCTGGCGGTAGGTCGAACTCAGCGCGATCGCCCGCACCGCCCGCTTCAGCGACCAGCCGCCCTCGACGAAGTCCGCCGCGAGCCAATCGAGCAGCTCCGGGTGGCTCGGGCGCGCGCCGCTGAGGCCGAAGTCGCCAGGCGTGGCGACGATCCCCCGCCCAGTCATGCCCTGCCAGATGCGGTTGGCCAAAACGCGCGCCGTCAGCGGGTTGCCGCCCGAGACCAACCAGCGAGCGAGCGCCGTGCGGCGGCCGTCGCCCGAAGCCACCTCGGCGGGCGGCAGCGCCCCCGGGTCGAACACCGAGGGCACGCCGGGCGCGACTTCGGCCTCCGGGTGGTCGGCGTCGCCCGCACGCAGGATGTGGGTCGGCGCCGGGCCGCCCGCCGCCGGCTTGACGACCAGCGCGGTGGTGAAGGGGCGGTGGCGCGCCCTCGCCTTCTCGGCGTCCGGCTCCTCGGCGTCGACCGCGCGGTTGTGCGCCTCGATGGCCTCCCGCTCGGCTAGCAAATCGATGGGGACATCGTCGCCGGCCTCGACCCCGGCGAAAAACGCGCGCAGCCGGTAGTGGTCGGCCTGGGTGAGCGGCTCCGTCTTGTGGTCGTGGCACCGGCAGCAGGACATCGTCATCCCCAACAGCACGGTGCCCACGGTCTCGGCGAGGTCGGCGCGGTGGGCGGCGAGGTTCTTGTGTTCTTCGCGGAACAGTTTCGAAGAGTTGTCCCACGGGCCGACGCGCAGGAACCCGGTGGCGATCAGGCGGTCCTGCTCGGCGGCGTCGCGCGGCGGGCCGGCGAGCGACTCGTCGCCCGCGAGCTGCTCGGTGATGAACTGGTCGAAGGGTTTGTCGGCGGCCAGCGAGCGCACGACGTAGTCGCGGTAGCGCCAGGCCTGCGGGCGCCACTCGTCCCAGTCGAAGCCGTTGCTGTCGGAGTAGCGCGCCGCATCCAGCCACCAGCGCGCCCAGTGTTCGGCGAAGGCGCGCGAGGCGAGCAGCCGATCCACCAGGCGTTCGACCGCGTCCGGCGCCGGGTCGGCGGCGAAGGCTTCCAAGGCATCGGCCTCGGGCGGCAGCCCGGTGAGGTCGAAGTGGAGCCGCCGGCCCAGCGTCCAGCGGTCGGCCTCCGGCGCGGGCGACAGCCCCGCAGCCTCCAATCGCGCGCCCACGAAGGCATCGATCGGCCCCCGCCCCCAAACCGCGTCCGCGGGCGCGGGCGGCTTCGCTTTGACCACCGGCCGCAGCGACCAGAGGTCCAGCCGCTCGCCGCCGAAGGCGACCCGCACCGGGTTGCGCGCGTCCGACCAGGCGTCGCCGACGCTCCCCTCCTCCGCCGGCGCGTGAGGCGCCAGCGTCAGCAGCAGGAGGGCGCACGGCAGAGTGGTGGGGGCGCGCATCGAGGGGGGAACCCTGCCACGGGCGGCGGGCGGAGAGCAAGGGGAAGCGGCCTTCCGGGCGGCGACGACCTAAACGGCCTCGCCGGCGATCAGCGGCGCGCCGGTGAAGGCCACGAACTTCGCGCTCGGCAGCGCCGTCCGCATGTTCATCGCCAGCGTGTCGAGATAGGCGTGGCTCTGGCTAGACATGAGATCGGACTAAAGAAATCAGTGGGACTTCACGACTCGATCCCCCTTCAGGATACCGGGCTTCTGTCGTCGCTTACCTATAAGATTGAAGCTCAGCTTGGGATGCGCCTCCAGCCAGGAAATCAGTTCCGTTTCAGTCACCAGCGGTATGGCCAGCGCCTTGCAAAAGACCTCGTCGTAAGAGGCTTCAACCCTGCCACGAAAGACCTCCTCCACCCGCCCAAACGCGAGACGACGATACTTCTGGCGGAGCGCTTCGCTAACGGGAGCAACCGCTTCACAAGGCAGAAGCGGCAGCTGATCTCCATACTCCTTCGCGAACTTTAGCTCATCCTGCAATGCCGCCGCGTGGGCCTCAGCCTCCTTGAACACCTTGATGCCCATCGGGTTGTTCGTGGCGAAAACCATGAAATACTTCACGCCCTTTTTGTCTGGTTGAAGGACGACACAAGACGAGACGTGCTGAAACTCGCACAGCTCCCGCAAGCTCCGACAATACTCCCGGACTACCACGTCCTGCCGTTCATCTGCGGGAGCGTCCGCAATGATCTTCCGGACACCCGGTCGTCCGAAGAAGTCCTCATAGCTCTCGCGGCAAAGATCGACCGTCGCGAATCGGCGGACGAAGTCCGTCATCACGTTGACCAGCACTTCCGAGGAACGCCGCCGAATGAGGGGTGCCATCACTTTCATTGAAAGTCCGGTCCACCCTTTAGGATCAATCAGCGAGAATAGGAAGCAGCGATCCGATTTCACCGATTCGCCCAATCGAGAAACAAGGACTTCAAACTCGCCTGGGAAACATTGAACTTCGATTCCCTTCGATGGCCGCTCCTTGACGAAAGCGTCGAGCCTCCCGAAGGCATCAAGATCCTTCTCGATGAGGAACGCCCGGATACGAGGGCTCCTCCCATGCACCATTTGGAGGACTTTCAGGCCGCGCTCCAAGCGATGCAACGCGATACCGAACGATGTATCGGACAAATCCTCTGACTTCGCGCCCCAAGGACCAGCGAACGCATCGATGAAGGCAATCTCATCCCACTTGCTTCCGATTTTGATCGTGAACCGCTCAAGGTATTTCTCGATCAGGGCGTGCTTGATGTAGCCCTGTTCACGCCCCCCCTTGTAGTGTTCAAGATCAGGCATGTCCTTTGCATGGCAGTTCGTCCCATGTGCGCCCGTCGAGCAGCCGCCCAGCTTTCCCCTTCCCCGCGGCGGCTAAACGGTGTCCATCGAGGACAATCACCTTGCGCTGATGCTCAGTGAGTAGCTCCTCGGGAACCCAGTGGCCCCATTGTTTGAAGTGGAAAGCGGTTCCCGACTGTAGGCATTGATTTCGCAACAATCGCACCCACTCCGGATTCATCGGTCGCGAGTGGGCACCACTCTCGCCCCCCGCAATAACCCACTGAATCCCGTGGCTTCCATTCCCTGCGAGGCAGGGCCCAAGCTCCAATGGTCCCAGCAACGGTTCACAACTTAAGAATCTGACCCGAGCCGGAATCTGAATCAGGATTGGAAGCCGCTTCTCAGCCCAAGTTTGGTTCTCCACAGTGCACCCCAGCCACACATTCTCCGGCCAGGAATCGCCCCACGGGGCCAAGGACCGGACGTTTTGTGGACGCTTGGTCAAGAGGAGCCAGTCGAGAGCAGGCGTTTCCTCGATGAGCTTCCACAATCGTTCGCGCCAAATGTGTAAGTCCGCACGCCTCTCGAATACATCGGCCATCGAAGCACAGAAAACCCGACGCCTAATCTGCTCATCAGCCGCCTCACGATTCCAGCGGAGCGGTTCCTTCCAATGCGCGTCACCGAAAAACCGGCGAGAAGCGCTCTTCCCCCAAACAGAACTACCGACCCGTTTCGCCCACGCCTCAGCGTAACAATGCTGGCAAGCGGGCGAAACCTTGGCACACCCCCACCAAGGATTGAAGGTATGATGCGTCCACTCGATCTTTGAGTCTTTCGCCATCGTTGAAAATCAGCTTACGCTTTGATGTTCATTTGTCCATATCCAAATTCCCGGCGTCCGACTATTCGCGCGCTGCACGGATACTGGCGCCCGCGGTCGGGCTCGAGGATCTGGTAGGTCTTCGGCAGGACGTCGGCGAGGTCCGGGTTCTCCTTCTCAACGGCGCGCATGGCATCAGTGACCGCCTGGCCGATGTTGCCGCCCTCGGGGAGCTGGAGCAGGTGGCCGAAGCGGGCCTCCTCGGGCAGGTAGAGGACGCCCTTCGCGTGGTAGTCGGCCGCGCCGAATTGCCGCAAGGAGAAGTGGGTTTGTGAACCCGGCGCTGCGTCGTCCCCGGAACGCTCTGGAAGCCTCTGAAGCGCGCCAGGAAAATGGCGGCGGCGACCGGCGAATCCGTGCCGCGCCCCCGCATTCACGGGGTCGCCCAGTCCGCCAGCGCGGTGGCCTCGGCGGGGGTGGCGAGGGCGCGGTAGAGGTGCCACGCGGCCTTCTTCCGCTCCGGCCAGGTGGTGGTGCCCTCCTCGACCGTCCAGAGGCCGCAGTTGAGGCCCCCCTCGCGCTCGTGGTCGATCCATCGGTGGTAGTGGAAGGCCTCGATGCTGTCGACGTCCCGCATCTGCCCCCAGGCGTAGGCGACCGCGCGCGCCTGCAAGGCCTCGGCCTCGGGGGACGGGTCGCGCCCGGGCGTGTGGTAGCCCTGCTCGGAGAGCAACACCGTGCGCACCGTCTCGCCGCGGTAGAGGAAGCGCGGCTCACGCAGGTAGCGGTCGAGCACGGCGATGTTCTTCATGGTCACCTGCGGCGTGTCGAAGCCGTCGGTGACCGCGTCGTCCCAGGTGCGCGGGTTGAAGAGATCGTTCGGGTACGGGTGGTAGGCGACGCCCCATTCGAAGTCGCCCGTGTTCAGGCTACGGGCGGCGAGCATGTCCAGCAGCGTGCGCGATTTGTAGAAGCGCTTCGGGTTCGCCCCGTGCGGGGTGTCCCAATGGTGCGTGAGCGAAATGTAGACCTTCCCGTTCGGGTCGAAGCGGCGGACCGCGTAGTAGGCGACGCGCAGGGCGCGGTGGTACTCGTCCATGTACGCGTGCGCGGTCTTCTCGCCGGCGTTCGTCCAAACCCAGCCGGCGTCGACCTCGTTGCCGAGGATCCAGTGGCTGATGCGCCCGTGCGGAAAGCCGGGCTGGCAGTAGCGCGCCGCGAGCTTCTCCACCTCGTGCCGGAAGGCCGCGACACCCTCGGCGCTCGTCACGTTCGGCAGCGCATAGTGGGCGGAGGGGTCGCAATCCGGGTGCGACAAAACGGAGCCGCGCGGCGGCGTGAGCAGGATGGCGGTGACGACGATGCCGTGCTCGTGCGCGAAGGTGAGCAAGCGGTCGAGCTGTGGCCCGTTCGTGCGCCCGAGCAGGATGTTGACCGTGATGTGCCCGAGCCCGAGGTCGGCGAGGTCTTGGAAGAGCCTTGGATCGGGGTGGATGCCGCCCAGGCCCTTGCGGTTGCGCGCGGGCATCGCCGGCAGGTCGGGGTTTGCGCAGGCGCCGGCGACATCGGTCGCCCAGGTCGGGTGGGCGTCCGTGGCGAGCGCCCAGCGCGAATCGAGGCGGTCGCGACCGTCGACGTGGCGCGGGAGCTTCACGCTGAAGGGGCCGGCCGCGATCTCCCCCGGCACCGCGCGGCCCGGTCCGCCAGGCTCGTGTGGGAGCCACTCCCGCAAGGTGGTCGGCGCGGGGGCGGCCCCGAAGATCGCGATATCCGTGGCGGAGACCGCGACCGTGGCGATCTCCGACCACGCGGTCGGGACGGCGGTCGCGAAAAGGAGGGCGAAGAGGGCGAGGGGTCGCATGAGGCGATTTCCTTCAATTCGGGGTTCGAGGATTGCAATCTGGAACGCCACCTGCTTAAACTGTTGAGAAATCGGCGTCCCCCCTCGCGCCACGGATCATTGATCCACGCCCGAAACACAACCGACTCCATGAATATCCGAACAATTCTCCCCGCCCTGCTCGCCGCATCCCTCTTCGGCAGCGCCGCCCATGCCGCCACGACCGTCCTCCACTACAGCGTCAACGACACGGACGCCGCGACGGTCGCCGGAGGCACCGTCCCCGGGTTCGGCGGTGGCCCGGACGGCACCTCGATCGGCAACGGCGCGACCTTGAGCGCCAGCGTCCCGACGACCGGCGTGCCCGCAGGCGCCGGCAACCGGTCGCTGGACTTCGCCGGCGACGGCGGTTTCAACCTGCCCGGCACCCAACAGCTCCTGAACTCTTCCGTGGATGCCGCCGGCGGCTTCACCTTCGAGGCGTGGTTCAACTTCGCCGGCGGGGGCAACGTCAACTCCATCATCGACTACGCCGGCACCGAGAAGCTCGTGCGGCGCGACGCCGCCACGGGGGTCTCGATGACCGCCAGCGGCGTCGGCGATCCGCTCATCGGCGTGACCGGCACCGGCGAATGGCACTACGCCGCAGCCGTGTTCACCTCGACGGGTCTCGCCGGCACCAGCATCAACGGCGACTTCACCTTCTACCTCGACGGCACCACCCCCGTCGGCACCCTCGCGGGCGTGACGATCGACAACTTTGGCGACAGCCTCAACCGCACGATCTCCGTCGGGGCGCACCCGGTCGGCTTCGCCGGCGACTTCTTCGTCGGTCAAATCTATGAGCCGAGGGTTTCGCTGGGCGCGCTGACGCCTTCCGAGCTGTTGTTCGTCCCCGAGCCCGGCAGCACCGCGCTGTTCGGGGTCGCTTCGGCGCTCCTGCTCTTCCGCCGCCGGCGCTCCGCGTAAAGCTCGCCCAGCGCTCGCCTGGAGCCCGATTCCGGGCAATCGTCAACCCACCCGCTGGCCGGTCTTTATCAGGGCGGCACCTCCCCGAGCGGGCGGTCGTTCGTGCGCGCTCCCGCAGCACGACACCCGGCGTGTGCCCGGAACCCAATCTCATGTCTGCTCGCATCTCGATCTCGCTGGCGCTCGCGTGGGGCGCCTTGCTCCCCGCCCCCGACCTCTTTGGACAGACCCTGTTCCACTACCGGGTCAACGGCTCGGACGCGGGGGCGGTCTCGGGCGGCACCGTGCCGAGCGTCGGTGGTTCGGACGGCGCCGTGAGCGGGCCGGTGACCCTCTCGGCCGACGTCCCGAGCGCCGGGGTCCCGGGCGGCGCGGGGAACCGTTCGCTCTCCTTCGACGGCGGCGCCGGCGTCCTCTCCCCGGGCACCCGGCAGCTGCTGAACTCGGCCGTCCACGCCGCCGGCGGGTTCACCTTCGAGGCCTGGTTCAAATACACGGGCGGCGGCAACGTCAACTCGATCATCGACTACGCCGGCACCGAGAAGCTGGTCCGTCGCGCCGCGGCGAGCGGGGTTTCCATGACCGCGTCCGGCGTCGGCGACCCGGCGATCGGCGACGCCCCGGCCGGCGAATGGCATTACGCCGCCGCGGTGTTCACCGCCACCGGCCTCTCGGGCGGCGACGTCAGCGGGGACTTCACGTTCTACCTCGACGGCGACGACCCGGTCGGGACGGTGCAGGGCGCGACGATCACCGACTTCGGCGACAGTTTGAACCGCACCATCGCCGTCGGGATGCACCCGCTCGGGTTCGGCGGCGATTTCTTCCAAGGCCTGATCTACGAGCCGCGGGTGAGCCTCGGGGCGCTGGCGCCCGGCGCCTTGCTCTACGCCTCGAACCCGCGCCCGGCGATCGCCGACTTCAGCGCGGCGCCGTCGAACATCGCCGCGGGCGGGAGCGCGACGCTCTCCTGGGAGGTGACCGGGGCCGACTCGGTGACCATCGGCGGCGTCCCCGGGCCGCTGGCGAGCGACGCGGGCAGCGCCGTCGTCAGCCCGGCGGACACCACCACCTACACGCTCACCGCGAGCAACGCCAACGGCGACAGCACCGCGACGGCGACCGTCTACGTCGACGCGGCCCCGCTGCCGCCGCTGCTCAACGAGTTCATGGCCGACAACGCGGACACGATCGACGACGGCGACGGCGATTCGTCCGACTGGATCGAGCTCAAGAACCCCAACGCCTTCTCCGTCGACCTGGCCGGCTGGGCGCTGACGGACAACCCGGCGCTGCCGCTGAAGTGGGTGTTCCCCGCCGGAGCGGGCATCGCCGGCGACGCCTTCCTCGTGGTGTTCGCCTCCGGCAAAGACCGCACCGACCCCGCCGGCGAGCTGCACACCAACTTCCAGCTCGATAGCGATGGCGAGTATCTGGCGCTCGTCCGCCCCGACGGCTCCATCGCCGCCGAGATCGCGCCCGCCTTCCCGCCGCAGCGGGAGGACGTCGCCTACGGCACCGCACCGGGCGGCGTTGAGTTCCGCTACCTCACCGACCCCACCCCCGGCGCCGAAAACTCCGCGGCCGGGGTGGTCGGCTTCGTCGCCGACACGAAGTTTTCCCCCGACCGCGGCTTCTACGAGGTCGCCCAGACCATCACGATCTCCAGCGCGACCCCGGGGGCGACCATCGTCTACACCACCGACGCCAGCACCCCGACGCTCGCCAACGGCACGCAGGTCCCCGCCGCCGCCGACGCCACCCCGCCGCTGGCGACGGTGGAGGTCGCCGCCACCACCACCCTGCGCGCGGCGGCCTTCCTCGCCGACCACGAGCCGACCAACACCGACACGCACACCTACGTGTTCCTCGACGATGTCGTCACCCAATCGCCCACCGGCGCCGCGCCGCCCGGATGGCCGAGCGGCTCGGTCAACGGCCAGGTGTTCGACTACGGGATGGACCCGAACATCGTGGGCCACGCGACCTGGGGGCCACAGTTGCGCGACGCGCTGACCCAGATCCCTTCGCTGTCCATCGTCACCGACCAGCACCACCTCACCGGGGCCAGCGACGGCATCTACACCCACGCCAGCAGCGATGGCGACACCTGGGAGCGACCGACGTCGGTGGAGTTGATCAACCCCGACAACACGCCCGCCTTCCAGGTGAACGCCGGGCTGCGGATCCGCGGCGGCTTCTCGCGCGGCGGCTTCAACCCGAAGCACTCGTTCCGGCTCTTCTTCCGCAGCGCCTACGGCCCCTCGCGGCTGCGCTACCAGCTGTTCGGCGAAGACGGCGCCGACGACTTCGACAAGATCGACCTGCGCACCGCGCAAAACTACGCCTGGAGCAACAACACCGGCAACGACGAGCGGCACAACACCTTCCTCCGCGACGTCTTCCACCGCGACTGCCAGCGCGACGTCGGCCAACCCTACACCCGCAGCTCCTACTACCACCTCTACCTCAACGGCCAATACTGGGGCCTCTACCAGACCCAGGAGCGCTCCGAGAGCGCCTTCGCCGAAAGCTACCTGGGCGGGCGGCGCGAGGACTGGGACGTCGTCAAACCCTCGGGCGGCGGCGTCAACCCGGTCGACGGCACCATCGACGCCTACCGCGATCTGCACGCGCTGGCGCTGGCCGGCTTCGCGGCCGACGCCGACTACTACGCCGTTCAGGGCAAGAACCCGGACGGCAGCGACAACCCGGCGCTGCCCGTCTACGTCGATGTCGACAACCTGATCGACTACATGCTGATCAACTTCTTCTGCGGCAACCGCGACGGGCCGCTGAACCTCGGCAACAGCGGGCCGAACAACTTCTACGGCATCCGCAACCGCGCCCCCGAAGCGCGCGACCCGTGGCGCTGGCTCTGCCACGACTCCGAACACTCCATGGCGGCGGGCAACCACAGCCTGAGCACCAACATGACCACCACGGTGAGCACCGGCCAGTCCGCCCCGGCCTTCAACCCGCGCTGGCTGAGCCAGCAGCTCGCCCAGAACCCCCGCTACCGCCAGCGCTTCGGCGACCGCGTGCAGAAGCACTTCTTCAACGGCGGCGCCCTCACCGAAGCGCGCAACCTCGAGCGCTGGAACGCGCGCGCCGCGCAGATCGACCTGGCGATCATCGCCGAGTCGGCGCGCTGGGGCGACCAACACAACGAGCCGCCGCTCGACAAGGGGACCTGGCAGACGGAGCTCGACTGGGTCACGGGCGTCTTCTTCACCGGCCGCAACGCGGTGGTGCTCGACCAGCTGCGCGGCGCCGGGCTCTTCCCGACGACCGGCGCCCCGAGCTTCAACCAGCACGGCGGCAGCGTGCCGAGCGGGTTCGGGGTCGCGATCACCGCGCCGGGCGGGGCGGTGTTCTACACCACCGACGGCAGCGACCCGCGCGGCGACGTCACTGTGACGGGCGCCACCCTGCTGCCGGCCGGCGCCCCGGCGCGCGCCCTCATCCCGACCGCCGACATCGGTCCCACCTGGCATGGCGGCGCCGAGCCCTTCGACGATTCGGCATGGCTGGACGGCACCACCGGCGTCGGCTACGAACGCTCCGTCGGCGGCGCCTTCGATTTCTCGCCCTTCATCGGCATCGACACCACCGCGATGCGGAACAGCGTCGCCTCGGTGTATATCAGGGTGCCCTTCGAGGTGGCCGACCCCGCGACCTTCAACACCCTGACGCTGCGGATGCGCTACGACGACGGCTTCGTCGCCTTCCTCAACGGCACCGAGGTCGCGGGCGTCAACGCCCCCTCCCCGCTGACCTGGGACGCGTCGACCGGCGGGCTGAACCACGCCGACAGCGAGGCCTTGGAGTTTGAGAACTTCGACATCACCCCGCACCTCGGGCTCCTCGTCGCCGGCGAGAACATCCTGGCGATCCACGGGCTCAACGCCAGCACGGGCAGCAGCGACCTGTTGCTGCAGCCCGAGATCGTCGGCTCGTCGGTGATCACCCAGTCATCGGGGATCCCCTACACCGGCCCGGTGCCCCTCACCGAGCAGACCACCCTGCGCGCCGCGGTGCTGGAGGGCGGGCAGTGGTCGGCGCTGACCGAGGCCACCTTCCTGATCGACGCCGTCCCCGCCGACGCGAGCAACCTCGTCATCTCCGAGTTCAACTACCGGCCCGCCGGGCCCTCGGCGGACGAGGACCCCGCCGGGATCTTCGACCGCGGCGACTTCGAGTTCGTCGAGCTGCTGAACATCGGCGCGGCGCCCGTCGACCTCACCGGCGTGCGCTTCTCGGACGGGATCGACCTCCGGTTCGAGGACGATACGGTGATCGCGCCCGGCGCCTACGCCACCGTCGTCAAGACCCCCGCCGCCTTCGCCGCCCGCTACCCGGGCGCCGCCATCGCCGCCACCTTCGGCGGCAGCCTCAGCAACGACGGCGAACGCGTGGTCCTGAGCGCCGCCGACGGCGCCGCGATCCGCGACTTCACCTACAACGACCAGTTCCCGTGGCCGACCAGCGCCGACGGCGACGGCTACTCGCTGGTGCTCGTCTGCCCGGAGTCCAACCCCGACCACGCCGACCCCGCGAACTGGCGGCCCAGCGCCAGCCTGGGCGGGACGCCCGGGGCGGGGGGCGGGCAACGCTATGCCGACTGGGCGAGCGCCAACGGCATCGGCGGCGGTCCCGACGACGACGACGACCGCAACGGCCGCTCGAACCTGCTCGACTACGCGATCTCCGGACCGGCCTCCGTCTCCCTCCTCGGCGGGGACCTCACCGTCACCTTGGATCAAAACCTGCGCGCCGAAGAAGCGGTGCTCACCGGCCAGATCTCGCCCGATCTGCTGACATGGACCGACCTCGACTTCGTCGCCGCGCAGAACAACGGCGACGGCACGCGCACCTTGACCTTCGCGGCCCCCGGTCCGGGCGGCGCCGGGGGCAGGCAGTTCTTCCGCCTGCGCGCCGTGCGGAAGTGATCGGCGCCGGCGGGGCCCTTTGCGACGGGCAGCGCCCATGCGCCTAGCCCGGATCGATCGCCACCTCCGCAGGCGAGGCGCCGCCGATCGTTGACGCTGAGTAGGCGGCGGCAGGGATCGGCGAAGCGGCTGGGTGAACACCCTGCCCGAGCCGGTCACCACACCAACGCCCTCAGCGTCAACGAGGGCGAGCCACAGCCCGGAGCTTGGTGATCGATTCGGGCTAGAATCGCCGCGGATGGCCGCCGCTAGGGCTGAGGGCGTTCGGCATGGGGACCCGAGCATCGGCGGCAAGCGGGACGCTTGCCCTCCGGGCCGGTCACGGCGGAGGCGGAGCTCCGCCCTCCAACCCAAACCCATGCCGCTACCGCCGCTCCGTCAGCGTCATCAGGAAGGCCATCAGGTCGCGGGTCTCCTGCTTGCTCAGGATGCCGGTGGTGACCATCGGCGGCATGGAGCTGACCTCGGGCGTGCGTTCTTGGATCTCTGTTAGGGGGATCTGCAGCTGCTCGCCGGTGGCGGATTTGAGCGTGAGCGTGTCGGCGGTCTCGTCGAGCGGGCTGCCGGTGTGGACGGTGCCGTCCTTCAGAGTGATGGCCATCGTGCCGTAGCCGGGGATGATCTCGGCGTTGGGGTTGAGCAGGCTGGCGAGGATCTCGTCGCTGCGGCGCAGGCGGGCGATGCTGGTCAACGGCGGGCCGGCGTCGCCGCCGCCGCGCTCGCCCTTGTGGCACTTCAAGCAAAGGCCCTGGTTGGCGAAGATCTGCCGCCCGTGGTCGGGGTCACCCCCCTCGCGGGTGAAGTCATAGACGGTGCGGCTTTGCCCCGCGAGCCAGGCGTCGACCTCGTCGAGCTTCGCCCGCACGTGGTCGGAACCCTGTTTCTGTGCGGCCTCGTAGAGGTCGAGGTGGACGGTGCGGTAGAGCGTGCCGTCCATGAGGCGCTGCAGGTTCTCGACGAGCCGCGAGGCGGCCTCCGGGCTGCTGTCCCCGGCGAGCAGGGCGAAGGCGGCGCGCTTGTCGGAGTCCAGGTCGTTGGCGAGCAGCGTGTCGATGGCCTCCATCGCCTCGCCAGGATAGCGGGTCACCCAGACGCGGCCGGCGGCGGCGCGCACGGCGGGCGAGGGGTCGGACAGGGCGCCGCGGAAGACGGGTTTGTCGGTGAAGTCGCGGTCGGCGCCGAGCCGCTCGATCGCCGCCTCGCGCAGCCGCTCCGGCTGGCGGGAGTCGAGCACGCGGCGGGCGAGCAGATCGCTGTCGAGCGAGAGGTCGTAGATCGTGACGAGCTTGGTCGCGGCGGCGGCGAGGTCGCCGGTGGACTTGGCGAAGAGAGAGAGCAGCGGCGCCTCGAGGGCGGCGCGCACCGCCGCCTCGTCGCGCGGCTCGAGCGGCCGGTGGATGCCGAGCGTCGGGTCGATCGGCTCGGGGGCGGCGAAGGTCTCGAGCGCTTTCAAACAGAGCAGGCGCTGGGTTTCGGGGAGCGTGCCGTTGCCGGCGAGCGCCACCAAGTTCGCAGCGTGCGCGGGGGTACCGGCGCGGACGTTGGCGTTGATCAGGCGGCGGAACAGCACCTCGCTCAACGCCGCCGCCCCGTGGCCGCCCTCGGCGTAGCGCCTGCTGAACTCGGCGAGCGCCTCGGCCCCGCCGGGGACATCGAGGTCGTTGCAGGCGCGGACCGCGGCGGCGGCGACCTCCGGGTCGGCATCGGCCAGGAACTCGGCGACGCGCGGGTTGAGCTGGCGGCGGAGGGCGAGGCAGACCCCGAGCCGCACGGCGGGCAGGTCGATGTAGCGCGTACCGTCGAGATCCCGGTGGGTCGGCAACGCGTCGATCTCCTCGTCGCCGAGCAGCAGCGAGAGGGCGTAGACCGCCGCGTGGCGGAGATAGAGGTCGGCGTTGTCGTTGTGGGCGAGCGAGTGGAGCAGGGTGCCGACGGCCATCGGGTCGCCATACTTGCCCAACGCGATCGCCGCCAGGCAGCGCACCCTGGGGCTCTCGTCGCCCAAAGGGGGGGCGGCGGCGGCATCGGCGAGCAAGTCCCACGCATCGGCAGGCCTGATCTCCCCGAGCGCACGCGCCGCCTGCGCGCGGATCTCCGCACCGCCTTCGAAGAGCAGCTCGGCGAGGCGCTCACCGGCTTCCGGGCGATTTTTCCCGAGCATCTGCAAAGCCCAGACCGCGTGGTAACACCCCGGCTCGGGAGCCGATGCCGCGAACTCGGCCAGCTGGTCGACGAGTTCGGCGGAGGGTTTCCCGACGAGCTCGAACTGGGCGCGCTGGCGGACGCGCATGTCCGGGTGGGCGAGGAGTTCGAAGAGCGCGCCGGCGTCGGCCGGGAAGCCCTCGCGGAAGAGTTTGGCCGCCTCGGTGACGGCCTCGTTTTTGACGCCATCGGGTTGATAGATCGCGTAGACGTTGCCGCGGTCGGTGCGCGTCCAGCCGCCGCCGAAGTCGAGCAGGTAGACCTTCCCGTCGTGGCCGATCTCGACGTCGGTGTTCGGCACGCCGCTGTGGAAGACGTGGGCGTCGTCCATCGTGTAGCCGGCGCCGCTCCGCCGCACCTTGAACGAGTAGAGGAAGCACACGTTCGGCGCGCCTTTGTAGTCGCAGACGAGGAAGTGGTTCCGGTAGCGCCCGGGCATCGAGGTGCCGGAGTCGAACACCAGGCCGCTCGGGCCGTTGGTGAGGTGGGCGATGGGCGGCAGGTGGAACTGCGGCGAACCCTCGTGGCGGGTCTTCCACACGCCCTCCTCCAACCAGTGCGGCCGCTGCCCCATGCCGCCGTCGCGGATGTGGTCCCTGTAGGTGGTGAGCGCCTGCGCGCCCAGCGACCAGCCGCCGTCGCCGCCCTCGATCAGGTAACAGACCCGCGCCGAATCGCCCTGGTCGCAGTTGTTGTCGACGGTGAACAGGTCGCCGTACTCGTTGAAGGCGATCTCCTGCGGGTTGCGCAGGTTGTGGTAGAAGATCTCCAGGTTGGAGCCGTCCGGGTCGCAGCGGAACGCGGCGCCGGAGTTGGTGTTCTTCAAAACGGCCCCCTCCTTCGTCGTGACGTTGTAACCGCGGTCGCCGAGCGAGAAGTACAGCTTGCCGTCGGGGCCCCAGATCAGGCCGTGCAGGTCGTGGCCGGAGAGGGAGGTCTTGATACCGAGGCCTGAGATCAGCTTCTCGCGCCGCTCGGCGACCCCGTCGCCGTCGGCATCCTCGAGCGACCACAGGTGCGGGACGCTGGCCATGAGCACGCGTCTGCCATCCGGGTCGGCGAGGATGCCGATCGCTGGCCCGTCCTCGACCGCGTCGAAATCATCGGCGAAGACCGTCGGCGCCTCGGCGCGCCCGTCGCCGTCGCGGTCCTCCAGCACGACCACCCGCTCGGACTCCTTGGTGAAGTAATCGGCGTCGCCGATCTTCTCCTCCGCGTAGCGCCCGTAATAGGCCACCCTCTGCTCCGTGGTGTCCGTCGCCAGGTCGTCCATGATCCAATAGGTGTGGTCGCGGTTGTCCTCGACCCCGACCCGGAAGCGGAAGGTCTCGGTGACATAGAGCCGCCCGGAGTCGTCGAAGCAAAACGCCGTGGGGTTTTGGACTTTGTCCGAATAGGTCTCGACGACGAAGCCCTCCGGCGCCGCGAAGGCGTTGGAGGTCAAGGCGAGGGAGAGGAGCACCGCAGCTGTACGCATGGGGACACGCTAGCAGCCGGTTGAAAAGCTCCGCAACCCATCGTTTCGCATGTAGGGCTGCATCAGGGCTGGAGGTCCCGCCGACCCGGAGGCGCTCAACCCTCCGGACGCACGCCGGCGCTTCCTCCACGCCGCACGGAGCGGGCGCTGCTCAGGCCTGGCGGGCGGGGCGTTCGGCCCGCTGAACCGATCCCGAGCATGCCGGGCGCCGAGCTTCGCGCCGTGTCAATGGCGGCCTCGGTGGGGATGGGCGGCAACCGCCGTCAGATCGCACCGGCCAACGCCCGCAGCTCCCCGGCGACCCGCTCGCTGGCGGTGAGCACCACCAGCCGCTGCTGGGGCGCCGCCCTGTCGACCTTACTGCCCGGCGACGACGAAGGGAGAAGCGAGTTCTCGATCGGCTGCGGCGGCGACCGACGGAACCACGACCGCCCGAACGACAGCGCGCGCTCCGCTGAAGAGATCCACAGCGAAGACGGTGATCGGCGCAACGCTCGGCAGCGGGCGACATACCAAACCACAGCCGACATCCTCAGGAGGCCAATCGCGGCGGGGATCCTGCTCCGCCACTCCGGCTACCGGCCGCCCTGCCTATCACCAATAGACTGAAGCCCTGCAAAAAAAACATTGACCCTATTCGAACGCGTCGTCATAAACAGAATCCCTATCGACTTGGGAGGGTCATACCAATTGCGTGCTCATTCAGCGCAGCGGCCACCGTCCCTCCGTCGGCAATCCATCAATCAGCCTCCTCCGTCGACTGCCAGTTCCCCCGATGTCCAGGGCAGTCCCCGGCGCATGTTTGGCGTTATGTTAGGACGTTATGTTTGGATATACGCGCGTCTCCTGCACCGCCCGCCCGCGACTTTTTTCACAACTTGGGAAACCTTTTCCCGAAAACTGCATAGAGCATAGTGACGATGTCTAATCGCCCCCTCTCCCTCGCCCTCCTCACCGCCGCCGCACTCACCTGTCTCGGGCAGAGCGCTGGCGCCCAGTGGGTTTCGGAACAGTACACATTCAAAGCGGGCTGGAACGCGATCTGGCTTCCGCACGACGCCTCCCACGACGCGATCGACGACCTGTTCCCGGTCAGCGTCCAGGAAGTGTGGCGCTGGAACCCGATCGCCTCGCCGACCCATTTCACCCAGTCGCCGGTCGCCCCGGTGCAACCGGATACGCAGTGGCTCGTCTGGAAGCGCGGCTTCCCGGTCGACTCGACGATGTCGTCCCTGTCGCCCAACGCCGCCTATCTCGTGAAGGTGGCGGACGGCACGGCGACCTTCACCCATGCGGTCAAAGGGGTGCCCGCCCCACCCCGCTACGCCTGGAAGAGTTCGGGCCTCAATTTCTTCGGCTTCCCGAGCGCCCTTCCGGAGACCAATTTCGAAACGTTCCTGTCCTATAGCAGCGCCTTGGCGGCAGGGCCCGACATCCTGAAATACGACGGCGGCCCGATCACCGCCAACCCGGTCGCGATCGGTGCGCCGCTGTTCGAACCGGTCACCCGCGGGCGCGCCTACTGGATCCGCAGCTCGCAGTTCTCCGACTACTACGGACCGCTGCGGATCACCGTCGTCGGCTCGGGTTTCGCCTTCGGCGACACCGGGACCGTCCTGGCGATGAAGCTCCGCAACGTCACCGACGAGGCGGTGGACGCCACCCTGGCACCGGTCGCTTCAGAGGCGCCACCGGCGGGCG
This sequence comes from Verrucomicrobiia bacterium, assembly GCA_030430255.1. GTDB lineage: Bacteria > Verrucomicrobiota > Verrucomicrobiia > Verrucomicrobiales > DEV007 > JAUIGD01. The sequence continues at coordinate 21,675 of JAUIGD010000007.1, forward strand.
AAACCGCCGTGGCGGGCAGCGTCCCGCTGCGGATCCGCGGCGCGCTCGACCTGACCAGCGGCGAGTTCACCTACAGCGACTTCACCGCCACCACCACCCTCTCGCTGGCAGCCGGGGAGGAGGTCGAAGTCGCCTTCGCGGTCGACCGCGCGACCATGGCCGGTTCGGCGGGCGACCTCTTCGCCAGCCTCGTGCGGGTCAGCGACTCGCTCGGCATCAGCCGCATCGACCTGCCGGTGAGCGCCGTCACCACCTCGCGGGCGGGCCTCTGGATCGGCGCCGCCGTGGTGAACAAAGTCGATCAGGTCACCGCCGCCCCCGGCCCGCCGGCGCCCGACGGCCAGGGCACCGTCGACGTGACCACCGACGCCGACGCCGACGCACCCTCCGCCTTCCCCGTGCGGCTGATCCTGCACCGCGACGCCGCGGGCGACATCCGCCTGCTGCAGAAGGTCTACCTCGGCACCGGCGGCGGCGATCAGATCCTCACCCACGACGAGGCGAACCTCGATGCCGACCGCATCTCCGAAGCCCGGCGGATCTCGACTTCCACTTTCCCGCTCGGCGCCAAGGTCACCGGCACGGGCGCCGACCTCGGGCTCGCCGGCACCACGAACTTCGATGTCGTGCTCGCCCACACCGCGGCGACCAACCCCTTCCTGCACACCTTCCACCCCGACCACGACAACAAGGACGCGCAATTCTCCGCCGCCCCGCTCGCCGAGGGGATCGAATCCTACACCGTCGGCCGCGACATCGACCTCTCTTTCGCCGCCGACGCGGCGACGCTCGGCCTCAACGACCTCGGCTGGGGCAGCACCGTGCTCGGCGGCACCTACACCGAAACCATCTCCGGCCTTCGCGCCCAAGACATCACCGTCCGCGGCTCCTTCGTGCTGCGCCGCGTCAGCGACATCGACACCTTCACCGAAGCCCTCACCGAGTAACGCCGCTCCCGACCATCACCCTTTTCCCATCCCAGCCACGAATCCACCATGAAACGCCACCTCGCCCTCAGCGCCGCCTTCGCCCTCGCCACCGCGGTCACCGCCGTCGCCCAAGTCGATGGCCCGCCCGGTCTGATCGACTACCAAGGCCAACTCCTGAACAGCTCCGGCGGCCCGCTCACCAGCGCCGGCGGCCCCGGCACCACCGGCACCGCAGCCAACTTCGAGATCCGCTTCCGCATCTGGAACCAGCAGTCGGGCGGCGCGCTGATCTGGGCGGAGAAACAGATCGTCACCGTCACCGGCGAGGGCTTCTTCAGCGTCCGGCTCGGCGAGGGCGAGGCCATCACCGTCGCCGACGGCGACCCCTCCCCGCTCTCAGGTGCAGCGGCGGTCTCCAATGGCGCCGGCGCGCTGCTCGGCGCCTTCGATGGCGACGAGCGCTTCCTCGGCGTCACCGTGATGAACCCGCCGGCGGTCCCCGGCGAGATCCAGCCGCGCCTCGCCTTCCTCGCCGCCCCCTTCGCGGTGATCGCCGAACACGCCCGGGTCGCCGAGTTCGGCCCGACGAGCGGCGCGTTCGAGGCGGACCAGATCGAAGTCGACAACCTCGGCATCGGCACGGACTCGCCCCGGGTCTCGCTCCATGTCTTCGGCAGCACCGACGCCAGCCTCGCCGATGGCTCCGGTGAGCTCATGATCGGCGACCAGGACGGGACGAACCTGCTGTTCGACAACAACGAGATCCTCGCCAGGACGAACGGCTCGCCGACGACGCTCTATCTGAACGCCACCGGGGGCGACATCCAACTCGGCAAGGCCTCGGGCGCCACCGATCAGATCACGCTCTACGGCGATGTGGGGTTCAACACCACCAACCCACAGGCGAGAATCCACGTCTACAAGTCCGGCACGTCCGGGGCGGTCATCGACCCGGAAGCCGACATCCTCGTCGAGCAGACCGAGAACGCCTTCCTCCAACTCAACACCTTCTGGCAGCGCGAGGCGGGGATCCTATTCGGTCGCCCCGGTGGATCACGGCACGGCGGGATCCTCTACAACGATGTCGTCGGCAGCCGCGGCCTCGCGTTCCGAGCCGGCAACGAAGTGCGGATGACGCTGAGGGACAGCACCGGCGACCTCGGGATCGGCACCACCGGCCCTTCCGCCGACCTGCACGTCGTCCGTCCCGACAACGATGTCGCCCGCGTCTACGCGACCGGCTCGAGCCAGGGCAGCGGCCTGTTCTACGCCGGCCAATCCACAACCTATGGCGGCGGTTTCCTCTACAACGGCGACAGCACCCCCAACCTCGTCGGCGACGACGACCGGACGGTCTTCTTCCGCAGGAACAACGGCGCCGACTCCGAAGTGTTCTCTTATGGCATCTCCAACAACACCGTGAACTTCGCGGGCGAAGTCGAAATCGGATCAACGACTTCGGGGCAACAGTTCAACGTAAATTTCGGGGGCTGGAGCAACGTTACGGCAACGATTCAGGCTCGCGACTCGGACACCCGAACCTTCATCGCCCAGTTCCCCAACGGGAACTTCATCCGCCACATCGACTACGGTTTTGAAGTTAACCACGGCAACGCCTACAAACCCGGTGGCGGCGAATGGGGATCGTATTCCGATGTCCGGCTGAAGAAAGACATCCAAGACATCGATGGCGCTTTGGGACAGATTCTCAAGCTGCGACCGGTCACTTTCGAATACTCGAGTCCCGAGAGGGACGGGCAACCCACTGGCTCGCAGATTGGGTTTGTTGCGCAGGAGGTGGAGGAGGTGTTCCCCGAGTGGGTCGAAGAAATCCCCCTTCCAAAGGCTGATCCTTCCGCAGATTCGGAACTCTACAAGACGGTCAACATCAAAGGCTTTTCCGCATTGACCGTGGCCGCGTTCCGCGAACTTCGGGAGGAGAAGGACCAGCAGCTCGCCGAGCGCGACGCGAAGATCGCCTCGCTCGAGGAACGCCTCGCCAAGCTCGAAGCGCTCGTCGCCGCGAGCATCGAAGACGCGCCGCCCGCCGCCGAGTAGCCCGGCCCGCCCGCCCTCCGAACCCGAACCCGGTCGACCCGATGTTCCGAACCCACACAGCCCACCGGTTCGCCGGGGCCGCGGTCGCCGCCGCCGGTGCGCTCGCCTTCGCCGGGCACGCCGCAGGCCAGGCGCTGCCGCAGCTCGACAACGGCATCCGCAACCAGCACAGCGAGGCTGGCAGGCCGCCCGACCCGGAACCGCCCGGCCCGACGGAACGGACGGGCGAACAGTTCGCCGGTGCCACCGCCTTCGGGGGATGGGTGGCGACCCGGATCAAGAATGGCGCGACCGTCGTCGCCGGCAGCACCAACGAGACGGCCGGCGCGCCCGGGACGATCCTCAACCCTTCGTTCACCCCGCTCGCCCCGGACCAGGTCACGCCCTTGACCTCGCAGACCATCCAGTTGCGCTCGGTGAAGTTGGGCCGGCCGATGGTGCTGCGCACCGTCACCTTCCCGCTCGGCTCGGAGATCCCGCGGCCGGACCGCAAGCCGGACGGCACCCCGCTCGACCCGAACGTGTTCGCCGAGGCGGAGTTCTACTTCAAGGAGCCCGCCAACGCCGCCAGCGGGAAGTTCTACTGGAGCCCGCACGCGCAGAAGGTCTTCGCCACCGAGCCGGGCGTCATGGAGGTGCAGTGGGAGGAGCGCGTCAGCGGCAACATCTTCACCCAGCGCTACACCATTTCCGGCTCGCCCGCGAAACCACCCAAGACGATCTACTGGACGGAGCGCGACTTCAACGGCCCGCTCGTGGCCGTGCCGGAAGAGCGCGTCGGCGAGGTGAACATCATCTTCAACAACCTGTTTCAAGAGCAGGTCGCCGTGGTCGACAGCCACGACCACGACCCCGACAACCCCTACGACCCGGAGAACCCGGGCGTGCGCCTGCCCCCCGAGCGGCGGACGCTTTGGTACGACCCCCTCGACAACTCGATCCACGCCTACAACATCGAGGGCCGCGTCTTCGTCGAACTGCTCGGCGACCTGATCGAACCCCAGCGCATCTACCGCGAGCACCTCGGCTTCGAGATTGTCGACGTGGTCCAGGAGGTGCGTCCCGACGAGGTCAAAGTCTCCATCGGCGAGCCCGTGTACGCCGTCGATGAAACGGAGCTCACCCCCGAAGAGGAAGCGCTGGTGCCCGACGTGGTCGCCGGGATCAGCCTCGCCACCGACCCCTACCTCTACGAGCACGTCACGCTCGGCGGGACGAAGCGCAACCTCTTCGCCGTCAAAGAGACGACCCCGCTGCGCCTGTTCGACCTCGACGGCGATGGCGACATCGACGAGGACGACGAACAGCAGAGCAACGAGGTGCTGATCTACTGGAAGGAGGCCGGGGTGATGGACTTGCTCTGGCCGAAGAGCTACGTCGGCTACATCTTCAAATGGCCCGAGGAATACCTCGCCGGCGAGCCGACCGAAGCGGACCTGCGCACCTTCTACTCAGTCTACGCCCGCCCCGAGGCGGTCGCGGACGCGCAGGCGACCGGCATCCAGCTCGCCTCCGGCAACAACCCCTTCGTCCAATACCAGGACGACGAGACCCGGTCCCACGCGCACCTGACACCGCAGAACGTGTTCTACACGGTGCCGGGCACCGGCAACCGCAGCCTCATCCGCTACACGAACGGCGAGGAGATCTGGTTCGAGCGCGTCTACTCGATCACCAACAGCGACTTCGAAGGCTACGGCACCAACCTCCCCGCCGTCGTCGGCGACCGCATCGACCCGCCCGCCGGCATCGAGAGCGCGGTCGGCTACATCCGCCAGTCGCAAGGCGACGCCTTCAACGTCGGCGCCTACCTCGACCCCTTCCTCACCGGTTTCGATGCGGCGGCCGAAGGCGCGGTCATCCCGGTCAACGCCCTCGCCGGCAACGACATCCTCGAGGTGTGGTGGTACGAGCGCAACACCGCGCCGGAGAACACCTCCTCCTTCGCCACCGTGCACTGGCCCAGCCAGGTGCAGCGCTACCGCCTGCAGGCGCCGCCGCTGACGCTGGCGAACATCCCGATGCCGGCCTCGAGCGTGTTCACGTCGGCGGGAGCGCTGCCGACTTTCCATGGCACAGTCGGCGGTATCGCAGACGCCGACCAGAAAGACGCCACCTTCGTGCTCGATGTCGACTTCCTCGACAAGGCGGCCGGCAACCCGGAATGCCTGTTTGAAACGGGCGGGAACGGCAACGGGCTGGCCCTGATCTACGACGTCGGCAACGTCTTGCGCCTGGGATGGAGAGCGGGGTCCCTCGCCGAAGCGAGCTATGCGCTCGCGGCGGACGAATTGGAGGGGGGGACCCTCCAGGTCGCCATCACGATCAGCATCGCAGATCTCAACGGCGACCGGCGCGCGACACTCCTCATCGACGGCGCCGAGGTCGCGTCGATCGTCTCCAGCTCGCTCGGCGCCGATTGGTCGGGTTCGAACGGCGCCGGGCTCGGCATCGCGGTCATCGCCAACTCGAACGCCTTCAACGTCGAACTCGACGCCTTCACCTCCGGCGTCATCGACCTCGGCCGCGGCCTGCGCTACTACGGCGAGACGGTCTTCGGACCGACCCCCGCCGGCGGTGCCCACGCCATCGTCATGGCGCGCAACGACGGCTCCGGCGAGCTCGGCCCCGCGGCCGGCGGCAGCATCTACCGCCAACCCGACATGACGAAACCGGGCGCGAACCCGAACGAGGAACACGCCTTGATGAGCGGCGGTGTCGCCTGGGCGCTGCGCGACGACCTCAACTCGCCGGCCTCGTCCGCGCCCTTCGTGTTGGTCGACTACACCGCCGCCGACGGCCGCCCGGCGATGGTCGCCCGCAACGTCTACCGCGAACTCGACGCCAACGGCGACGGCGACCTCGCCGACCCCGAGGACGTCACCTTCAACTACGAGGCGCCGGTCGGCGTGGTGCTGCAGGCGCCGATGCCGCTGCCGGTCATCCCGCTGCCCATCAACGAGGAGGGCGTGGTGATGAACCAGGAGGTCGCGGGCGCCCCGACGGACAGTTCGCCGACGCCGGGCCCCGCCGGTTCGGTGGACTACGACCAGTTCACTTACGTCGACCGCAAGGGCACCACGTGGATCTACCGCGGGCCGCACGGAGCCGGGGTCAACGTCGGTTCGGTCAGCGACCCGACGAAGAACTTCAGGATGCACTACCGCTACAAGGTGGCGGACGGCTTCGACTTCCCCGGTGTCGCCAGCCCGCCGGCGCTCGGCACCATCGTCCCCTACCTGCGGGCGCCCGACGGCTCGGGCGGATTCGTCGGCGACGCCGTCGGCGGCACGCCGCTGGAGATCACCTTCACCCCGGTCTGGCCCGCCAACCCGGCGGTGTTGAACGTGGCCGAGTCGCTCGGCCTGCCGAAGCGCGGCCTCCCCGCCGTGCGCGGCCAGATCAGCGCCAACCTGCTCTACCAGCAGTCGCTGGCGGCCGACGGCACCGACAGCGCCAGCCTGTTCGACCCGACCCGGGCCAAGACCTACAAGCTGAGCGCGACCGGCCTCGCGAAGCTGCCGGGCTCGATCGCCACCAGCATCTACCAGGGCAAGACCTACTTCCCCAACCTGCCGCCCCACCTCTCCGAGCGGCTGTTCTTCGACCCGAACATCGGCGACAAAGGCGCGCTCGTCTTCGTCGGCGAGTTCATCGACGCCCCGCTCGGCGAGGACTACTTCCTGCTCAACGTCATGAGCCCGAAAGACGTCGCCGACGCCAAGGCGCTCGCCGACACGGGGGACACCGACAAGGCGAAGTGGGACACGGCGATCGACGGGCTGAGCACCACGATGGAGACCTTCAAGGAAGACCCCTCACGCCGCGGCACCTACATCGTCGACACGTCGAAGAACCGCTCCATCGGTGTCAGCCAGCTGGCCACCGTCAATGACGACAACACGCCGGTCGACTCCTACGCGATCTCCGCCGCCGGCGGCGGCACCGGCTACGTCGTCATGGCGGCCGGCGACGGCGCAGCCTTCACGCCCGACGCCTCGCCGATCTCGCTCGAGGTCTTCAAAGTCGCGCCGCCGCTCTACCGCGGCGAGCTGAAGGTCATCGAGAGCGCCAACCCGCTCGACGAGAAGCTGACCCTGCGGCACTCCGGCGACTTCGCCGGCGACCCCTCGGACTACGAGTTCGCCTGGCTCACCGCCCAGCCCGTGTCGGGCAATGCGCCGATCCTCTACACCTTCGCGGCGCTCGAGGTGCTCGGCAACGGCGCCGCCCGCAGTTGGCAGTTCCTCAACAACCCGGCAGCCGGCTACACGGCGGCGCGCAACTACGCCTTCGACGACAGCGCCTGGGCGACCCCCGGCAGCCTGGATGCCAACCTCTTGGTCATCGACGATGGCGACGGCGCAGCCGCCAACGGCAGCTCGCTCCCGAACGCCGTGCTGCGCGACACGCTCGACTGGGCGGGCGGCGTGCCGATCGACCTCTACGCCAGCATCAACATCGCGCCCAACGACGGCGCCGCCGTGTTCATCAACGGCGCGGAAGCATTGGTCTGGAACGTTCCCGGCCGCGAGAACTCCGTCGCCACCACCGCGCCCGGCGAGATCGCGGGCGATGTGCTCGACCTGGTGTTCGCCGTCGCCCCGGAGACCTTGGGCGCACAGAACACCATCACCGTCGACCTCTACACGCAGTCGGACCCCGGCGCCGAGAGCAGCTTCGACCTCCGCCTCGACGCCCGCCAAGAGACCGCGAACCTCGGCGGCTGGCAGGAGCTGACCGCCGGCGCCAAGGCCGGCTCCGGGGAATCCGCGAAGGTCAGCCACACGATCGAGGGGCCGAGCCTGTTCACCCTCACGGACAACTACTTCACCCTGCGCTACCGCGCGAAGTCCGGTACCGCGGCCGCGGGCGCCACCGGCGGCGGCGCCGCCACCCCCGGCGAGTGGTCGCGCTGGATGCCCGCCCAGTTCGCCCCCGGCTGGATCAAGCGCGCGCTGGCCGGGATCAACCCCTTCGAACAGCGCGTCACCGACCTGTTCAACAACGCCGTGAACACCGACGTCTCGCTCATCACCCAAGCGGGCCCGCGCTGGGAGGGGAACATCGCCCTCAACCTCGACGTGATCGACGACTTCGGCCTCATCGAGATCTACGAGACCGTGCTCAACCGCGGCAAGGACCTCAGCATCGACGGCGCGCCGCCCCTCAACGTGCCCGCCGCCAACGACGCGCTGCTGCTGGCGGCCGGCTACCTGAACGACCTCTACATGCTGCTCGGCAACGAGGCCTACGCCGACGCCGCCAACCCGACGGTCGCCTTCAGCACCGACGGCGAGTTCGGCATCGCCCAGTTCGGCGAGTTCAACACCGCGCTCTACGCCTTCAAAGGGCAGCTGGCCTCGGTGATGGACGAGGAGCTCACCCTGCTGCGCGGCCGCGACGACCGGCTCGCCCCCGGCGTCCAGTTGACCCCCGTCTACAACCGGCTGGTCTGGAACTTCACCAACGGCATCGATTCCGGCGAGGCGGTCTACGCCCTGAACTACAACATCAAGGACAGCAACGCCGACGGCGCCGCCGACGCGGTCGACGCCGCCGAGCAGTACCCCCAGGGCCACGGTGACGCCTACGGCCACTACCTGACCGCACTGAAGGGCTACTACGGCCTGCTCAACAGCGACCACTTCGCCTGGACGCCGCGCATCGAGGCCGCCTCCGTCCTCGGCCAACCGGTCAGCGTCGACTACCAGGACGAGCGCAAGTTTGCCGCCGCCGCCGCGGCGCTCGCCCGCACCGCGAGCCAGACGCTCGACCTGACCTACCGGCAGCAGTTCGAAGCCGACCCCGGCTCGGGTTGGTCGCACCTGAGCGACGGCGAGCTGAACGAGAGCACCGGCAACACGCGCTACTGGGGCACCGACGAATGGGCCGCGCGCGCGGGCCAGGGCGCCTTCTTCCACTGGGTCACCGCCAACTCGATCCTGCCCGAGGAAGATGCGGTCAACGAGGGCATCGAGAAGGTCGACCGCACCACCGTCCCAGAGCTGGACGAGGTCGTCGCCCAAGCCGAGGCCATCCAGCAGACGCTCGACAACGCCGACGGCCGCCTGAACCCGCTCGGCCTCGCCGCCGGGGCGCTCAGCTTCGATATCTCGCCCGCCGAGATCGACGCCGGCAAGACCCACTACGAGCAGGTGTTCGACCGCGCCGTCGCGGCGCTCAAGAACGCCGGCTTCGCCTTCGACAACGCCAAGGACACCACCGAGCTGCTGCGCCGCCAAGACGATACGCTCGACGCCCGCGTGCACGCCATCGGCGTCCAGGAGGCGGCCTACGAGACCGAGCTGGTCGAGATCTACGGCACCCCGTACCCGGACGACATCGGCCCGGGCCGCACCTACGCGCAGGGCTACGAGGGGCCGGACTACCTCCACTACGCCTACGTCGAGATCGTCGAGCGGGAGTTCGACCCCTCGGGCCAGTTCAAGATCAGCTTCGACCTCGACCCCAAACTGTCCCGCACCTTCAGCAGCGACGGCTCGGAGACCTTGTCGGCCAAGGTCACGAACGACCGCAAGGTCGAATACGTCATCGACGCATATGGGCAGGTGGTGAAGCCGGCGGCCTGGTCCGGCAGCCGCCGCCACCCCGGGCAGCTGCAGACCGCCTACTCGAACGTGCTGGCCGCCCGGCACAAGCTGCGCGTCGCCCTCGACGACTACGCCACGCTCGACGCCGACCTCGACCTCGCGCTCGACATGTACACCGCGGCGCTGAGCCCGCGCGCCGCCGAACTCAGCACCCCCAACCAAGCAGAGACCGACCTCGACACCGCCCAGGGCATCCTCGTCGCCGCGGCGATCATCAAGGAGACCACCGAGGTGAGCGGCAAGGCGGTGGGCGAGCTCGCCAAGGGCATCAAGGAGGCCTTCCCACGGGTGCTGGGTTTCTCCAACGACGCCACCTCCGCCGGCCGCGCCGCGGCGCTGATCGCCGGCAACGTCGCGAAGCTCGCCTTCGAGCTGCGCGGGGTCATCGCCGAGGGCACCATCAAAGGGCAGGAGAGCCAGATCCGCATCCTCGAGGAACAGCTCGACAACGCCGTCGCCGGCTACCAGTGGCAGATCGAAAACGCCCAGCTGGTGCAGGAGATCAAGACCATGCTCAACCAGTTCGGCGGGCTGCTGTTCGCCATCGACGCCTCGCTGCGGGAGCTCGACCAGGCCGAGCGCGACCTCAGCGCCCTCATCGCCCGCGGCGACCGCATCCAGGCCGAGCGCGAGGTGTTCCGCAAACGCGCCGCCGCCATCATCCAGGGCTACCGCACCCGCGACCTCGCCTTCCGCGTCTACCGCGACGAGGCGCTGGAGAAGTACAAGACCCTGTTCGACCTCGCCGCCCGCTACACCTACCTGGCGGCCCGCGCCTACGACTACGAGACCGGCCTGCTCGACGCGACCGGCAGCAGCGCCGCCGCCGGCTTCTTCGAGAGCATCGTCGAGAGCCGCGCGCTCGGGGTCCTCGACGCCGGAGGCCGGCCGCAGTTCAGCGCCTCGACCACCGGCGACCCCGGGCTCGCCGGCGTGCTCGCACAGATGGAGGGCGACTGGTCGGTGGCCAAGACGCGCCTCGGCTTCAACAACCCGGACCGCTACCGCACGACCTTCTCGCTGCGCGAGGAGAACTACCGCATCGTGCCCGGTGCGGAGGGCGACGGCGACTGGCGCGACCAGCTGACCAGCTACCGCATGGCGGACGTCCTCGACGACCCCGACGTCCGCCGCCACGCGCTGCAGATCGGCTCCGGCGACGGCCTCCCGGTGCCGGGCATCGTCATCCCGTTCCAGACCACGATCACCGACGGGGTGAACTTCTTCGGCCAGCCCCTGGCCGGCGGCGACCACGGCTTCAGCCCGTCGTCCTTCGCCACCAAGATCCGCGCCTCCGGCATCGCCTTCGACGGCTACATCGGCATGGACGACCCCGCCTCGAACGGCGGCGCGGTGGCCGGTGCCGGCGGGCAGTCGCCGCCCGACCCCGACCTGGGCTTCCTCGACCCCGACGCGCTCAGCGCCACGCCCTACATCTACCTGATCCCGGTCGGCGCCGACTCGATGCGTTCGCCGCCGCTGGGCGACACCGGCGGCGTCCGCACCTGGACCGTCGACGACCAGGCCATCCCGCTGCCCTTCAACATCGGCAACAGCGACTTCAGCACCAACCCGAGCTTCCAGTCGGCCGACTCGCTGACCGAAGCGCCATTCCAGATCCGCAAGCACCAGGCCTTCCGCGCGGTGCCCAGCGGCACGGTGTTCAGCAGCGCCCCCGGCTTCACCAACAGCCGCCTCGTCGGCCGCTCGGTCTGGAACAGCAACTGGAAGATCGTCATCCCGGGCAAGACCTTGCGCGCGGATGCCGAAGTCGGCCTCGATGTCTTCCTCGAAACCGTGAAGGACATTGAGCTCTTCCTCGAAACCTATTCCTACTCCGGCAACTGACACCCGCGACCGGACCACGACGCATCTCCCAACACGCCCTAACATGACAGCGAAGATCACCTCACTCGCGCTCGCGCTCACGGCGGGGACGGCGCTCGCCTTCCCCCCAGCGCCGCACCACGAGATCTACGGCACCGTCCGCGACGAGCAGGGCCACCCGCTCACCGACGCGACGGTGACCCTCGCCGGCTCGGCCGGCGACGTCTTGACCGGGGCGGTCGACCCGGAGATCGCGCCGGGGGTCAACTACTCGCTCAAGGTGCCGATGGACGCCGGCTCGCTGGCGGACCTCTACCAGAGCACGGCGCTGCGGCCGGCGATGCCCTTCCTGGTGCGGGTGCGCATCGACGGCGTCGACTACCTGCCCATCGAGGTGCAGGGCGGCGCGCTGTCGATCGGCGACCCTGGCGGTCGGACGCGGCTCGACCTCACCCTCGGGGCCGACAGCGACGGCGACGGCTTGCCGGACCGCTGGGAGGAGGACCTGATCGCACGCTCGGCCGAGCTCGACAGCCTCGCCGATGTGACCAAGGAGGGCGACGCCGACGGCGATGGCGCTTCGAACTACTTGGAGTATCTCGCCGGCACCTACGCCTACGACCACCGCGCCGTCTTCGGGTTGGAGGTCGTCGAGGTGGAGGACGGCCTCGCGCGGTTGCGCTTCCTCGCCGTCCGGGGCAGGAGCTACCAACTGCTGAGCGGGCCGGCGGGGGAGAGTTTCGCGCCGATCGCATTCCGCCTCGAGCCCGATCCCGAGGCCGGCTCCATCAGCGTCTTCCGCTCGAGCTCGATCCGCTTCCAGGACGTCTTCGTCCCCGCCGAGCTGGTCGGGTCGGACCTTTTCCGCCTGCAGGTCGATTGATCCATGCGCGAGCGCAAACGCATCCTCTGGACCGCCGCCGGCCTCGCGGTCGCCGCTGTCGCCGCCGTCGTCGCGTTCATCGCCCTGCGCGCCGACCGCGGCGACGACACGGCCTTGCGCACCCTCGACCGCGCGGCGCTGGAGCTGCGGGATGGCGTGTTGTTCGTCAAAGGCGAGCCCGCCCCCTTCGATGGCACCGTCACGGAGGAGTTTCCGCGCCACGCGCCCAGGACCGAGCTCGAGATCCGCGCGGGCAAACCACACGGCACCTCGCGCGGTTGGTACGAGAGCGGCCAGCTGGAGGTCGTCGAGCACTTCGTCGACGGTGTCTCCCATGGCACCCGCACCCGCTGGCACGCCAACGGGCAGATGAAGTCGAAGGCCGAGATCGCCGACGGGCTGGTCGTCGGCGTGTTCACCCGCTGGCACGACAACGGCCAGCTCGCCGCACGGGTGGCGATGGACGCCGGGCAACCGCACGGCTTGAGCGAGGCGTGGGACCGCGACGGCCGGCGTACCGCGAGGATGCAGATGGAGCGTGGCGAGGTCGTGAGCCGCGAACTGGCCGGACCGTGACCATGAGCCGGCGCCCACCCAACCCGGCGCGCGCGGCGCGGGCGCTGTTCTGCGGCGCGGCCCTGGTGGGCGCCCCGGCAGTGGCGCAGGAGGCTCACCTGAGCGCGGGCGCCGGGGGTGGCGGCGGCCCCGCGGACGGCGGCGCGGTCGTGGCACAGATCTCGATCGGCGACGCCTTCTCCGGCGGCGTCAGCACCGGCGGCAACCTCATCGACAAGGGCGGCTTCACCGGCCAGCTGTTCGACCCGCGATCGCTCTCGGCCTCGGCTGCCCCGGACACCGTCGACGAAGGAGCGGCGCGCCAGCTCGACGCGAGCGCGACCCTCGACGACGACACGACCTTGAACATGCCGGGCGAATTCGTGGGCTGGTCGGTCCAAAGCGGGCCGATCGTTTCGATCTCTGCCACCGGCCTCGCGGTCGCCGGCGCCGTCTTCGAGGACACCGCCGCGACCGTGGTCGGCAGCTGGGGGGGCTTGACCGCCGACGTCGACCTGACCGTCCTCGACATCGACCCGGATAACTTCGGCCTCTACGCCGGCGACGGCCTCGAAGACACGTGGCAGATCGGTTTCTTCGGTCTCGAGAACCCGGACGCCGGCCCCGCGCGCGACCCCGATGGCGACGGCCAGTCGAACGCATTCGAGTTCCTCGCCGTCGTCGACCCGACCGACCCGCTCTCCTTGTTCTGCGCCGAACTCACCGCCGAGAACGCGGTCACCTTCTCGCCGGTTTCGCCGCTGCGCACCTACCGCCTCTCCGCCAGCACCGCGGCCGCCCCGCCGGGCTTCTCCGTCGTCCCCGCCGACGCCTCCGACGCCGGGGGCGAGCGCACCCTGAGCGAGACCGCACCGCCGCCCGGACCGCGCCGCTTCTACCGCATCGACATCTCCGACTGAACGCCATGAAGACCACCCTCGCCGCCCTGCTCACCCTCATCTCGGTCTCGGTCGCGGGGGCCGTGCCGCGCATCCTCAACCACCAAGGGCGGATCGCCGTCGCCGGGACGAACTTCGACGGCACCGGCCAGTTCAAGTTCGCCCTCGTCGACGCGGCCGGCACGACCACATTCTGGAGCAACGACGGCACCGCCGCCGGCGAGCCCGCCGCCTCCGTCCCGGTCGCGGTGTCGAAGGGCCACTATGCGGCGCTGCTGGGCGAGGCGCCGATGGCCGCCCTGCCGGCGGCGCTGTTCACCGCCGAGGACGATGTCCGCCTGCGCGTGTGGTTCTCGACCGACGGAGCCGCCTTCACCCAGCTGGCGCCCGACCGCCGCGTGACCCCTTCGGCCTACGCCCTCGCGGCGGACCTCGCGTCCGACCTCGCACCACGCTTCGAAGCCGGCACCGGCACCGATCTGAGCCCCGCGGGCATCGACGGCTCCGGGAACCTCCTGCTGGACGGCGGCTTCGGTCGCGATTTCGGCGCCGCGCCGGGCGTGGGTCTGGGCGGCGGCTGGACCGTCACCGCCAACGCCACCGACGGCTTCAGCGCCCAAGCTGCGTTCGCCTCCACCCGGGTCGATGGCCGCGGGGTCACCGGCCACGATGCCTCGCTCGCGGTGATCGGCGGCCGGCCGGCGATCGCCTACCGCAGCGAGAGCGAGGGAGACCTGCTTTTCGCGCGCGCCCTCGACCCGGCCGGCTCGGCCTGGCCCGCCGAGGCATCGATCGTCACGGTGGCCGGCTTCGGCATCGACGACGCCGGCCGCTACGCATCGCTCGCCGAGGTCGGCGGCCGCCCCGCCATCGCCTACTACGACGGCTCCTCCGGCGACCTCATGTTCGTCCGCGCCAACGACGGCGCCGGCACGGATTGGCCGAACGCGACGACAGTCGACGGCCAGTTCGGCAACGTCGGCTGGCACGCCAGCCTCGCAGTGGTCGGCGGCGTCCCGGCGATCAGCTACATCTCACCGAACACCGGTGAGCTGATGTATGCGGAGGCGCTCGATGCCGAGGGCGCCAGCTGGCAGAGCGACGCCGTCGAGGGCGCGATCGGCGCACCGCGCAGCTTCACCTCGCTGATCGATCTGGGCGGCGAACCGGCGATCGCGACCGTGCAGACCGGGGCCGGCGGGGGCTTGCGGTTCGTCAGTCGGGCAGGGGCCGCCTGGGGAGGAGCGCCCCTCGCCCCCGGCGCGGCCGAGCATCCGTCGCTCGCCCTGATCGGCGGCCGTCCCGCCGTGGCCTACACCGCGAACGGCGAACTCCGCTATCTGCGCGCGAACGACGCGGGCGGCTCGTCGTGGCCCGCTTCGACCCCGGTCGCCCCGATCGGCGAGGAGCCCGCGCTCGCCGAGTTCGGCGGGCTTCCGGCGATCAGCCACCGCAGCGCGCTCGCCGGCGGGCTCGTGTTCGCTTTGGCCGCCGATGCGGGGGGCGCGAGCTGGTCGGACACCACCGTGGATGTTTCGGGGGCCAGCCCGGGCAACGGCAGCAGCCTCGCCCTCGTCGACGGCCTGCCGGGCATCGCCTACCGCGACGGCGGCGCGCTCGAGTTCGCCGCGCTGCCGCCGGCCGGCTGGACCGCGACCCTCGGCGGCCCCGCCCCCATCCTCGCCGAAGGCGTCGCCGACGGCGGCGTGCGCGCCTCGATGCTCGCCCCGGAGATCGGCACCTGGGCCGTTTCGGGTGACGATTTGTTCCGCGCCGGCGGCCGCGTCGGTATCGGCCGCATCGCGGCGACGAACGCGCTCGAGGTCGAGGGCAACGCCTCGAAGACGACCGCGGGCTCATGGCTCGCCAACAGCGACGGGCGCATCAAACAGGACATCCGGCCGGTCGAGGGCGCCCTCGAAAAACTCGATGAAGTCCGGCTCGTCGACTTCGAATACACCGAGGCCTACCGCGCCGCGCACCCGTCGATCGAGGCCGGCAAACGCTACCCGAACGTGGTCGCGCAAGAGTTCGCCCGGGTGTTCCCCGGTTGGGTCCGCAGCAGCGGCGAACCGCTGCCCGACGGCGGCGGCGAGATCCTGCAGGTCGACACCTACCCGCTGGTCATCTACTCGGCCGCCGCCATCCAAGAACTCCACGCCGAGAACGCCGAACTGCGCGAGCGCCTGGCCCGCCTCGAGGCGCTGGTCGAGCGGATGGCCGAGTGACGGGGCCGCGGCCGGGGGGGGAGCTCACTGCCGCTCCACCCGCATATAGAGCCTGCCCCCCTGGCCTGCGAGCCCCTCGATGTCGAAGGTGCGGGTCGTGACCTCACCCGCATCGGCCACGACGCCGTCGTCGAGATCACCGTCCCAGACCAGCAGATCGGTCGAATAGGTCACGGCGTACAGCTCCCCCGGCTTGGATGTCCAGCTGAGGGTCACCTCGCTCTGGTCTCCGCTGATCGCGACGGCGGTGATCGCGAGCGGGGCGATGCTGGCGAAGGAGGCCGGGCCCGCTGCGATCAATTGATCGAGCTGGCTGCCGTTAAGCGCCGCGTCGAATACGGCAGCTTCGTCGATGAGGCCGACGATCGACGCGTTCTGAAAGTTGTCGGAGACCTGGCCGATCCGGAAGGAGGTCTCGGCGATGCCGCTGTTGTGGTTGTGGGTGTGCTCGTCGTAGCGGTTCACATCGTGGGCCATCGCTAGGTCGGGGCCATCGCCGGGCGCGGCGTCGACCCAGATCCTGAGCTCATCGGTCGCCGCGAGATAGGTGACGATCACCTGGTGCCACTGGTCGTCGTGCACGGTGACCCCGGTGTTCGGGTTGCCCACCCAGCCGGTGTCGAACTCGACGCGGCCGCCCTCGAGGAAGAGCGACTTCGAACCCTGGTTGTGGTTCGGCACACTGCCGGTGGCGGGGACGCGGCCGAAGATCCCGCCGCTCGCACTGGAGGTCTTCACGTAAGCGTGCCAGGTGAAGTCGCTGTTGAAGTCGAAGTCCTCGGGGTTGGCGGCCGTCACATGCGGCGCCGCGACCCCGTTCCCGCCACCCAACATCAAGGCCTCGCCGCCGCCGAAGCCGAGGCCTCCCGTCGTGATCGCGGCGTCGTTCTGCAGGGTCCCGTCGTGGTCGCCCAGCACGTCTGCGGCATCGTGGTCGAAAGGCCAATAGGCGACCAACGAGCCCTGCGACTGGCCCACGACGGTGACCTCCAGGGGAATCGATGTCACCGGCGCGCCCTGGGAGTTGCTGTTGATTTCCATCGTGGCGCTGTAGATCCCGGGGGCCGTCGCCGTATCGAGGTCGAAGCCGATCGAGGCGCCGCCGCCCGGGGGGATCGCCCCCGGCAGGACGGGGTTGGAGAACAGCGCGGCGCTGGCACCGCTAAAGCTCACCCCGCTGATCTCGAGGTCCTGGGTCAGGCCGCTGTTGCTGACATCGACCGAACGGGTGACGGCCCCCTGGCCTGCGCTGGCTTCGCCCAAGACGACCGCGGCGGGGGCGACGAGGAACGGGTCGGCGACCACGTCGATGGTCAGCGCCACCTCCGCCGGGGAATCGACGTCGTTGCTGGCGATCTCCGCGACCGCCGAGAAGGTGCCGGTGGACGTCGGGGTGAAGGTGAACTCGACGCTGCCGGACTCGGCGGGGACGAGGCTGGCGGGGAACACCGGCGCCGAAAAGAGATCCGCGTCGGCCCCGGTGAACGTCACACCGCCGAGCGTGAGCGCCTCGTCGAAGCCAGAGTTGCGGATGCCGAACGAGCGCTGCACGGCGCCGGCCGGGACCGAGGTGGCGGCGAGCTGATCGGAGGCGGGGGCGACCAGGTTCGGGTCCTGGTCGCCGGCGGTCACCGCGAACAGGAGGTCGACCTCCGCCTGGCCGATCGGCGAGTCGTAGAAGTTCACCTCGGCCATCTGGCCGGTGAGGTAGCCGCCGGCGCCGCTGCCGGAGGCGTTGGCGAAACCCAGATAGAAGCCGCCGACGTTGGCGCGGGCGTTGTTGTTCATCGTCTGGGCGCCGGTGGGCTGCAGGACGCCGTCGATGTAGAGGTCGTGGTGCGTCGCCCCCTGCGTTTCGTCGTGGACCATCGTCACCATGTGCCACCCGCCGTCGTCGAGCGACACCGCCGACTGGTTGGTCACCACGCCGCCCTGGCTGTGGCCGTTGACGGCGAGGTTGCCCGGGGGTTCGGGGTTGATGATGTTCCCCCACGTGCCATTGCCGGTGATCTCGAACACCCGCTCCCCCGCGGCGAAGCCGTTGTTGCCGTCGTTCTTGCCCACCAGCGGTACGCGGTCGTCGCTGGGCGGGGTGCGCACCCAGAGCGAGATCGACCAGCTGGCGTTCTGGAGTTCCAAAACCGGCCCGAGGCTGACCCGGTCGTCGACGCCGTCGAAATCGAGGACGTTGCCGAACGTGACGTCGCTGACGAAAGTCGCCGTCGCGTTGGTGCCGCCCGCCCCCTCGAACAGGCCGTCATTGGCCCCTGCGCTGTCGGCGAGGTCACTGTGCAGCGGGTAGTGGGCGATGAGGTCGGCGGCGGCCGGGCCGGCGGCGGTGAGGAGGATTGCGATGCTGGCGGCGGTGGGCCGCGCCTTTGGAACGCGCTTCATGGTCATGTGTTCTCGTTGTGGAGGGTTCGATCGAACGGCGGGCAGGATGGGCAGAAACGCACCCCCGCCGTCCTGCGACGGGCGTTTGCCGAAAGTCTTTCTGTGGGGCGAAAAAAGCGTGCGACAGGCTCCTAGCGGCGGCGGCTTCCGACCAGCCCGATGCCGAGCAATGCAGCACCGGCGACGTGGGCTGCACCGACGCCCTCGAATGTCCCGTGATTGGCGCCTGCGGTGTCCAGCAAGTCACCCGCGAGAGGGCGACGCGTGACGAGCGCGGCGCCGGCGAGACTTGCTGAGGTGAAGCCAGCAACTGCGGTGGCGACGAGGCGGTGCGGTCGAATTGCAGCCATCCAGTTGGAGTTTTTTTGGAACTCCGCCTTCGGTTATCTCAGATCCGCGTGTCGCGAAAAAGCGAAAACTGCCTCTCGCCGCGCGAAGATTCGTGTGTCTCTGTGGGGGCGCCGCCCCCGCCCCCGTCGCGAAGTGCCGCACGCTTCGACCCCTCCCCCGAGCGGCGCCGACCGCACCCCCAAGCAGCGCGAGCTGCGCCATATCCCACTCCTATGAAGATTCTTCCCCCCCGGGCTTTGGCGGTGGCGCTCTGCTGCGCCTCCGCAACCCTCCCCTCGCACGCCGCCCCCGTGGCCTACTGGAGCTTCGACATCGACGCCCGCGATGCGACGGGGTTCCACAACGGCGCCCTGGTGGGCTCGGCAGCGATCACAACCGGCGGGCAAGGTGCTGGGGGTGCGGGCGAAGCCCTGTCGATCTCGGGGGGCGAGGCGTTCATGGTCGCGGGCAACCCCACCGCGTTCGACTTCGACTCCGACTTCACTTGGCACGCGTATGTCAAAACCGAAGATTCCTCGGGGGCGATCTTCTCCCGCAACCCGGCGGGAGGCGCATGGAACCAGGGGTCGAAGGCGCTCTTCGTCCGCGGCGGGACGGTGCAATGGGACACCGGCTGGGTCGGCAACCCGGGCACCGGGGTCGCGGTCGACGACGGCGGGTGGCACCAGATCATCGCCACCTATGCGGCGGCGGCAGACCGCTTGGAGGTGTTCGTCGACCCCTCCCCGGGCGCGACGGCGGGGAGCTACTCCGGCACCCACGACGCCAACGCCTACGACGAACACGACCACGAGCACAACGGCGGCACGGCCGCCACTTCGTTCACGGTCGGCCAGGCCGACTTCAGCGGTGGCTTGGCGAGCCTCGACACCCTGGTGGGCCTGATCGACGAGGTGGCGGTGTTCGACACCGCGCTCGCGGGCGCCGAGCTCGATCAACTGATCGCCGGCGGCCCCGCCCCGTTCTTCGGCCCCGTCGATCCCCCGGACCCGACCGGCGACCGCCCCTTCATCTCGGAGATCGTCGCGGTCGGCAACGGCTCGTTCGAAGACGGGGACGGCGACACGCCGGACTGGATCGAAATCTACAACCCGACCGGCGCCGAGCTCGACCTCGGCGGCTACCACCTCACCGACGACCCCGGCGACCTCACCAAGTGGACCTTCCCCCCGACCCCGCTCCCGGCGGGCGCCTACCTGATCGTGTTCGCCTCGGACAAAGACCGCGCGACGGCGGGCGCGGAGCTGCACCTCAACTTCAAGCTCGCCAGCAGCGGCGACTACCTCGCCCTCGTCGAGCCCGACGGTTCGACGCTCGCTGCCGAGTTCACACCGACCTACCCTCCCCAGGTCGACGGCTTCAGCTACGGCGTCGGCGGGCCCGCGGCAGCCGACCCCGCCGGCTACTTCGCCCCGGCGACCCCCGGCGCGGCCAACGGCGCCGCCTTGGTCGCACCGTTGCTGCCGCCGGCCCTCGACCCGCCGTGCGGCACCTTCACCGGTAGCATCGCCGTGGCGATGACGCCCGCGTTCGCCGGCACCGAGGTCCGCTACACGACGGACGGCTCCGAGCCGTCGGCGGCCTCGGCGCTCTACGCCGGCCCGGTCACCCTCGCCGCCACCACCCACCTGCGGGCGCGCGCTTTCGACCCGGACAGCGGCGGTGGCGGCGGCATGGCCGCGGGCAGCTATCAGAAGCTCGCCACCAGCTCGAACCTGGCCGGCATCCCGGCCCCGGGTGGCTTCACCTCGAACCTGCCCATCGTGGTGGTCGAGAACTTCGGCGCCGGCGGGGTCCCCGGACCGGGATCGGCCCTACAGACGGCGCGGGTCTCGGTGTTCGAAGTCGACCCCGCCACCGGCCGCAGCGCGCTCACCGGAGGCCCGGACGCCTGCTTCCGCATCGGCATCCGCCGCCGCGGCCAGAGTTCCTCGGGCTTCGCCAAGCCGCAGTACCGCGTCGAGCTGCGCGACGAGAGCGACGTCGACCTCGACTACCCGCTGCTCGGGTTGCCCCCGGAGTCGGACTGGGTCTTCAACGGCCCGTGGACGGACAAGGCGCTGGTGCGCAACTCCTTCTCGTTCGAGCTGGGGCGCGAGATCGGCGTCGAGGCTCCGCGCACGAAGCACTTCGAGATGTTCCTCAGCACCGATGGCGGCGACCTGACCTCGGCCGAATACGTCGGGGTCTACGTCTTGTTCGAGAAGATCAAGCGAGGGGGGAACCGCACCGATATCAAAGCGTTGGATGCCGGGGACAACGCCGAGCCCGAGATCAGCGGCGGCTACATGCTGCGCTTCGAACCGCCGGGGATCGCCAACGACGGGCCGCGCGCGACGGGTTGGGGCTCGGTCGAGATCATCGAGCCGCAGGCGCCCACCGCCGGACAGCGCGCCTACATCGGCGGCTACCTCGACGACTTCGTCGCCAGCCTCGGCTGGTCGCGCGGGTCGGGGGCGAACAACTCGGGGGCGGTCGACCCCGACCCGCTCACCGGCTACCCGGCCTACATCGACGTCGACTCCTTCGTGAACCTGTTCATGATCACCGAGCTCGGCCGCGACCAAGACGCCTACGTGCGCAGCGACTACATGTTCAAAGACCGCGGCGGCAAGCTCCACAAGGGGCCGCTCTGGGACCACAACCTGATCATGGACACCGGCTGCTGCTTCGACAACCGCAACCCGCGCGGCTGGCAGTATCGGAACAACTACAACCGCGGCGGCCGCGACCACAGCTATGAACCGGACTGGATCGTGCCGCTGATGCGCGACCCCGATTTCCGCCAGCGGGTCATCGACCGCTGGGCCGAGCTGCGGCGCCACGGCGCCTTCGAGATCGACGCGCTGTTCGGGCGCCTCGACGCGCAGGCGGAGCCGCTCGCCGAAGCGGCGGTGCGCAACTTCGCCAAGTGGAACACCCTCGGCCAGAACGGTCCCGGATTCCCCTCGCCGTCGACCTCGACCTGGGAGGAGCAGATCGATGCCATCAAGGACTGGTTGACCATCCGCCTCGCCTGGATCGACAGCGAGTTTCTCGCGCCGCCCGAACTCTCGCCCGCGGGCGGGCAGCCGCTCGCCGCCGGCAGCGCGGTGGTGGTGGAGAGCGGCGAGCCGGTCTATTTCACCACCGACGGCAGCGACCCGCGGCTGCCCGGCGGCGGCATCAGCCCCACCGCCGCGATGCTGCCGCCTAGCGCCGGCGATGTGCCCGCGACCTTCATCGCCCGGAACTCCGAATGGGCCTACCTCGACGACGGCTCCGACCAGGGGCCGAGCGACCTCGTCGCCGGCCATCCGGATTTCGGTTCGGACCACTGGAAGCATCCCGATTACGACGACTCGACCTGGGCCCGGGGGGCGGGGATCCTCGGCTTCGGCGGTTTGGGGAGCCCGGCGGCGCCGATCGCATCGCCGCTCGACCGAGGCCCCGCGACCGGCCGCCACCGGACCTACTACTTCCGCAAGTCCTTCCAGGTCGAGGGCGCGGCAGGGGTGCGCTCCCTGACCGGCCACCTGCTGCGCGACGACGGTGCGATCCTCTACCTGAACGGGCGCGAGGTCGCCCGCGACAACACCGTCGCCGGAGCCGCCCTCGGCTTCGACGATCTCACCGGCGCCCCGGCCGCGAACGGTGCCGAAGAGAGCACCTATTTCGAGATCCCGCTCGACCCCGCCGACCTCGTCGAGGGCGAGAATCTCATCGCCGTCGAACTCCACCAACAGAGCAGCGGCAGCAGCGACCTCGGCTTCGACTTCGAACTCGCGGCCACCGTCCCCCCGGGCGACGCCCCGGGCGTGACGATCGAGGCCACCACCCTGATCCGCACCCGCGCCCGCGACGCCGCCGGCGAGTGGAGCGCGCCGACCGAGGGGCTGTTCGTGGTCGGCATCCCGGCCGACGCCTCGAACCTGATCATCACCGAGATGAACTACCACCCCGCCGCGCCGTCGGCCGAGGAGCTGGCGGCGGACGCGAGCCTCAACGACGACGACTTCGAGTGGCTGGAGCTGAAGAACATCGGCGCCGCCGCGATCGACCTCAGCGGCATCGCCTTCCGCGACGGCATCGAGTTTTCGTTCCCGCCTGGCTCGGTGCTCGCAGCCGGCAGCTACGCCCTGATCGTCGAGGACCTCGACGCTTTCGAACTCCGCTACGGCCCGGGACTGCCGGTGTTCGGCACCTACGCGAACAAGCTCGACAACGACGGCGAACATCTGCGGCTGGACGCCCTCGACGGCGCGCCCATCGCCAGCTTCACCTTCAACGACATCTGGCACCGCAGCACCGACGGCGGCGGGCCCACCCTCACCCTGCGGGGCGAGTCCGCCCCCGCAGCCGGCTACGGAGACCCGGCGAGCTGGCGCCCGAGCTCGGTGATCGGCGGCACCCCGGCGGCGCCCGACGGTGGCGTGTCGACCGAGTTCGAAACCTGGCTCGCTCGCTACTTCGACGCCGCCGAGCTCGCCGACCCCGCGGTCAGCGGGCCGCTGGCCGACGTGGACGCGGATTCGATCAGCACCCTGCTCGAGTACGCCCTCGGCCTCGACCCCAAGCGCGGCGATGCGGCGGGGCTGCCGGCCGGCTCGCTGGTCGACGAGGGTGGCGAACAGTATCTCGCGCTCACGTTCCGCCGCCAACGCCACGCCGCCGACCTCTCCTACCGGGTCGGCGCCACCGGCGATCTCGCCGACTGGGGCGCCGAAGCCACCATCGTGGTGGGCGCGCCGCAGGACAACGGCGACGGCACCGAAACCGTCACCATCCGCGACCACGCCCCCCTGTCAGCGGGCTCCCGCCGCGCCTTGCGTTTGGAGGTGGAGCGCTGACCCGCAGCGATCCTTTGCATCTCCCTGCGAGTCGAAGGTCGACAACCGGACCAACTGATCGATCCGGGCTAAAGTTCGATCCGGGCTAAGGTTCGATCCGCAGGCCCGCGGGTGGGATGGTCGCGACCGGGTGGCGGGTGGGCTTGCCGCCGATGGTCACGACGGTATCGGTGTTGGCGCGGAGGAGGAAGCCTCCTCCGGCCCGCGTGAGCTGGGCGTGGGTGGGGAGTTTGATGCGGTCGCCGACCCCAAGCTCCCAGAGCCGGAACTCGTCGCCCACGTTGAAATCCCCCACCCCGAACCCGCCCTCGAGGCGGTAGCGCCCGGCGCCGAGGCTGCGGCAGCGCCACGTCTTGGCCATCGGGCCATCCGTGCAGGTCAGGCCGCCCGCGTAGCCGGGCGCGGCCTGGCCGAGATCGACGTTGGTGGTCAGCTCGCCCTTGCCGGGATCGACCGCGACGACGTGGGCGAAGCTGAGATCGATCGCCTTGTCGAGCTGCAGGACGGTCGCCCCGCCTTCGGCGCGCGCGGCGGAAACCGTGTAGCTCGTCTTGTGCTCGGCGTTGCCGATCTCGATCTGGGCGCCGACCGCGTGTGCGATCGGGATCGTCTCGCCGCCCAAGGTGATGCGGCGCTCGAGGTAGTCGACCGCGGTGATCCCCGCCTCGTAGGCGCTGCGGTCGGTTTCGACTGACAGGCTCGGCGTGCGGAGGTGGCGCCCTTCGACGAGTTGCAGCGCGCGGCTGTCCGCGCCGGCGCTCGAAACCCATCCGAACCGGCCCGCAATCTCCACATCGCCGATCTGGCGAGCGGTGATCGCGGAGTCACTGAAGCAGAGATCCCGGCGGCCGCTGGCGAGCAGGACCTCCACCGCGACGGCCGGTTCCGGCAGGTCG
>JAUIGD010000309.1 GCA_030430255.1 Verrucomicrobiia bacterium
GCCTGCTGCCCCGCTGACCGTTCGGTCGCCGAATTCGCTTGTCGCGACCGGGCGATGGGCTCAGCGTTCCGCCCATGAAACCTATCCCGGCGTTCGCGGTTGCGGTTTGGCTTTGTCAGTTGCCGGGGGCCTCCGGGGATGAGGAGTTTTGGTTTCCCGACCGCCCGGGCGACCCCTTCACCGGTCCGCTGGTGCCGTTCCGCCCTTTGATCGAAGTCGCGCCGATCCCAACCACGGCGCCGGCGGGCGGCTTCGCCAACGCTGACGCCTTGCGCGACTGGTTAACCGACACGGTCTGGGAGTTTACATCCCACGGCGAGATCGATTCCCTGGTGCGGTTACGATTCCTCAGCAAGGGCGCCGATTTCACCTGGGATGGAGGTCGCTGCGGGACGAAGGCGCTCTCCGCGACCGAGCTACAGTTGCGGCATAGCGAGGGGCACTGGACGCAGACATTGAGCTTTGCCGCCGACTACCAAAGCTGCACTTTCTCAAAAGGATGGGGGGGTGGAGCAAGGCTCATCGGTCGCATGCCCAAGTCATGACTGCCCGCTCGATCATCGCTTCCGGCACGGCGTGCATTTTGGCCGCCCTCTGCCTGATCCCGCGCGACCTGCGCGCACAGGGGGCCGGCGCCACCTCACTCCGCGAACGCTATCGCGCTGCCGCAGAGGCGTTGGCGAACACCCTCGATTCCAAACACAAGCGGTTGGACCTCGCCTACCTCGACAAGTTGGCAAGCTTCGAGGGCACCGCGAGCGCTCCCGCCGCCGCCGCCGAACGATCTCGGTTCAAAGCCGAGGGCGGCGTGCCCGCCGAGGGCCAGCGGAGCGCCGACCCCGAGGTGGCCAATTTGCAGGAACTCTTCGCGTCCGCCGCCGAGCGGTTGGACAAAGAGGCGGCGGGCGCCCCGGCGGCGCTCGCATCCAGCTACCTGTTCCGGCTCTGCGCCGCCGGCGAAAACGCGTTCGCGAGCGCTGAACACGAACGGCTCGCGGGCGCCGGCATCGACTTCGAAGCCTCCGCTCACGGCCGCACCGACCTGGTTCCCGAAGCCGACGCTTTCGTCCGCTCGGGGGCGCACGGGGAAAAGAACTACGGCGCGCTCGACCATCTGATGGTGCGCCAGGTTTCGCAGAAGGGCAGCACCTCCCGAGTCGGCCTGCTCCGGTTCGACATCGCCCGCCTCGGCCGGGGGGAAGTGGAGGACGCCCGGGTCCGGCTCGTGTGCACCGGCAACTACAAACGCCTGCGGGTGCCACAGCGCCTGAAAGTCGGGGGGGACCGCCGCTTCTCCGAATCGGGCGTGACCTTTGAGACGCGGCCCACGATCGGCACGCCGATCGCGGAGTGGGAAGCGCCCGACCAGGGAGCCGTCGTCTACATCGATGTCACGCGCCGGGTGAACGCAGCCATCGCCGCGCGCGAAACCTCGGTTCAGTTCGTCCTCACCGGGGGCGACGCCTACGTCACCTACGGCTCGCGGGAGAACGCCAACCCGTGGGCGCGGCCGGTGCTGATGGTCAACGACGCCGGCGCAGCGATGGCGCGCGACGCCGGTGGAGCGCTGCCGGCCGTCGAGGTCTTCGGCCGCGCGGGCGGCGGCGCGGAACCAGCGCCCGCGCCCGCGACGGAACCGCAAGTGGCGCGGGTCGAACTCGCCGCCGCACCGGAGAAAGACTTGGCGTTGAAGGGCTCGATCAAGCAGGTCAACGCCCTGCTCGTCCGCGAGGTGGGGGGCGGGGGCATGGCGGGTTTCGCGCAGCCGCTGACCGCCACCGCC
Organism: Verrucomicrobiia bacterium; assembly: GCA_030430255.1. GTDB lineage: Bacteria > Verrucomicrobiota > Verrucomicrobiia > Verrucomicrobiales > DEV007 > JAUIGD01. Next base: position 1,784 of record JAUIGD010000309.1, read on the forward strand.
GTGAAGAGCGGGGGCGCGGCCGGCATGGAGATCACCTTCAACCAGGAAGTCGGCGACGAGATGCGGGCGGCGCTGGCGGCCGCGGTGCGCGGCCTCCAGATCCGTTACGGCGCCTGGCCGCACGGCTATACCGCGGAGCTCGGCTTCGAAGAGAAATACAATCCGAAGGACGGCCCGTCCGCCGCCGTCGCCTGCGCGCTGCTCCTCGACGGCCTCGTCAACGACCACGCCTTCGACCCCGGCTTCGCGGTGACGGGCGACCTCAACTCGGACCTCAGCGTCCAGCCGGTCGGCGGCGTGCCGGCCAAGATCCGCGGGGCGACCAACCGGGGCGCCTCGGTAATCTGCGTGCCCGCCGCCAACCGCCGCGAGCTGGTCGACCTCGTCATCGCCGGCGAGCTCAAGCCCCTGTTCGACGTCGCCGTGTTCACCGCCGAGAAATTCGACGACGCGCGCGACCTCGCGCTCGCCGAGCGGCCGCCCCAGCTTGCGGCCAGCCTCGACGAGTTCGCCGCCTTGCAGGCGGCCGGCCTGGCGGCCATGCGGGACGAGGAGAGCATCGCCAAACTCCGCGCCATCCTCGGGCGGAGCCCGAACTTCCTCAGCGCCGAGCTCGTGCTCCGCGCCGCGACCCGGACGCTCCCTCCCACCCTGTCGCTCGCCGGAAGCTTCGAAGCCATCGACACGAACATCGCCCCGTTCATCGCAGCGATCCGCTTGGGGAAGAGCGAGAAGATCAACGACACCGAGCTCGCATCGACCATGGAATCCCTGCGGCTGATCGCCCCGAAGCTCGACGCCCGGGTGCGCCCGCTGCACACCGCGCTCATCGACCTGCTGGTGTTCGACCGGCGCCACGTCGACAAGACCTTCACCAACGAGGCGCAGTACCGCGCCGCCCTGGCCGAGAGCCGCACCCTGATCCGCCGCTACGACGCGGCGCGCACCGAGCTGGCCGAGAACCCGGAGATCGTCGAGGAGCTCTCGCGCTGAACCGCGGCGGGCATCACCCCCCGACAGCCTGGACCTGCGCCCAGGTCAGCTCGTGCGGCAGGGCTCCCATTCGGATGGAGACCGCGGCGGCCAGGCCCGCGGCCTCGCCCATCGGCACCGAGTTCCCAGTCACGCGGTAGCTCGAGTGGGCGACGAAGTCGCCGCTGATGCAGCGCCCGGCCATCAGCAGCCCGTCGACATCGGCGGCGACCAGCGCGGGGTACGGGATGTCGTAGGGCCGCATGCCCCGCCCCTTCCAAGTCTGGTCGATCTGCTTGGCGCCCGCCTGGTCGAGCGCGTGCACGTCGATCCCGAACTTCACCGTACAGACCGCCTGCTCGTGCTTCAGGCCCGCCGCGAGGTCGTCGAGCGTGACCTCGTAGCGCCCGCGGATGCGCCGCCCCTCGCGGATGCCGATCTGTTCGGCGGTGGCGACCACCGAGAGGTCGGCCCAGATCCCCCCCAGCTTGCGCAGCCCGCCGACGATGTCGTGGATCTCCCTCCGCGCCCGCACCGTCGCCTGCGAGATCGCGTCGGCGTCGAAGGCGGGCACGCCATACTCGTGGTTGGTCATGATCGAGAAGATCCCGCTGTGCAGATGGCGCAGGGTCGGCGCGCGGTAGGAGGGGGCGATGCCGTTCTCCTCCATCAGCTTGAGAAAATCGGGCTTCGAACTCGCCGGGTTGTCCTCGCGGACGTAGCGGGCCACCGCCCGCGGGTCGATACCGGCGAGCAGCGCCAGCATCGACATCGGCTGGCAGGTGCAGCCGGCGCCGGTGCCGACCTCGAACCCGCAACCGGCCTGGGCGGCCAGGTCGCCATCGCCGGTGCAGTCGACGAACCGCTCCGCGACCCAGGCCTGGCGGCCCGACTTCGACTCCGTCAGCACCGCGGCGATGCGGCGCCCACCCCCGCGCAGCACCGCCCCGACCACCCGGGTGTGCAGCAGGATCTCGACGCCGGCCCCGACGAGCAGGTCCTCGAGCACTCGTTTTGCCACCTCCGGATCGTAGACGGTGCCGCCGCTCCTCTTCGCGACCCGCCCCCCCTGCGCAGCGAAGGCGGCGAGCAGCTCCGCCATGATGCCGCCCTTGTTGCCGGCGTCGAGGATCTTGGTGAGCAAGCCCGCCGTCCAGATGCCGCCGAGGCACCCGTTCAGCTCGATCAGCCGCACCTTCGCGCCGGCCCGCGCCGCGGCCAGCGCGGCCGCGACCCCGGCCGGGCCGCCGCCGCAGACGAGGACGTCGACCGCCCCGGCGACCGGGATCTCGCGCTCCGCCTCGCGCAGCCAGCCCCCGCCCTCGAGCAATGCCCCGCCCGTGCGGACGACCTCGCCCCGCACCAGATCGGGCGCCGCTCTGCCGGCCGGCGCGCCGCCCGCGATGGTCAGCCCCGAGCCGCCGAGGAAGGCGCCCAGGCCGGCGGACTTGAGGAAGGATCGGCGGGATTCATCGGGCGGGGTCTGCGGCATCGCACAGCGAATTCGCGATCGGTGCGCGATCAACCGAAAAGGGGGGCGCCCACCCCGCGCCGAATTCGGTCTCCGGGGCATCCGGGCGCCGGGCCCCGGCCGGTTCCCAGCGCCGGATCGAAGCGGCCCCCGCCCGCGCCCAAACCCTTAATTGACAGGGATAAGCGATGCCTTAAAGTCCCGCTCCCTTTCTCCGGGCGGTCGAAAAACTGATCTCTCTCACCCCCTCGGAAAGCCCGTCTTACACCCGTCTCTCACGACCAAACCACATCCAAAATGGCCAAGAAAAAAGCTGCCCGCAAGAAGGCACCCGCACGCAAGAAAGCCCCCGCTCGCCGCAAGGCAGCCTCGTCCCGCAAACGCGCGACCGCCAGCAAGTCCGCCCAGCACGTCTACTTCTTCGGTGGCAAGAAGTCCGACGGCGACGGTTCCATGAAAGCCCTCCTCGGGGGCAAGGGCGCCAACCTCGCCGAGATGTGCAACATCGGCCTCCCCGTGCCGGCCGGCTTCACCATCACCACCGAGGTCTGCACCTACTACTACGACAACAAGAAGACCTACCCGAAGACGCTCGACGCCGAGATCCGCGATAACATCGCCAAGGTCGAAGCCGCGATGGGCAAGAAGTTCGGCGACCTCACCAACCCGCTCCTCCTCTCCGTCCGCTCCGGCGCCCGCGAGTCGATGCCGGGCATGATGGACACCATCCTCAACCTCGGGATCAACGACGAGGTCGTCGAGGCGCTCGCCGCCAAGACCAACAACGCCAAGTTCGCCTGGGACAGCTACCGCCGCTTCCTGCAGATGTACGGCGAGGTCGTCATGGGCGCCGAGCAGCACGAGGGCGAGCACCACGACCCCTACGAGGTCATCCTCGACAAGGCCAAGGCGAAGGCCAAGGTCGATCTCGACTCCGACCTCGGCGAAGACGACCTCAAGTGGGTCGTCGCCGAATTCAAGGCGCTGATCAAAGACCGCGCCGGCAAGTCTTTCCCCGAGGACCCGATGGAGCAGCTCTACGGCGCCGTGAACGCCGTGTTCAACTCCTGGAACAACGACCGCGCCAAAGTCTACCGCGCCAAATACGGCATCCCCGCCGAGTGGGGCACCGCCGTCAACGTCCAGGCCATGGTCTTCGGCAACACCGGCAAGAAGTCCGGCACCGGCGTCGCCTTCACCCGCGACCCCGCCACCGGCAAGAACGTGTTCTACGGTGAATACCTCATCGACGCGCAGGGCGAGGACGTCGTCGCCGGCGTGCGCACGCCGAAGCCGGTCGCCAAGATGGCCAAAGACCTGCCGCAGTCCCACAAGGAGCTGCTCAAAGTCCGCACCATCCTCGAGAAGCACTTCCGCGATGTGCAGGACGTGGAGTTCACCATCGAGGCCGGCAAGCTGTGGATGCTGCAGACCCGCAACGGCAAGCGCACCGGCTTCGCCGCGGTGAACATCGCCCTCGACATGGTCAAGGAGCGCCTCATCACCAAGGAGGAGGCCATCCTGCGCATCCCCGCCGACGACCTCAGCCACCTGCTCTCGCCCATCTTCGACAGCGCCGCCGAGAAGAAGGCCGAGAAGATCGGCTCCGGCCTCCCCGCCGGCCCCGGCGCCGCCTGCGGCAAGATCTACTTCACCGCCGACGAGGCCGCCGCCGCGGCCGCCAAGGGCGAGAAGGTCATCCTCGTCCGCCAGGCGACCTCGCCCGAAGACCTGCGCGGCATGATCGCCGCCGAGGGCATCCTCACCACCGAGGGCGGCGCCAGCTCGCACGCGGCGCTCGTCGCCCGCCAGATGGGCAAAGTCTGCGTCTGCGGCGCCCACGGCATGAAGATCGACTACGGCAAGAAGACCCTCAGCGGCGCCGGCGTCACCCTGAAGCAGGGCGACTTCCTGTCCATCAACGGCTTCGTCGGCAACGTCTACTCCGGCGAGATCGCCACCTCCCCCTCGCAGGTCATCCAGGGCCTCCTCGAGGGCAAGGCCAGCGCCCGCCGCAGCGAGACCTACAAGAAGTTCATGCAGCTCATGGACTGGACCGACAAGATCCGCCGCCTCGGCGTCCGCACCAACTCCGACACCCCGGAGCAGGTGAAAAACGCCATCGCCTTCGGCGGCGAGGGCATCGGCCTCACCCGCTCGGAGCACATGTTCTTCGAGGGCGACCGCATCGACGCCGTGCGCGAGATGATCCTCGCCGACGACGACGCGGGCCGCGCCAAGGCGCTGACCAAGATCAAGCGCTTCCAGAAGAAGGACTTCATCGGCATCTTCAAGGCGCTCGACGGCCGCCCGGCCACCATCCGCCTGCTCGACCCGCCGCTGCACGAGTTCATCGGCACCATGACCCCGGCGCAGATCAAAGATCTCTCCAAGAAGATCAAGATGAGCCCGGCGGACATCAAGAAGCGCATCGGCTCCCTCCACGAGGAGAACCCCATGCTCGGCCACCGCGGCTGCCGCCTCGGCATCAGCTACCCGGCCGTCACCGCCGCCCAGGTCGAGGCCATCCTCGAGGCCGCCGCCGAAGTGCAGGCGACCGGCGTCAAGGTGCTGCCGGAGATCATGGTGCCGCTGGTCGGCTACGCCAAGGAACTCGAGCTGCAGAAGGAAGTCATCGACGAGGCCGCAGCCGGCGTCCGCGCCAAGCTCGGCCTCAAGGCGAGCGAGCTGAAATACACCGTCGGCACCATGATCGAGATCCCGCGCGCCGCCCTGACCGCCGCCGAGGTCGCCGAGCACGCCGAGTTCTTCAGCTTCGGCACCAACGACCTCACGCAGACCTGCCTCGGCCTCAGCCGCGACGACAGCTCGTCCTTCCTCCCCGATTACCAGGAGGCCGAGATCGTCGACAACAACCCCTTCGCCAGCCTCGACCAGAGCGGCGTCGGCCAGCTCGTCGAAGCCGGCGTCAAGGGCGGCCGCAAGACCAAGAAGAAGCTCAAGATCGGCATCTGCGGCGAACACGGCGGCGACCCGGCCTCGGTGAAATTCTTCCACCGCACCGGCCTCGACTACGTCAGCTGCTCGCCCTTCCGGATCCCCGTCGCCCGCCTCGCCGCCGCGCAGGCCGCGCTCGAGGAGAAGGGCCAGAGCCGCGCCGAGATCAGCTAGCCCAGCGGAGCGCGGGCGTCCCGCCCGCCCCGTAGCGGTGGCGATCAGCCGCCACCCAACCCATCACAAAACCCCGGTCGCCTCACGGTGGCCGGGGTTTTTTGCGGTTCTGACGCGGGTCGGCTCGCTCCGGCCCGTGGGGCCCTATCCCGCCCGCACCATGGCGTCAGGTGCCCCGAGCCTCGCCATCACGCCACCGTGGTTCCAGCAATCCCACCCTTCGACAATCAGCCCCTCCTTCACGACAAACCGGGTCATCCCGTCGAAGCTCACCCGCTCGCCGCTCGCCGCGATGCCGAGCCCGTCCCCTCGGTGGGCGCCCGAAAAACCCCAATGGATGCAGACGTGCTCGCCATCGGCGATCACCGCG
>JAUIGD010000310.1 GCA_030430255.1 Verrucomicrobiia bacterium
GGTCCGGACGGGGCAGTCTACGTCGCTGACTGGTATGACCCGCGCGTCGGCGGCCACCAAGACCTCGACAACACCCTCTCCGGGGCGATCTACCGCGTCGCGCCGAAGGGCTTCAAGCCGCAGGTGCCACAGCTCGACCTCGCGTCGACCGCCGGTCAGGTCGCGGCGCTCAAAAGCCCGGCGGTGAACGTGCGCAACCTCGGCCACACGCGGCTGCGGGCCGCCGGTGCGGAGGCCCTGCCGGCGGTGCGAGCGCTGTTGGAGGCCGGGGACGAGTACCTCGCCGCGCGCGCCATCTTCCTGCTGCCGCACCTCGGCGAAGGAGGGGTCGCCGCCGCGGAGGCGGTGCTCGCCGGCGACGACGCCCGACGGCGACTGGCGGCGCTGCGGGCGCTCCGCCGCGCCGGGCGCGATATCCTCAAGCACGCGGCGACCTTGGCTGCCGACCCGGATCCGCAGGTGCGGCGCGAGTTGGCGACCGCGCTGCGCGACGTGGGATTCGACCGGGCGAGACCGCATCTGGTCGCGCTGGCGAAGGGGTTCGACGGCGTCGACCGCACCTACCTCGAAGCGTTGGGGATCGCTTGCACCGGCAAGGAGGCCGAGGCCTATGCGGCGATCAAAGCCGGGCTGGGCGTCGGCGGCGACGCCGGCTCGTGGCCGCCGGCCTTCGCGAAGATCGCCTGGCGCCTGCACCCGGACACCGCGGCCGGGGAGCTGAAGGCGCGCGCGCTGGCGCCCGGGCTGGCCGAGGCGGACCGCAGGGAGGCGGTGGTCGCGCTCGCGTTCATCGCTTCTCCGGCAGGCTCCAACGCCATGCTGGAATTGGCGGCGGAGGGCGCCGGTGCGGCCAAGGCGGACGCCCTTTGGTGGTTGCTCAACAACAAGAACCACCGCTGGGCGCAACACGGCATCGACTCCGCCCTCGTCGGTCGCGGCATCTACGACCCCGCCAAGGTCGAACTCGTCGCCGCCGAACTGCCGCCCGCCGTCGAGCGCGACTACCCGCCCGCCGAGGAGATCTTGGCGCTCCCCGCCGATGTCGAGCGCGGCAAGGTCGCCGCTGCGCGCTGCTACATGTGCCACCACATCGACGGGGTCGGGATCGACTACGGCCCTGGCCTGACGGACTACGGCAAGACGCAGACCCGCGAGGTCATCCTGCAGAGCATCATCGACCCGGCGCGGGATATCGCCCACGGCTTCGACGGCACGACCGTGGTCACCAAGGACGGGGTCAAGGTCCAGGGCCGCCTGCTCTCGGCGGGCGACCCCCTGATCATCCAGTCTGCGGGCGGGGTCACCCAGATGATCCCGGCCGACCGGGTGGAGAAGAAATATAAGATCAAAGGGGAGTCGCTGATGATGTCCGCCGCGCAGCTCGGCCTCAGCGCCCAGGAACTCGCCGACCTCGTCGCTTACATGAAGTCGCTCTGAACGATGCGCCGGAGCGAACCGATGCCCGGGCGGGTGAGCGCGTTGGCGGCATCGCTTGTCGCGCTCGTCCTCTCGCTGCACGGACCGGCCCGCGCGGAGCCTTGGGTGCGGCACACCATCGACGCTTCCTCGCGCGGGGCGGATGGGGTCCGCCTCGGCGATTGCGACGGCGACGGGCTGCCCGACATCGTCACGGGTTGGGAGCAGGGTGGGGTCGTGCGCATCTGTTTCCACCCGGGGGAGGGCCGCGTCCGCTCGGCGTGGCCGGGCGTCACGGTCGGCCGCGCGCCGGACGTCGAGGACGCGGTGTTCGCCGACCTCGACAGCGACGGGCGGCCGGATGTGGTGAGCTGCTGCGAGGGGGGGGCGAAGACCGTCTTCGCGCATTGGGCGCCTGGTGGCGGCGGGGCAGCCCCGCGCGCCGCGGCCGGCTGGACGACCGAGCCCTTCCCGGTCACCGAGGAGCGCGAGGCTTGGATGTACGCGCTGCCCGCTCAGATCGATGGCGCCGGGGGCATCGACCTCTTCGTGGGGTCGAAGGGGCCGGATGCCTCGGTGAGTTGGCTCCAGTCGCCGCTCGACGGCGATGCGCGCGACCTGTCAAAGTGGCGCCTGCACCGCCTCTACGAAGCCGGCTGGATCATGTCGCTGGAGGGTGAGGACTTCGACGGGGACGGCGATCTCGATCTGCTTGTCTCCGACCGCAAGGGTTCCGGCGCCGGTGTCCTCTGGCTCGAGAATCCGGGGGCTGCATCGGCGGCGCAGCGCGGGGCTTGGGAGGAGCACCGGATCGGTGCCTCCGGCGAGGAGGTGATGTTCCTGCGCCGCCACGATTTCGACTCCGACGGCTTGACCGACATCGCCTGCGCGACGCGGGAGGGGCACCTCACGCTGTTCCGGCGGCTGCCCGGCGGCGGTGTGCGGTTCGCCGAGCGGAGGATCGCGAACCCGGCAGGCCTCCGGCACGGCAAGTCGCTGGCCTTCGGCGACCTCGATCTCGACGGCGCCGCCGACTTGGCGACGAGCTGCCGGCCGGACGCGGCCGGTCAGAGCTGCGTGCATTGGCAAGCCTTCCGATGGCCGCCCGCCGAGCCGCCCCCGGCCCCGTTCGACCTCGGCGGCCCCGAGGGTTCCAAATTTGATCTGATCGAGTTGATCGACCTCGATGGCGATGGCGACCTCGACCTGCTCACCTGCGAGGAGGCGGCGAATCTGGGGGTCTTCTGGTACGAGAATCCCGCGCGGCAGTAAGGTGGGCAGCGCGGGTACCGCGTTGTCCGGGGGGAGAAAACAGTGGGTTGCGCCCGGTTTCGCTGCGCTGCTACGCTCCCCCCGATGCTCTTCCCAGTTCTCTCGAAGCGGACGGCGCCTACGCTGCTCGCACCTCTGCTTGTCGCGCAGCCCCTGCATGCGCGGGACGGCGCGGATTCTGATCCTGGTCCGGTCAGCTACTACGAGGACATCCGGCCTATTTTCCAAGCGGCCTGCCACGGCTGCCACCAACCCGCCAAGGACAAGGGCGACTACATCATGACCGAGTTCGCCGCCATGCTGGCCGGGGGCGACAGCGGCGACGCGGCGGTCGTGCCGGGCGACGCGGCCGCGAGCCTCCTCTACGAACTCATCGTGCCGGTGGAAGGCGAGGCGGAGATGCCCCGCAAGGCCGACCCGTTGCCGACCGAGCAGATCGCCCTCGTGAAGCGATGGATCGACGAGGGAGCGGTGGACGACACCCCGCCCGGGGCGAACGTCGCTTACTCGGCTGACAACCCGCCGACCTATGCGGCGCCGCCGGTGGTGACCGGCTTCGACTACTCACCCGACGGCACGCTGATCGCGGTCTCCGGTTTCCACGAGGTGCTGCTGCACCACGCGGATGGCTCCGGCGTCGCGGCCCGTCTGGTCGGCCTCTCGGAACGCATCGAGTCGGTGGCCTTCTCGCCGGACGGCGAATTCCTCGCCGCCACCGGCGGTTCCCCGGGGCGCATGGGGGAGGTGCAGATCTGGGATGTGGCGAAACGCGAGCTCGCCGTCTCCGTCCCGGTCACCTTCGATACGGTCTACGGGGCGAGCTGGTCGCCCGGCGGGGACAAGGTCGCCTTCGGCTGTACGGACAGCACGGTGCGCGCGATCGACGCGCGGACCGGGGAGCAGGTGCTCTTCATGGGCAGCCACAACGACTGGGCGCTCGACACCGTGTTCGGGGAGGACGGCGCCCACCTCGTGTCGGTCGGCCGCGACATGACGGCCAAGCTGACCAAGGTCGACGAGCAGCGCTTCATCGACAATATCACCTCGATCACGCCTGGCGCTCTGGCCGGTGGTATCCTGTCGGTCTGTCGCCACCCTGGACGCGACGAGGTCTTGTTCGGCGGCGCCGACGGCGTGCCGAAGATCTACCGCATGCACCGGGTGAAGGCGCGCCAGATCGGCGATGACTCGAACCAGCTCTGGGAGCTGCCCGCACTGCCCGGCCGCATCTTCTCGGTGGCCTGGTCGCGCGATGGGAAACGGGTCGCCGCCGCCAGCAGCCTCGACGGCAAGGGCCACCTCGCCCTGTTCGGGATCGATCCGGCGTATCAGGTCCCTGGAGAGATCGACGGGATCATCAAGACGCCCGTCCACCAGCGCAACGGCGACCAGGGGCGCAAGCTGGCCGACTACTTCGCCCGTGGTGTGCAGACGGTGGCGCGGGTGGAACTCCCGCGCGCGGCGTACGCGCTGGCCTTCAGCCCCGACGGTGCGACCTTGGCCGTCGCCGGGGCGGGTGGGGTCGTGCGCCTCTACCGCGCCAGCGACGGCTCGCCCGCCGGCTCCTTCGCCGCAGCGCCGGCGGGATAGCTGCCGCCGACGTCGCCGCCCCGCGCAGATCTGCCACCCGCATCCGCCCGTGCGAGAGAACCGCTTCTACTCCGAGTTCGACACCGCCACGCTGTCCGGCGCCGACCGGCGGCGCGGCGCCGACTACCGCTCGCCCTTCCAGATCGACCGCGACCGGATCCTCTACACGTCCGCCTTCCGCCGGCTTCAGAACAAGACCCAGGTATTCCTCTCCGGCGAGTACGATTTCTACCGGACGCGGCTCACGCACTCGCTGGAGGTCGCGCAGATCGGCCGCTCCGTCTGCGCCCGCCTACTGCACGCCAGCGATCTACTGGCCGATGACCACCACATCGACCCCGACCTCGTCGAGGCCGCCTGCCTCTCACACGACCTCGGCCACCCGCCCTTCGGTCATGCCGGCGAGCGTGCCCTGCACGCGCTCATGGCTTCCCGCGGCGGCTTCGAGGGCAACGCCCAGACCCTGCGCCTCCTCGCGGACACCATCTATGGCGACCGCGGCATGGACCCCACGCGCGCTTTCATCGACGCCACGCTCAAATACAAGACCCTCCTCTCCGAGACTCCGGACGCCGACAACCACTTCGTCTACGACAGCCAGCGCCGCCACCTCGAGTTCGCATTCGGCGGCGCCGACTTCCAGCAGCGGCTGGCGCCGGGCCGCGAGCGCAACGCCTTCCGTTCGGTGGAGTGCCAGGTCATGGACTGGGCCGACGACACCGCCTACTCGCTCAACGATATCGTCGACGGTGCCAACGCGGGCTTCATCCGCCTCGAGAACCTCGAGCGTTGGGCGGAGGTGAACGCCGCCGAGGGCGCGCGCGCCGAGCGTGTCGCCGAGCTGTGCCGCGCGCTGCGCCGGCGCCGGATCGAGCCCTTGATGGGGAAGAAGGTCGGCGACTTCATCGCCGCCGCAGGTGTCGTTGAGGATCCGGGCGGGTTCTTGGCCTCGGCCACCAACCGGTTCCGCTACCGGATCACCATCGCGCCGGAGATCGCGGCCGAGGCGGAGCTCTACAAGGAGATCTCGCTCGACCTCGTCTTCCGTTCGCCCCAGCTCCAGCAACTCGACCACAAAGCCGAGCGCATCCTCGGGGAACTCTTCCGGACCCTCACCGACAACTACCTCGGCGGGCGCCGGCGCCCCTTGCGCCTCCTCCCCGAGGAGGCCGAGCTCGCGCTGCGCTCCGCCCGCGAGGCCGACGATCCGGACCTCGGCGCGCGCATCGTCTGCGACACCCTCGCGACGATGACCGACCGTTCGGCCGTCCGCACCTACCGCCGCCTGGCGGACCCTGAATTCGGCAGCATCGTCGACCTCGTCTGAGCGGGGAGCCGTCGCCGGATCCGCTTGACAGCATCGGCTGCGGGAGACATTCCTCTGCCCCGAGATGCAGACCCTTCCCGAACTGTTCGACAACAACCGCCGCTGGGCCGAGGCGAAAGTGGCCGAGGACCCCGAGTTTTTCGAGCGCCTCGTCGCCCAGCAGGCGCCGCGCTACCTTTGGGTCGGCTGCTCCGACAGCCGCGTCCCCGCGAACCAGATCACGGGACTCCAACCCGGTGAGGTTTTCGTCCACCGCAACGTCGCCAACGTCGTCGTCCAGACCGATTTCAACCTGCTCTCGGTCGTCCAGTTCGCCGTCGAGGTGCTCGAGGTCGAGCACATCATCGTCTGTGGCCACTACGGATGCGGCGGGGTCAAGGCCGCGCTAGAGAACCAGCGCCACGGCCTGATCGACAACTGGCTGCGCCACATCCAAGCGGTCGCCCGCCGGCGCGAGGACCAACTCGCCGATCTGGGGGCGGAAGCCAAGCTCGACCGCCTCTGCGAGCTCAATGTGGTCGCCCAAACCGAGAATCTCTCCCGCACGACCATCGTCGAGGACGCCTGGGCCCGCGGTCAGAAGCTCGACCTGCACAGCTGGATTTATCGCCTGGCGGACGGACGCCTACAGAGCCTCGCCGAGCCGCTGACGGGGGCTTGATCAGGCGCGGCTGACGGCGCCCGGCTCCGCCGCCGCAACCCCGTAGCGACCTCAGCAGTCGTCGAACGCCAGCGAACGGTGGCGTTAGCCCGGATCGATCACCACATTCGCAGGCGAGGCGCTGCCATTCGTTGACGCTGAGTAGGCGGCGGCAGGGATCGGCGAAGCGGCTGGGTGAACACCCTGCCCGAGCCGGTCACCATGCCAACACCCTCAGCGTCAACGAGGGCGAGCCACAGCCCGGAGCTTGGTGATCGATCCGGGTTAGGAGGGCGGATCTCCTTGTCCGCCGATGCTGGGCGGCGGCGGGAGTGCCCGGGGTCTTCGGCTGCGGGCACTCGCCGTTTGAGGGCCAACCCGCCGCGCGCGCTATGGGCGCTCCGGCGTGGCGATCTCCCACAGCACGTTGTTGGTGCTATCGATGTAGATATCGCGTGAGCAGGCGCCGAATTGCGCGACCTTCCCGTCGCGCTGGGTGATCTGCAGGACCCCGGCAGCGACCCGCCACTCGAAATCGCCGCCGCCGACCTTGGCCTTGCCCTCCGGAAGGAGGTCGACAAGGGCGAGCCGGCCGGTCTCGGTCCCCGTCCAGGCGCGCAGGTCCTTGGGGTTGACGAGGACGAAGGATTTCCCTTGGAGCGAGGCGGTGGTGATCTGCGCCGGGAGCCGGTCGAGCCTGACGAGGAAGTTCTTGTGCCGGTCGTCGGCGTAGATGCGACCGCCGACGATGGCCGTGTCAAACATCTGGGCATTCCGCAGGCCTCCCCAGCGGAACTGGATCACCTCGTGACGGTTGACGCTATAGCGGGCCGACTCGCTGTGGACGCCGTTGATGGTCACCCGGTCGGTGCCGCCGAACTCCAGTTGGGCTGGGCGGCGACCCTCGTTGCGCAAGAGGTACCATTTTGACCCGCTGACCACGCCGGCGCCCGAGGGAGGGGGATCCACCATCGCGTCCAGCTTCATCGGGTTGGCGGCGATCCATCCGAGGATCTCGTCCTTGTGCTTTTGCGCGAAGGCATCGATCGCGACCGTCAGTTCGGCACCGCCCTTGTTGATTTTCACCAGCCCGTTGGCCGCGCCCCAATGGGAGACCAGCTCCGCCTCGATGGTGCGGCCGAACTTGTCCTCGAACTCGCGGGCGGCGGCTGCGGCGGGCAGCAGGAGCGCCACCGCGGCGGTGGCGATGTGGTGGCGGAGCCGACAGAACATGGGGCAAGTTAGTGGGCGCGAGGCGGCGCGCAATCGAAACGGCGGTTGAGTGTGCCGGCGACGGGGCTACCCTCCGGCAATGGATCAGCCGCGCCCCTATCTCATCGCCGAAACCAATTGGAAGACGGTCCGCGCCACGGACTACGAGCTGGCCGTGCTGCCGTGGGGGGCGACCGAGGCGCACAACTACCACCTGCCTTACGCGACCGACAACATCCAGCTCGATGCGATCGCGGCGGCGTCGGC
>JAUIGD010000311.1 GCA_030430255.1 Verrucomicrobiia bacterium
TCTCGGCGCCGTCCTTGTAGAGCGTGGCGCGCTGGGAGGAGAGGTCGACGACGACCTTGTAGAGGGTCTCCCGAGTTCTGGGGTCGTAGCCGACCAGCAGCTGCTGGGCTTCGATGTGGCCGGCGGAGGAGGCGAAACTAATGGGGTAGCGCTTCCAGCTCTTGGTGTACTTTGATTTGCTAGCTCCGGCGGCGAGCAGCGCGCGGATCACCTCGCCTTCGCCGGTGGCGGCGGCGACCATGATGGGGGTGAAGCGGCTGTCGCGGCGCATGTAGAACGAGAGCGTCTTGCTGTCGGCGAGCGCGAGGAAGGCCTCCCCCGGCGGGTCGGCGAGGACGCGGTCGGGGTCGGCGCCGGCGTCGAGCAGCAGCCGCACCGCGGCCGCATCGCGGCGGGCGACGGCGGTGGCGAGCGCGCCCTGGCCTTCGGCGGTCAAAGCCTCGGGCGAGGCGCCCAACGCCAGCAGTTCGCGCGCGTGGTCCAGGTGGCCCGCCGCGAGCGCCCGCGTCAGCAGGGTGCCGTCGCCACTTCCCCCCGGGGGCACATCGACCGCAGCCCCGCGGCAGGCCAGCGCGGCGACGAAAGCGCCTTCGCCCGCCGCGTCGGCGTCGAGCAGCAGGGCGGGGTGGGGCGGCGCCCCCTGGTCTAGCAAGAGTTCGAGGGCCTCGCGGTCGCGCTTCCGCCAAGCGATCTCGAGCGCCGTCTCGGATCCGGCGCAAGGGCCGTCGGGATCGGCGCCAGCATCGAGCAAGAGTCCGGCCGAGCCGTGTTGCCCGCCCGCCAGCGCCGCCCCCAACGCGGTGGTCCCGGAGCGGTCCGGCACATCGACCGGCACGCCGCAGCGGAGCAGCAGCTCGACTTTCTCCCGTTCGCCGTGCCGGCTCGCCGAGATGAGCAGCTGATTGTGTTGGCGCGCATATCGGCTCTGGCCTGCCTGTTCCTGGGCGGCCAGAACGGCCTGCGCCAGCGTGAGGTCACCGCTCGCGAACGCCCACTCGAGCGCCTCCGCGAGGCCTGAGGTCGATCCCAGCCGCGCCAGCGCTTGCAGCATGGTGAGGTCGCCCGTGCGCGCGGCCCACACCATCGGCGGCAGGTGGAACGAGACCGGGGCCGATGGATCGGCCCCCGCGCAGACGAGATCGGCGACCCGCTCGACATTCCCAGCTTCCACCGCATGCCCGAGCGCCGTCAGCCCATGCGCGTCGGTGGCTTCCAACGCCACGCCATTCTGCAGGAGCCACCGCATCGCCCGCCGCGAATCCGCCGCCGCCGCCGCCATGAGAGGGGTGTGGCCTCCCGGGGCGGCCGCCCCGGGGTCGAGACCGCTCGCCTGGAGGAGCTGGAGCGGCAACAATTCGTCCCTCTGCGCTGCCCGCACCGCGGTTTCGGGGGCGGGGACGAAGCCGCGTTCTTCGAGTGCCTGCCACGGCGTCCGCGCGTGTTCAACCCCCGTCGGCAGATGGATCATCGCCGCCGTCGTCGCGACGAAGACGATGGGGAGCACGGCGAGCATGACCGCTGCGCCCCGCTTTCTCGGCTTCGTTCCTGGCTTGGATCCGCTCGGTGACATCAGCAATGGGGCTTGGAAAAATACATCAACCCTAGCCGGGCAATCTCAAAAATCGACCTTGAGGGGAATTTTTCCTCGCAAATTAGTCCAAATTCTGCAATAATTATAATTGTTGAGAACATGGATTTTAGAAATTGCAGCGATCGGGTCGCTGGCACTGGAAAAGATCCTCAACTTTAGTGAAAAAAGCCGATGAAAATCAATGGAATGGTTTGGGTTGCGGGCTCTGCCGCGACCGTCGCACTGACCTCTTGCAAGATGCCTCCCCAGCAAGCTTGGCGGCAGATTCAGTCTGAAGGCTTGGCGAGCTACATGGGCGCGGAACCGAAGCAGCGGGCCGTCGCCGGCGGGGAGGGGGGCAGCCGCGAGAAGGGTCTTCTATCGACCTTCGACTGGCTGGAGGGGACCCGGGACGCGGCCGAGGCGCCCCTCTCCAACGCCCCGGAGCGGCGTCGCCTCTCCGGGGAGGTCGCCCTGCGCACCGCGGCCCCTGTGCCCGGCCGTCCCGGCATCGTGTACTCGCCCCACGCCGCGGGAAAATTCGTCAATGTCGGCCGCTACGCCGCCGGCGACGAAGTCCGCTGTCCGCATACCGGCAGGGCGTTTCTGGTTCCCGATTTCAACTCCGCGAGCGTCGAGATCGCCGCGCGCGGGGAGGGGCGTGAACGGCTGCGCTTCGACGCCGCGGGCGCCGAGTCCGACGCCGATCTCGGCGGCCGAAGCGCGCCCGAACCGCCTGCGCCGGATCCGGCGCCATTGGCGAGCAAGCCCGACGGACTCACCGCCAAGCGCGTTCCCGGGCAGCCGAATCATGTCTTCAGCCCGTACGCCCCCGCGAATCAGGTGGTGGACGTGACGGGGCTCAACCCGGGCGAACGCGCCCGCTGTCCCTTCTCCAACCGCGTCTTCGTGGTGCCCCCGGCAGCCGCTCCGCAGCCGGCCGATGCGACGAAACCCGACGGTGGCCAAACGCGAACGGAGGCACAGAAGGAGGGTGCCCGAGAGGTGGCCGACATGGCGGAGAAACTCGATTTCCGCGTCATCGAAGACCGCGCTGAGCAGGAGGCGGGTGCCGCCGAGAAACCCGCGCCCGAGGAGCCCGATCCGATGCCGGAACTCGCCCCGGGCCCGGAGCCGGATCCAACCGCCGACGCCGGCACGCCCACCGCCTCCTGGTCCGCGAAGCCCGGCTATGTCGCCAGCCCCTACGGCGGGCACCTCGTCGATGTGCGCGGGAAGGCATCCGGGGCGACCGTCCGCTGCCCCTTCTCAGGCAAGCTTTTCAAAGTGCCGGCCGGCTCGAATTGAACGCGCGTCGAGGGCAGCTCCCGGGGTTGCCTCGGGATGCTTTCGAGCGCCGCCGACCGCGGCGCGAACATGATCCTCAGCGCCGGTTCCGATTAGCGAAAGATTACGACCAGACCCGGGCGACCCGCCTCGCAAAAATCCGCATCGCCTTGAAATAGAGGGGTGCGGATTTTTGTCGGCTATGTCAGGGTGACCATCCCGCGTGAGTTTTTGGTCGATTTTGAACTTTCCTCCGCGAAGCCCTCACTAAACACCGTGACCGCGAGCCGCCGTCACGCCTATGAAAGAGATTTTCCTCAATACAGCCAAACGCAGCGGAACCTCCGAACTGGACGGGTTCGAGAAGGTGGTGACCGAGGCGGCCGGCGGCCAGCGTTCGGTCGTCGAAGAGCTGCTCAACCGCGAGATGGTCGACGAGGAACCCTTCCTCCAGGGCCTCGCCGAGGAGCTGAAGCTCGCCTGGGAGCCGGAGCTCAAGCCGATCAACAAGCGCCAGTTGCGCGAGATCTGTTCCGCCGGGCTCGCCCTCAAGCACCGTCTGCTGCCGCTGTCGTTCGGCGATGGTTCCGAACTCGTCCAAGACGACGACCCGGACGATTCCAGCAAGCCGTCAGCGGCGGACGCGCCGGCCGGGGAAGGCGCCGACGAGGACACCGGCGCCAGGCCCGCGGGCGGGCGGATGCGGTTGCGCATCGCCACCTACGACCCGTTCAACTTCCTCGCCCGCCAGGCCGCCTCCCAGCAGATCGCCTACCCGATCGAGTGGTCGATGGCCTCGCGCACCCGCATCCTGCAGGGCATCCAGGAACTCTACGGCGTCGGCGCCGACACCTTCGAGCAGATCCTCGCCGGCCGCGACCTCGACATGGAGGCGCTCGATGTCGACAAGGACGAGGCCAACGTCCTCGACGACGACGACGAGGAGGCCTCGGTGGTGAAATTCGTCAACACCATCCTGCGCCAGGCCCTCGAACAGCGCGCCACCGACATCCACGTCGAGCCGCTCGCCAACGACCTGCGCATCCGTTACCGCATCGACGGCATGCTGCACGACATCGCCGTGCCGGAGAACATCCGCGCCCTGCAGAGCTCGGTGATCGCCCGCCTGAAGATCATGTCGCGGCTCGACATCGCCGAGCGCCGCCTGCCGCAGGACGGCCGCATCAACCTTTCTCTCGAGGACCAGCAGATCGACGTCCGCGTCGCCACCGTCCCGACCGTCGAGGGAGAGTCCGTCAGCCTGCGCCTCCTCAACCAGGAGAAGTTCAACATCGACCGCCTCGGCCTGATCCCGCACACGCGCGGGCGGATCAACCAGCTGTTGAAGATGTCGAACGGGATCGTCCTCATCACCGGCCCCACCGGCTCGGGGAAATCGACGACGCTCTACACCTTCCTGTCGGAGCTCAACCTGCCGGAGACGCGCATCGTCACCATCGAGGACCCGGTCGAGAACAAGCTCGACGGCGTCATGCAGATCGCGGTGCGGCCCGAGATCGACCTCACCTTCGCCCGCGGTCTGCGCAGCATCCTGCGCGCCGACCCGAACATCGTGATGATCGGTGAGATGCGCGACCTGGAGACCGCGGAGATCGCGGTGCGCGCCTCGCTCACCGGCCACCTCGTGTTCTCCACGCTGCACACCAACGACGCCATCGGCGGCATCTCGCGGCTCACCGACATGGGCGTCGAACCCTTCCTCGTCGCCGCTTCGGTGCGCGCCTTCCTCGCCCAGCGACTCGTGCGCCGGCTCTGCCCTGCGTGCAAGGTGCCGGTCGACCACCCGCACGACTACCTGGCCAAGATCGGCTTCCCGATCGGATCGGAAGGCCAGACCTACGTGCACGCCGAGAAGGGCTGTGACCGCTGCCGCCACAGCGGCTTCCTCGGCCGCCTCGCCATCTACGAGGTGGCCCTCGTGACCCCGGCCATCGAGGACCTGATCGTCAAGAACGCCTCCTCCTCCGACATCAAGGCGCAGGCGATCAAGGAGGGCTTCCTCACCATGCGCCAGTACGGCTGGCAGAAGGTCCTGCAGGGGGAGACCACCGCCGAGGAGGTCATCGCCGCCACCACCGTCGAGCTGAACATCGAATAGCGAGCCCGTGCCCACCTTCGTCTACAGAGCCCTCAAACCCGACGGCAGTGTTGCCAACGGATCGCTAGAAGCCGGCGACCGCTCCGAGGCCTTCCGCCGCCTCGACCGCAGCGGCCTGCAGCCGGTCTCCCTCGACGCCAAAGACGGCGGCCAGAACGGGGGGGCGAAGGGCGGCGCCGCGCTCAAGGCGCCCAAGCGCAAGGCGAAGGAGAAGCCCAGGGCGAAGGCCGCGCCGCTCGCCGCCGCGCCGGCAGCCGCCGCCGCAAAACCGGCGAAACCGGCGAAGTCGAAGGCCAAAGCGGACGCCGGGGAGGGGGAGGACACCGGCCCCGTCAAGCTCAAGCGCAAGGACGTCGTGATGTTCACCGAGGAGCTCTCCGAACTCCTCAACGCCGGCCTGCAGCTCGAACCCGCCCTGCGAATCATGGAGAGCCGCGAGGAGCTCGGCAACCTCAAACAGGTGACCGCCATCCTCCGCGAGGAGGTCCGCGACGGCGCCAATTTCTCGGCGGCGCTGAAGCGCGCCTCGCCCTCCTTCGGCGACCTCTACTGCTCGCTCGCCCACGCCGGTGAGGTCTCCGGCGCCCTCGGCACCATCCTCAAACGCCAGGCCAAGTACCTGGTCACCATCCAGGACCTGCAGAGCCGCGTCCTCTTCGCGCTGATCTACCCCTCGTTCCTCATCTTCGCCGGGGCGTCGGTGGTGGTGCTGTTCGTCACCTTCCTGATCCCCAAGATCACCCTGCTGCTCAAATCGACGAACTCGGAGATGCCCGCCATCGGCGAGTTCATGCTCGACATGAGCGACTTCATCAAAGGGTGGTGGTGGGTGTTCGTCCTGTTGGGCCTCGGGGCGTTCTTCGGGTTCCGCGCCTACATCACCGCCAACCGGGAGTGGTGGGACGAGGCGAAACTGAAGATCCCGCTGTTCGGCAAAGTGCTCAAGACGCGCTTCTATGTGCAGTTCTTGGAGACGCTCGCCAACCTCGTCGCCAACGGCCTGACGCTGCTCAAGGCCCTCGAGCTGAGCCGCGAGACCACCCAGAACCTGTTCCTCAAAGAGAAGGTCGGAGAGGTGATCGATTTCGTCGGCGAGGGCGGCTCGCTGTCGCGGACGTTGAAGCGGGTGGGCTTCTTCCCGCCGCTGCTCATCGACATGGTCGCCGTCGGCGAGCAGACCGGGCAGATCGGGCCGTCTCTGGAGCGCGCGGCCGCCCGCTACGACAAAGAGCTCGGCAAGAACATCGACGCCCTTAGCGCCCTCATCCAGCCGGTGATCGTCGTCATCATGGCGGTGCTGGTCGGCATCATGGCCTACATGATGATCTCGGTGATCTTCGACACCATGTCGGGCCTGAACAAACGCTAGCCGGCGAGGGCGACCGAGAACCGCCCGCGCGTCACCGCCGTTTAACCTGATCGAACGAAACTGACCCCCGAACCCAACTGAGACAAAGCCATGAAAATCCGCAAGTACGCCAACCCCAAACGCGCCGTCGCCGCCGCGTTCACGCTCATCGAGATCATGCTCGTGCTCGGGATCATCGCCCTGTTGATGGGCGTCGGGATCTGGAAGCTCTCCGACGTCATGGGCGGCGGCCGCCAGGCGCGCGTCGAGGCCGACATCGGCGTCATCATGACCGCGCTGGTGAAGTACCAAATCTCCGCCGGGTCCTACCCGAGCACCGCCCAGGGCCTGCGGGTCCTGGTCGAGAACCCCGGCAACAACCCCAACTGGGTGCGCGCCCTCGACGAGCCGCTCCTCGACCCCTGGAACAACGAATACGGCTACCGCTACCCGCCGTCGAAGAACGTGCAGGGCAAGCCTGACATTTTCTCCAAGGGCGAGGACGGTGTCGAGGGCACCGAGGACGACATCGGCAACTGGCCGAAGTAGGTGCGCCGCTCCCGGTCCGGTGTCGATTTGGCAAGATGACCTCCCGACGACAGAGCGCCGCTTGCGCGGGCTTCACGCTGATCGAGATCATCGTCGTCATCCTGCTGATCATCACCATCATCGGTATCGGCATCCTCTCGCTCACCGCTGAGGGGACCCGCAAGCAGATCGAGGAGCCGGCGGCGGACCTGAAGGTGCTGGCCCGGCGCGCCCTCACCAGCGCCATCAACGAGCGCCACGCCTTCGCCATCCACTTCACGGTCGACTCGTTCTCCCTGCGCGAAGGCTCCGGGGCCGTCGCGGTCGAGGAGGCCGAGGCCGACCCGCGTTTCGCCGCCCTCTACGACGAGCAGCGGACCAACGCCGGGGGCGTCGTCGAGGCCCACAAGCTCGAGAACCTGACCGTCGAGGTGAGGCGTTGGGGCGAGAAGCACTTCCGCGCGCCGATGGAGGAGGGCGGCGACTACTGGGTGTTCGAGCCGAGCGGAATCTGCGAGCCGATCGGCGTCCGCCTCCTGCACCGCGAGGGCTCGATCGAGATGCACTTCAACCCCCTCTCCGCGAAACCCGACCAGCAGTTCCTCATCGTCGGCGAAGAACCACAGGCCTATTGAGGCCGGCCACCGGATGCACCCCACACCCCAGAACCGCCCGCCCCGGGAGGGCTTTGTCCTCCTCGAGTCGATCCTCGCCCTGGCGCTGTTCGCCTTGATCTCGGTGGGCTTCATGTCGGCGATCCAGAAGGTCGGCCAGACCGCGGTGTTCGCCGGCAAGACGCTCA
>JAUIGD010000312.1 GCA_030430255.1 Verrucomicrobiia bacterium
GTCCGGCCACAGGAAGTTGTCGTCGGCGGCGTGGATCTCGTAGCTCTTGTCCGGCCGGATGACACCGATCGCCTTCGCGCCCACGTCGGAGATGTAGATGTTGTCCTTAGAGTCGATCGAGATCCCGTCGCACGGGGGGCGCGGCGCGTAGCCCTCTAGGCGCGCCTGGAGGTCGAGGGAGTTCAACTCCGGGTCGCGCAGGTGCTCGGTGCGGATCCGGTAGAGCATGTGCCCCGCGCTGGGGCCGAAGTAGAGGTACTTGCCCTTGCGGTCACAGGCGATCGGTCCGGCGCCCCCCATCGGGCGCACCGTGCTGCCGTCCGGGCGCCGCACCGCGATCGGCGCGCCGTCGATGATGATCTCGGCGCCTTCGTCTTCGACCACCGAGTGGTGCCCCTGCAGGACGCGCCTCGCCAGACCTTTGCTCAGGTCGACGACGATCAGCGCCGCGTCCGGCCCCGAGGCCGGGTCGGTGATGTAGGCGAACGGTTCCTCCGGGTCCAGCGCCAGGTCGTTGAGGAACGAGGTCGGCAAGACCGCCGGTGCGCCGAAGGTGACCAGCTGCTCCAACTCGTCGTCCTCGGTGTCCCACCCGACCAGCTTCGGGCTCACCTCGCTGCGCCGCCCGTTGTCGAGCATCCAGACCACCCCCTTCTTGTCGCACTGGAGCCCGAGCACGGCGTCGAGGGTGAACGGGGCATCCGGGTCATCGCCGGCGTTGACCCGCTCGTTGGGGAACGGCAGCACGTCGCCGTTGGTGCGGATCTCGACCACCCTCCCCTCGGTCTTCTGGTATTGGTGCAGGCTCAGCACGATGCTCCCGTTCGGCAGGATCGTCATCCCGCCCGCCCCCGGCGTCACCCGCGCCGCGATATCCACCTTCGCCTTGCCCCCGCCGCCGAAGAACGGCAGCGCCCGCGCGAGCCCCGGGGCGGCCAAGGTCAGACCGGCCGCGAGCGAGACCGCCCGCAGCGCCACCGCCGCTGTGCCGCGCCCCCCGTTCATGAGATCAGCTCCGGGTAGCGCGCCAAGGCCAGCTCCCGGCAACGGGCGAGGATCTCCTCCGGGCTGCCCGCCCCTCCGAGGCCGAGCGCCATCGCCCGACACTCCGCGTACGAGAGGCTGCGCACGGCGTGTTTGACCGCCGGCACCCGGCGCACGCTGACGCTCATCTCGTCGAGCCCCAGCCCGACCAGCAGCGGGGTGAAGTAGAGGTCGGACGCCATCTCCCCGCAGACACCCACCCAGATCCCCGCTTCGTGCCCGGCGTTGACCGTCATCTCGATCAGCCGCACGACCGCCGGGTCGAGCGGCTGGTAGAGGTCGGACACCTTCTCGTTCACCCGGTCGACCGCCATCGTGTACTGGATCAAGTCGTTGGTGCCGATGCTGAAGAAGTCCACCTCGCCCGCGAGCTGGTCGGCCACGATCGCGGCGCTCGGCACCTCGATCATCACCCCGACCTCGAGATCGGGGTCGTGCGCCACCCCTTCCCGGAGCAGTTCCTCCGCGCACTCGGCCAGCAGCTCTTTCGCCCGCCGCAACTCGGCGCGCGTCGAGACCATCGGGAACATCGCCCGCACCTTCGCCTTGCCGCTGGCGATCAGGATCGCCCGCAGCTGGGTCTTGAAAACCTCCGGGCGCCCGAGGCTCACCCTGATCCCGCGGTATCCCAGGAAGGGGTTCTCCCCAGCGTCCTCGGCATCCTGCGGCAACTTGTCCCCCCCGAGGTCCAAGGTGCGGATGATGACGCCGTCCGGGTGGACCCCCTTGGCCACCCGCGTGTAATTTCTCGCCTGTTGCTCCTCCGAGGGCCAGGCGTCCCCGTGGAGGTAGAAGAACTCGGTGCGGTAAAGGCCGATCCCGCGCGCGCCGCTCTTCTTGGTGATCGCCGCCTCGTGCTCGAACTCGATGTTCGCCGAAAGGGTGATCGGGCGCCCGTCGGCGGTCCGGCTCTCCTCCTCGCGGAGCCCTTCCAACCGCAGCTCGACCTCCTCTTTCTCCTTCTCCAGATCCGCGTACTCCGCCAGCGTCTCGGGCGAAGGGTCGACGATGGCCACGCCGTTGTAGCCGTCGAGCAGCAGCTCCTCGCCGGTGTGCACCGCCGAGGCGAAGCCGTGCAGCCCGACCACCGCCGGCAGCCCCAGCGAGCGGGCGATGATCGCCGTGTGCGAGGTGTAGCTGCCCACTTCGGTGCCGAAGCCGAGCACGAGATCGCGGTCCATCCCCACGGTGTCGGAGGGCGTCAGGGCGTGGGCGATGACGATGTGCGGGTGGCGCGCGCTGTGTTCGGCGGCGCCCTCCCCGGCGCGCGCCAGGTTGCGCAATACACGCCGCATGACGTCCTCGATATCGATCACCCGCTCGCGCAGATAGGGGTCTTTGATCCCGCGCAGCCGCTCGACATATCGCCCCATCGTCCGGTAGAAGGCCGCCTCGATATTGAGCCGCTCGTCCCGCACGATCGATTCCACCTCATCCAGCACCCCGCGGTCTTCCAGCACCAACAGGTGCGCGTCGAAAATACTGGCATCCCGTCCCCCCGCGGCTTCCGCCACCTCCGACTGCAGCCCCTCGATCTGCTTCCGGGTCGCGCTCAGCGCCTCGTGGAACCGGTCGATCTCCCTGTCGGTATCGATGCCTTCCACCCGGTAGCTGTCCGGTTCCACGAACACCTCACCCCGCACGAAGGCGTTGCCGCGGGCGACGCCCGGAGAAACCCCCAAGCCGACGAATCGGCGCTCGGGCCTCGATCGGCCGGATCCGGATGCTGCGGTCTGCGTGTCTGCCATAGATGCGTCGAAATGCTACCCGTTCCCTGCGACCGCGAAAAGCAGGGACGGATGAAAGTTTGTTCCTTCTCGCTGTAGCGAACCGGGGCGGACCGTCCCGGTTCAGGCGATCCCGGGTCCGGCCGGTTCAACCGGACTCTTCATCGAACCCCCCTTCCACCAAGGCGCCCAGCGCCTGAATGGCCTCGTCGGCGTCGTCCCCCTCGACCGTGATCGCCACCACCGACCCACCGGGTGCCGCCAGCATCATCAACCCCATGATGCTCTTGCCGTTTACCTGCTCGTCGTCCTGCTCTACCCAAATGTCTGCCCGAAAGCGGTTGGCGAGCTTCACGAACATCGCCGCCGGGCGCGCGTGCAGCCCGAGCTTGTTGTTGATGGTAAACTCTTTACGGATGGATGTGACGTCGGCCTCCATGGCGGGAACGCCCGTCGAACCGCCCATCCTCCCCGGAGGGCGATCCGCTCGAACGCGCTAATTCTTCCGCTTCTCCGCCAAGGTTTTCAACAGTTTCTTGTCGAACTCCACCGCGCTGTCGTGGCCGAAGGTCTTCAGTTTCTGGTCGAGCGCCGCCACCTCCACGAGGCGCGCCATGTCCCGCCCGGGGGCCACCGGCAGCACCACGTGCGGCACCTTGATCCCCAAGATGTCGTATTTCCGTTTGCGCACCCCCACCCGCTCGACCTCGTCCAGCGCCTCCAGCGGCCGCAGGGTCACGACGACGTCCAGCCGCTTCTCCATCCGCATCGAGGAGGCGCCGAACATCGCCGGAACATTGATGATGCCGAGGCCGCGCACCTCCATGTGGTAGCGGCCGACCTCCAGGGCCGTCCCCACCAACTCGCGACCCTCGAGGGAACGGAGCCGCACGACGTCGTCAGCGACGAGGCTCGCCCCGCGTTCGAGCAGGCCCAGCACCGCCTCGCTCTTCCCGGCCCCGCTCTCGCCGCGGATCAACACCCCGATCCCTTTGACGTCGACCATGCATCCGTGCTCGCTCTGCGTCGGCGCGAAGTCCCACTCCAACCGGATGGTCGCCGCATTGATGAACTTCATCGAGATCATCTCCGTCTGGAACACCGTGATACCCCGCTCGGCGGCGATCGAGACCAGCTCCGGCGCCAGCGCCTTGCCCCGGGAAACGACGATGCAGGGGATGTCCCGCGAACAGAGGTCGGCGAAGTGGGCGCACCGCGCCCCCGGGCTCAGGCTGTTGAGATACGATGACTCCGAATTGCCGATCACCTGGATGCGCCGGAAGGCGAAGTAGGTGAAGAACCCGGCCAGCGCCAAACCGGGGCGGTTGATCGTCGGTTCGCGGATCAAGCGGTCGAAGCCGATCTCGTCGCCGTGCAGCGAGAGCTGCAGGTCATCGCCGTAGCGTTCGAAGAATTCCCCGACGGTAAGCTGCCTGCGGTTCTTGCTTTGGGGTTTGGGGCGGCGCGCGGGCATCGGTGGACGGTGGATCCTCCCGGGGCAACCCGGCGGCGTCAAGCTTCCCCTGCGGCAAGCAGAGCCCGCCGTGTGGGAGGCCTCATCGTTGTTGCGCCGCGACCGACCGCGCGCAGGGAGTTCACGGGAGGAACTCAGCCCGGTAGCTGCGCAGGCTCCCGTCAGCCACAGGGAGAGGGTCGACCGCCTCGTAGAAATCGCCATCCGCTCCGGAACTCACCAATTGGGGGGCGACGCCCAACCCGCTCCAAGTTGCCAAATCTTCGCTGAAGGAGAGGTTCACCGCCGACCAGATCGGCCCGCCCGGCTCAAGGAGGTAGCCGACCGCCACGCGCTCGCCGAGCCCCCCCTCAGGCGGGACGCGGCGGATCGATAGAGGCGGCGCTGCGGGCGGGGGCACCGGCGCTTCTGTGCGCGCCACCACGGCCTCGCCGCCGCTGGGGCTGCCGACCACGACCACCTGCCCCGCCGCCGCGACCGCCGCGTAGAAGATCGCCTCTCCATCGGCACCGGTCGGCGCGGCCGTCCACGTCGCGAAGTCGGTGGAGACGAAGGTCGCGCCGGAGTCGCCAGCGACGATCCATGTGCCGCCGGCGAAGGTGACCCCGTACAGCCACGCACCGACCGGGATGTTGCCGCGCTGCCACGTGAGGCCGTCGCGCGAGCGGATCACCGTGCCCCGCTGGCCCACGCCGACGAACCAGCCGTCGGCATAGGTGAGACCCGTCAGGTAGAAACCGGTCTTCGAGTCCGCCGCGACCCAGTCCACGCCATCGGTGGAGGTGATCAGCGTGCCCTGCTGGCCGACCGCCACGAAACGCCCTGCCCCGTAGGCCACTTTGGCGAGGAACGGCGCCCCCCCGTCGTCCCTGGCCGTCCAGACGCCGTCGCCATCCGAGGTGAGGACGAAACCGCCCGCCCCGGCCGTCGACCCGCCGACGGCGACCCAGAGTCCCCCGCCGTAGGCGACGCCGTTGATGTAGTCGGTGGTGCCCGATGCCTCCGGCGCCCAAGCGATGCCATCCGCAGAGGTCAAGATCGACCCGTTGCCCCCACCGGCGACGAACCGGCCATCCCCGAAGGCGAGCCCCTGAAGGGCGATGTCGTCCGCATCACGCACGAGGGACCAGGTTTCGGCGTCCGCCGAGCGGGCGATCTCCCCGGTCTCGCTGACGAGCACGAAGGTCCCGTCCCCCCAGGCCACCTCGAACGCTGAATCGAGCGCCGCCCCGGTTTCGAGTTGCCAGGTGAGATCGGCGGCGGGGGCGCCCCAGCACGAGGATGCGATCAGGGCGGCAGCGGTGCGGGCGGGGATCATGGCAGAGGCAAATTCGGGGCTGAAGCTCGTCCATCATAGAAGTGCCGGGCACCCGCGGCCAGCCGAAAAGGAGGCGGGGCGAACCTTGCGCTCGCCCTGAACTCGATCGAAGAGTCCCCACGCCATGAAACTGAAAAGCGCCCTTCCCCTCGCCGGTTTCGCGGGGTTCCTCGCCGCCCTGTCCTCCTGCAAAGACAAGCAGGAGGAGAGCGTCCCGCCTCCCCCCGAGCAGAGCCCGGAGCCGGGCGGTGACATCAGCACCTTGGGGGCTGCTCCGGATTCGGCGAACGCGTGGATCACCCAGTTCCGGGCCATCGAAGACGACGGCCAGCGCCTGGAGTTCCTCGCCGACACGCTCGCAACAGGGGCGGACGACATCGAGAAGATCATGGCGGCCGCCCTCGACGACCCCTCCGCTGAGATCCGCCGCGAGGCGATGCAGGGCACCAGTTCTCTGGATCCCGACAAGCTCATCCCCATCCTCGCCAAGGCCGCTGACGACGCCGACGAGTTTGTCCGCGACTATGCCATGACCGACATGCGCAGGCTGCCGAAAGAGCACCATCTGAAGGCGTACGCCAACACCATCACCAGCCCGCACCGCGACGTGCGCGACAAATCGATCGGGTTCCTCGCCAACCTCCAAAACCACGAGGGCTTCGAGCTGATGCTGGAGGCGATCCGCGACGGCGACGAGGCGGCGATGGAACACGTCAACCGGCAAGCCCAGGCACTCGTGGGGCAATCGTTCCAAAGCCACGAGCAGGCGGTCAGTTGGTGGCGGGACAACAAGGACAAGTTTGACGAATACCTCCAGCCGCTCGGCGAGTAGGGCCCGACGACGCAGGGTTCTGTCCGACGGCGAACAACGATGCCGAACGCGCGACTGTACCACATCGACGCCTTCGCCGCCGCGCCCTTCGAAGGCAACCCGGCGATGGTCTGCCTCCTCGGCTCGGAGTGCGAGCCGTCGGAGCGATGGCTGCAGGCGTTCGCGGCGGACGTGAACCTCTCCGAAACCGCCTACGTGCAATCGCTCGGCGCGGGCGCCTACCGGTTACGATGGTTCACCCCCCGTGAGGAAGTCGAATTGTGTGGCCACGCCACCTTGGCGGCCGCGCACGCGCTGTGCTCGACAGGTGCAGGCTCGCGGATCGGGTTCGAATCCGCCGGCGGGCTGCTCACCGTCGAGGCTGGCGACGATGGCTACTGGATGGATTTCCCGCAAACACCACCGGAGCGGCTGGCGGACCCGGGTCTCGAGCAGCGGCTCTGCATCGCCTTGGGGGTCGTCGGGGCGACGGAGCTGTGCCGGACGCCGAGCGGCGACTACCTACTGGCGGTGGGCGAACCGGAAGCCGTTCAGAACGCCCGTCCCGACTTCCGCGCGCTGGCGGATATCCCGGAGCACCGCGGGGTGATCCTCACCGCCGCCACCGCGGCGGGCGCCGACTTCGTTTCGCGCTTTTTCGCACCGAGGCTCGGGGTGGACGAAGATCCGGTGACCGGCTCGGCGCACTGTGCGCTCGCCCCCTACTGGAGCAAGCGGCTCGGACGCGAGCGACTGATCGGCTACCAATGTTCTGCACGTGGGGGCACCGTTCGGTGCGCCCTTCGCTCCGGGGGACGTGTCGGCCTCGGCGGCCGCGCGGTCACCGTTTATGTGGGGAGTGTCGAATTGCCCCGGCAGGGGCAACCGACGGAGCCTTGAGGGCTTCATCCAATTCCCTTCGGATTTCCTTACTCGGTCGGCGTGGGCGTGGCGGGGCGGTATGGACGGAGAACCCACCGGCTCGCCGATGGCTGCCGACGCCTGCCTAGCCCGGATCGATCACCACATTCGCAGGCGAGGCGCTGCCATTCGTTGATGCTGAGTAGGCGGCGGCAGGGATCGGCGAAGCGACTGGGTAGACACCCTGTCCGAGCCGTTCCCAACGGCAACACCCTCAGCGTCAACGAGGGCGAGCCACAGCCCGGAGCTTGGTGATCGATTCGGGCTAACCCGGATCGATCACCACATTCGCAGGCGAGGCGCTGCCA
>JAUIGD010000313.1 GCA_030430255.1 Verrucomicrobiia bacterium
GCCATGGGGCTCGACTGGCGCTACCTGACCCTCGAGGTGCGCCCGGAGAACCTCGCCGCCGCGGTGGCCGGCGCGCGCGCCTTCGGCTTCCGCGGCTTCAACTGCACCATCCCGCACAAGGTCGCCGTCATCGAGCAGCTCGACGGCCTCGGCGAGTCCGCCGCCCTCATGGGCGCGGTCAACTGCGTCGTCGCCCGCGATGGCAAACTGATCGGCGAGAACACCGACGGCAAAGGCTTCGTCACCTCCCTCCGCGAGCTGACCGACCCGGCCGGAAAGCGGGCGGTGATCTTCGGCGCCGGCGGCGCCGCGCGCGCGATCAGCGTCGAGATGGCGCTCGCCGGCTGCACCCACATCACCATCGTCAACCGCTCGGAGGAGCGCGGCCGGGAACTCGTCGACCTGCTCAACGACAGGGCGAAGCCCGCCTGCGGCGGCGTGCTCGAGGCCGGCTTCACCCCCTGGGGCGATGGCGATTATGCGGTCCCCGCCGGCACCGACGTCGTCATCAACGCGACCTCGATCGGCCTCTACCCCGACGTCGACGCCCGCCTCGCGCTCGACGTCGACTCGCTCGCGCCGGGGATGGTCGTCGCCGACGTCATCCCCAACCCGCCGGAGACCCGGCTCGTCCGCGACGCCCGCGCCCGCGGCTGCCGGGTGATCGACGGCCTCGGCATGCTCGTCGCCCAAGGCGTCATCGGCATCGAATACTGGACCGGCGAGACCCCCGACGCCAAGGTCATGCGCGCCGGTCTGGAGGCGGTGTTCGGCTAACCGGCCGTCGGGGTCCGGCGGCCTCGGCCCCTCCTGCCGACGCGCCGCGCCATCGTCCGGCAACCGCACCCGCGGTGCCTGGGCAATCGACAAACTTGTCGTCGCAGCCACCTGCCCACGCTATCATTCCCACATGAAACGGCATTTCTCCGCCCTCCTCGCCATCGCCATCACCGCCGCCATGTCCACCCGATCCCCTGCCGAAGACCCCAAGCCCGCCGTCGGCGACGAAGCCCCGGCCTTCGAGACGACGGACCACGACGGCAGCGCGCTCAACTCGACCACCCTCTATGCGGAGGGGGCGACCCTGCTCTTCTTCTACCCGAAAGCCGGCACTGGCGGGTGAACGACCCAAGCCTGCAGTTTGCAGGCCCGCTTCGATGAATTGACCGAAAAGGGGATCAAGGTCGTCGGCGTCAGCATGGATGACACCGAGGTCCAGAAAGAATTCCACACCGAGCACGGCTTCCCCTTCCCCCTCGTCCCGGATTCCGAAGGCGAACTCGTCGGGGCCTTCGGCGTGAAGCTTCTCCGCCCCGGCATCTGCGCCCGCGAGAGCTTCCTCGTGCGCGGGGGCAAAGTCGTCTGGGCCGACCGCTCCGCCAAACCCGCCGACCACGGCGCGGTCGTCATCGCCGCCTTCGACGCCCTCGAGTAACACCCTCTGCCCCGCACCCCGACCCGCCCCCCATGAGACCACGCTTACTCTCCATCGCATTGCTCGCCGCCACCGCCTGTCCCGAGGCGCGGGCGGAGCTGATCTGGATCGAGGGCGAGGACGCCGAGGCCGCGTCGATGCGGCGCCACGGCTGGTACGACAGCGTAAAGAAGGACGAACTCTCCGGCGGCGAGTGGCTGTCCCACTTCGCCGGCGGCGAGGCGCCGGTCGCGCGCTACACTTTCGCCGCGGAGGCCGCCGGGCCGCACCGCTTCTGGCTGCGCGCCAACCCGGTCGGCTCCGCCCTCTCCGCCCGCCTCGGCGGCGGCGAATGGAGGACCGTTCCGACCCGCAAGTCGGAGCAGCAGATCAACATCGCCTCCGACGGCAAACCGGACCTGCGCTTCGTCGCGTGGATCGACGCCGGCGAACTCGAACTGAAGGCCGGCGAAAACACGCTCGAGCTGCGCTTCGACAGCGACAACAACCGCCACGGCGGCGTCGATTGCTTCGTCCTCGCCAGCGACGGGTTCCTGCCCCAGGGCGCGCGCAAGCCCGGCGAGAAGACCGGCCTCGCCGACCCCGGCCACTGGGCTTTCGAGCCGGACGCCGACACCTTCTCGCCCGAGGCGCTGCTCGACCTGAGCGCCCTCAACGAGAAGCCGGCCGGCAAACACGGCCGCGTCCGCCGCTCGCCGGACGGCGCGGACTTCGTCGACGGCGCGGGCGAGCCGCTGCGCTTCTGGGCGGTCAACACCGGCGTCCAGAACGCCCGCGACATGGACCGGCTCGACCGCCACGCCCGCTGGCTCGCCAAGCGCGGCGTCAACATGGTGCGCCACCACGGCCACCTCGCGCCGGGACGCGGGTCGGCCCTGGACGAGGCCAACCGGACCGACATCGAGCGCGCCTGGGCGCTGGTCGCGGCGATGAAGGAACACGGCATCTACACCACCTACTCCCCCTACTGGGCCTCGCACACGAAGGTCGAACCGGGTTGGGGGCTCGCCGACGCGGGCAACGGCAACCTCACCGGCCTGCTGTTTTTCGACACGCAACTCCAGGCCGCCTACAAAGCTTGGCTGCGCGCGCTGCTGACGCCACCGAACCCCCACACCGGCGTCCCGCTCGCGGAGGACCCCGCCCTGGCCGTCTTTCAGATCCAAAACGAGGACAGCCTGCTGTTCTGGACCGAGGGCAGCATCAAGGGCGAGCAACGGCGCGCCCTGGGGCGATTGTTCGCGGCCTGGCTGGTGGGGAAGTACGGCTCGCTGGACGAGGCGGTCGACGCCTGGGGCGGCGCGGCGCGCAACGAGGGCGACGACTTCGCCGCCGGCCTCGCCATGCCGCACATCATCTGGCACCTGACCCAGGACGCGCGCGGCCCGCTGGAGAAACGGCTGAACGACCAACTCGCCTTCTACGCCGAGACGATGCGCGCCTTCAACACCGAAATCGCCCGCTTCCTCCGTGAGGAGCTCGGCTACAAGGGCCTCGTCAACGCCGGCAACTGGCGTACGGCCGACGCCGCCAAACTCTTCGACGCGGAGCGCTACGCCTACGCCGCCAACGACGTGATCGGCGTCAACCGCTACTACAACGGCGGGGGCCACGAGAACCCGCGCGAAAAGGGCCGCGCGGGCTACGCGATCGACGTCGGCGACCGCTTCGACTCGCGCTCCGCCCTGCTCCAACCCTGGGCTTTCCCGCTCGCCCTGCGCCAGGTGCACGGCCACCCGATGATCATCTCCGAGAGCAGCTGGGTGCCGCCCCTCCGATATCAAAGCGAAGGAAGCTTCCTCGTCGCCGCCTACGGCGCGCTCACCGGCTTCGACATCTTCTACTGGTTCGCCACCGGCGACACCGGCTTCGGCCCGCCGATGGGCAAATGGCAGATCAGCAGCCCGTCGCAGATGGGCAAGCTCCCCGCCGCCGCCCTGATGTTCCGCCGCGGCGACGTCGCCCGCGCGCGCGAGCCTGCCGTTCTCGAGCGCCGCCTCCCGGAGGAGGTCTTCTCGCGCGCGGCCCCGCTCCTGCCCGAGGAGGCGGGTTTCGATCCGAACCGCGACGACCGCGCCCCGGCCACCACCGCCGAGGCCGCCGCCCACGGCAGCGTCACGCCGCTGGCCTACCTCGTCGGTCCCGTCGAGGTCGGCTTCGACCAGACCGCCCCCGAGACCCGCGTCGCCGACCTCTCCAAGCACATCGACACCGCCACGCAGACCGTCACCAGCAGCACCGGCCAGCTGCGCTGGAACTACGGCGACGGCTTTTGCACGCTCGAAGCACCCCGCGCCGCCGGCGCCTGCGGGAACCTGGAGGCCGCCGGCGGGCTGAAGCTCGGCGCCCTCGCGCTGAAATCCGACAACGACTACGCGACCGTGCTCGCCGTCTCGCTCGACGGCGCCCCGCTCGCCTCCGCGAAGCGCGTCCTGGTCCAGGTCGGCACCGTCGCGCGCCCCTACGGCTGGAAGACCGAAGCCGCGCCCGGCGGCGGGCTGGAGATCACCGACCTCGGCGGCTCGCCGTGGAACGTCGCCGACACGAAGCTCGAGTTGCAGCTCGCCAACCCCGGACTCACGGCGGCCACCCTGCTCGACGCCAACGGCCTCGCCGTCCGCGAACTCGAGGTCAGCGGCGCCGGCACCGCACTGCGCCTCACCCTGCCCGCGGAGGCGATGTATGTGGTGCTGCGTTGATGCGTCAACGAATGGCGGCGCCCCGCCTGCGGATGGGGTGGTCGGTCCGGGTCAACCCACTGGTCATCAACGAGGTCAGGCTTCGAATGGGATGCGGTCCCGCGCCTCGAAGCGGCCGAGTGGCTGCGGGCGAAGCACCCCCCCGTAGAATCGCCGCATTTCTCACAACGAACGGTAACGGATCGCCAAAATGGGCGTATCCTACCGCAACACCCGGCTCGGCCTCGGGGGGCACCGGCTCAGCCATCGGCGCACCACCCGCGCCTTCCCCCGAGACTTCTGCCCGGCACGGGAATTCCAAGAACTGCTAAACCATGAAATACCGACGAATGCATCGACTCGGAACCTTGGCGGCGATCCCGCTGCTCGCCCTCGGCCTCTCTGGCGCCAACGCCCAAGACGCCACCCAACTCAACCAGGCGATCGGCTTCGGCGCCCGCCTCCACTCCGACACCGAAATGGTGCTCGGGATGCGCAACCTCGCCGACCTCGCCGAAGACATCGGCGATAGCCGCACCTGGAAACAGATCGCCCGCTTGCTCCGCGACGCCGGTGACGTGGATCTCCGCGACGCCGCCATGCCCTACGAGCAGGTGATGTCCTTCATCGGCCAAGACGCCATCATCGCCTTCGGCGACGGCGCCGACAAAGAGTTCGAGAACCTGATGGACTTCTACGATGCCTACTACCGCATCTATTACAAGTTCATGGGTGATGCCGTGCTCGCCGAGATGGGCATCGGCGAAGGCGAACCCGACCCCGAGCAGCTCATCCGCAGCTTCCTCGAGGACGACCAGGCCTTGGGAGCAGCTCTCAAGGCACAGGTGCCGCCGATGATCTTCGGCTGCCGCCCGCCGAAGGGCGCCGCCGCCGAGGTGCTCGGCCAACTCGCCGCCCTGGAGGGTGAGCTGCCGCCGATGGTCGTCACCGCCGAGTTCCAGATCGAGGGGGCGGGCCAGTTCCGCTCTTGGTCGATCGCCGCCAAGGACGCCTTCGTCGATGAATACCGCGCCAAGTTGCGCGAGGAGATCGGCGCCGAGTTCAGCGCCAAGGTCGAGCAGATCATCGACTCCAAGCGCCTCGAGGTGTGCTTCGGCGCCGTCGGCGACCAGCTGATCGTCAGCATCGGGCCCGACCGCTCGCACCTGAAGTTCGCGACCGGCCCGGCGGACTCGATCACCACCAAGCCGGAGTTCGCCTTCATCGGCAACTATGCGGCGAAGCGCCTGCTCGCCTACTCCTACGCATCCGAGGAACTCCTCGAGTCCCTGAGCCAACCCGGGCAGATGAAGACGCTGGCCGACGCCGGTGCCGACATCCTCAAACGCATGGCTCAGGGCGGCATCGAGGTCGGCAAGGCGGTGCCCTACGTGCAGAAGCTCGGCAACCAGCTGACCATGTTCGCGAAGCTGAGCGAGGCCGACGCCGCCGCCAGCGTGATCTACGTCGAGGACGGCCTCAAAGGGGCGTCCATCGGCGGCTACAACACGCCGGGCGTGGACATGGAGACCCCGCTCAAGCTCGCCGGCGCCCTGCCCGACGACGCCTTCCTCGCCGTCAGCGGCGCCTCCGACCCCGCGCTCGACGCCGCCAGCATGGACATGATCGAGACCCTCGGCACCGCCGCCTACCACATCGCCGACGGCCTCACCGACATGGACGGGGACGCATCCGAAGCCTTCGGCATGTTCGACCAGGTCTTCAAACCGAAGCTCTTGGCCATCTACGACATCATGAAGACGAAAGTCCACGAGGGCCTCGGCCACGAGGGCGGTTTGGTCATCGACCTGAACGGTTCGATGCCGAAGATCCCCGGAGCCCCCGCCGTCATCATCAAGGAGGGCAAGCTGCCGCGCGTGGCGATGTTCAACACCGTCCGCGACCGCGCCAAGCTCACCGAAGCCTGGGCGGAACTCGTGCCGGCGATCAACGACCTCGCCAAAGCGATCCCCGGCCAGGAGCCGGGCCGCGAGTTCCAGCTGCCGGACGCCCTGTCGAGCGACGGCAAGAACGTCACCACCCACTTCATGGGCCTGCCCTTCGTCAGCAACGACTTCCTGCCCTCGCTGTCGATCTCCGACGAACTCTTCTTCTTGAGCACCTCGAAAAACTTCAGCGAACAGCTGGCCGGGGAGATCGCCGCGGGCGGCGGCGAGGAGATCACGGGCGTGCTCATCCGCATGCAGCTCTCCGAGCTCCACGACTACGCCGAAGGCTGGCTGGACCTCGTGCTGGACAACTCCAAGGAGGTGTTCGGCGGCAACGAGTTCGCCGAGGAGGACTTCAAGGAGAACGCCGGCAACATCCGCATGGTGCTCGGGCTCCTCGAAGGCCTGAGAGGCTTCGAGCTCCACAGCTACAAGGACGGTCGCCAGCGCACCGACTGGCACCTCCACATCACCGACATCGGCGGCTGAGCCCCGCGCCGATTTCGCAACGCATCCCAGCGCGCCCCGTCCAGGCGGGGCGCGCTTTTTTGTTGCCCCCGCCCGATCCCTCCCCAATCGAGCCAACCCGCACATCCGACCCATCCCACACCCACCCCACCATGGAACTCATCATTTTCGATCTCGACGGCACCCTGCTCGACACCATCGAGGACCTCGGCGACTCGGTGAACGAAGTCCTCCGCGCCCGCGGCCTGCCCGAACACGGGTATGCGGAATACTGCCACCTGATCGGCGACGGCATGGAGATGCTCGTCCGCCGTTCGCTCCCCGAGGCGCAGCGCGATGACGCCACGGTCGCGGCGGTGCTTGAAGAATACCGCGCGGCCTACGGCCGCAACTGGGCGAAGAAGAGCCGCCCGTATCCAGGGGTCCCTGAACTCCTCGACACCCTGCAGTCCCGCGGGGTGCCGATGGCGGTGCTCTCGAACAAACCGCAGGCCTTCACCGAACTCTGCGTCTCCCAGCTGCTCCCGGGGCGCCCGTTCTCCCCGGTTTTCGGGCAGCGCGAAGGCGTCCCGCGCAAGCCCGACCCCGCCGCCGCCCTCGAGATCGCACAGATCCGCGGCGCCGACCCCGCCCGCACCCTCTTCGTCGGCGACACCAATGTCGACATCGCCACCGGCGCCCGCGCTGGCATGGTCCCCGTCGGCGTCCTCTGGGGCTTCCGCGACGAGGCCGAACTCCGCGCCGCCGGTGCCCGCCACCTCATCGCCGAGCCCGCCGAGTTGCTCGCCCTCATCCGCTGACCCCGCCGCCTATCACGCGGCGAGGCAGGGCGGTCGCAGACACCGCCCGCCGGCCGCCCCGGGATCCCGCCCGCACGCCCGGCGCCGCTTTGACAGCCCGCCCGGCGTGCGTATCAGTCCCGCCGCCATGGCAGAAAGCGATCAGACCCACGAGTTCAAAGCCGAAGTCCAGCAGCTGTTGGACATCGTCATCCACTCCCTCTATACCGACAAAGAGATCTTCATCCGCGAGCTGGTCTCGAACGCCGCAGACGCGCTCGAGAAG
>JAUIGD010000314.1 GCA_030430255.1 Verrucomicrobiia bacterium
GGTCTTCCCGCATGTCGAACAGCTCGAATTCGGGGCGTTGGATGTACTCGCCGACGGTCTTCGTCCCGTAGGGGGTCGTGGGGCCTTGTTTGAACTGCGCCTGCCAGGTGGGGGCGACCCAGAGGTCGCTGGCGAAGGGGAAGGGCAGCGGGTGGGCGAGGTTCCAGATCAGTTTGTAGTCGCGGTCGCGGACGACGCGCATGGGGTAGTACATCTGGATTTCGTGGAAGGTGTGTGAGGCGTTGATCTGGTCCCAGCCCTCGGCGTGCTCCGATCCGAGCAGCGGGATCCACGAGCGGCCGTGGAACCCCACGACGCGGTCGCCGCGGTTCTCGGCGGGGGCGCGCTCGGCGGGCGATTTGAAATCGAGGAGCTTCGCCAGGGGGCCGCCGGTCTCGGGGTCGTAGGCGCCGGCGAAGTCGAGCAGCGAAGGGGTGATATCGACATGGCTGATCATCGCGTCGCTGCGCACGCCGCGCTTCGCATGGGTCGGGTCGCGGACGATGAAGGGGACGCGGAGGCCGGGTTCGTAGACGGTCGTTTTGGCGCCCGGCATGGCGATGCCGTGGTCGGCGGTGAAGACGATGAGCGTGTCGTCGTACTTGCCGGCCGCCTTGAGGATCTCGACGAGGCGCCCGAGGCCCTGGTCGATCCGCGAGCAGCTCTGGTAGTACTGGGCGAGCTCGGCGCGGCAGGCGGGGGTGTCCGGCAGGAAGGGCGGCACGATGACCTCGGCGGGGTCGTAGAACACCTCCTCCACGCCCGGGTAGCTGCCGCGTTCCGGTTTGTTGCCGAAGAGGTCCGGCGCGTGCGGCGAGGTCTTGTCGACGCCGCCGCCGCGGTGCGGGTCGCTGGTGGCGAAGTAGAGGAAGAAGGGGCGGTCCGACGGCTCGTTGATCAGCGCCTCGCACGCCTCGGCCATCTGCACGGCGTTGCGTGCGTTGCCGCGCAGGACTTTGTCAAAATGATAGACCGGCTCCGGGGCGACGTGGTATTTGCCGATGCGGGCGGTGCGGTAACCGTGGCGTTCGAGCAGGACGGGCAGCGACTGGACGTTCTCGAAGGCGGCAAACTTGTGGTAGTGGTGCTGGTGCCCGTATTGGCCGTTGAGGTGGTTGTGGAGGCCGCTGAGGACGACGGAGCGCGAGGCGGAACAGCTGGCGGTGGTGGCGAAGGCGTGGGTGAAGACCGTACCGTCGGCCGCCAGCGCGTCGAGGTTGGGCATCTGGATGACATCGTTGCCGTAGCAACCGGCGTCTGGGCTCTGGTCGTCGGTGATGAAGAGGACGATGTTTTTGCCGGAAGCGACCGTGCAGCAGACCGAGAGGGCGAGGGCGATGACGGCGGGGATGAGCGGGGGCGGTTTTTTGGCCATGGCAAAAGCAAGGGTCTGTCCTGGGCGGGACGCAAGCGAAAGCCGCTCCGCCCGGCTTGGTCCGAGGGCGCCGGTGTGGTTAGGGTTCCGGCGATGCCTTCCAAATCCCTCCTCATGCTGTCGCTTGCGCTCAGCCCGGCGGCCGGCCCCGCCGCAGCCGATCCGGCGATGGTGCCGCCCTTGCCGCCGCTGCTCGAGCCCGGGATCCCGGCCTTCCCCGGCGCCTGGGGCGGAGGGATGTTCGCCACGGGCGGGCGCGGCGGACGCGTGATCGCTGTGACGAACCTCGACGACCGCGGCCCCGGTAGTTTTCGTGCAGCCGTCGAAACCGTTGGGGCGCGGACCGTCGTGTTCCGCGTCGCGGGGACGATCTACCTCGAGAGCGCCATCGACATCGAGCACCCCGACCTGACGATCGCCGGCCAGACGGCGCCCGGCGACGGCATCTGCATCGCCCACGACTCGATCAACATCAACACGCGCAACGTCGTGATGCGCCACCTGCGGGTGCGCCGCGGCAAGCCGGAGGGCGGGCAGGGTTCGGACAACATCGGCGGCCACCCCGAGGGGCAGGTGGTGATCGACCACTGCTCGACGAGCTGGGGCATGGACGAGAACCTGTCGCTCTACCGGCGGATGGAGCGCTCTGCGGACGGCGCCGGGCGCAAGCTGCCCGCGCGCAACCTGACGGTGCAATTCTGCATCAGCAGCGAGGCATTGGACGCGAAGAACCACGCGTTCGGCGGGACCTGGGGCGGGGAGGACGCGACCTTCCACCACAATCTGTTCGCCTGTAACACCGGCAGGAACCCGTCCATCGGCATGGGCGGCGAGTTCGACTTCCGCAACAACGTCGTCTTCAACTGGCGCCACCGCACCATCGACGGCGGCGACGAGACCTCGCGGATCAACCTCATTGCGAACACCTTCAAAGCCGGCCCGGCCACCCATGCCGACATGCGCCGGGTCATCGCGAGGGTCGAGGAGAGGCGCCAGTTCTCCCCCGGGCGCCGATTCGAGCCCGGTGCCTGGTATCCAGAGGGCGGCCCCCGCCCCGGGAAGTGGTATGTCGCCGGCAACACCTTCGTCGGCGAGCCGGACATCACCGCGGACAACTGGTTGGGGATGCGCTCGGCCGAACGCGGGGAGCCGTCCCCGCTGGCGCGGGTGGCGACGCCGTTCGAGGGCTGGCCCGTGCGGCAACAGGAAGCCGCGGAGGCGTACGAGGAGGTGCTGGACAAAGCGGGAGCCACCCGGCCCCGGCGCGACGCCATCGATGCGCGGGTGATCGAATCGGTGCGGACGGGGAAGTGCGCGACGGCGGATGGCATCATCCGCGATCCGCGCGAGGTCGGCGGCTACCCGGAGTTGGCGTTCGACCCGGACGAAGTGCCGCCGGACGGCGATGGCGACGGGATGCCCGACGCCTGGGAACGCGAGCACGGCTTCGATCCGGCGTCCGCGGCCGACGGGGCGCTCGACGCCGATGGCGACGGCTACACGAACGTCGAGGAGTTCCTCAACGCTACCGACCCGCGAGCGTTCATCGACTACCGGAACTTGGGCAACAACCTCGACACGGTATCTTGAAGGGAACGGTCCAGCTCTGGGGAGCGCGATGCGTTGCCGCCGCAGCCGCCATCGCGGGCTGCGGCAGGGCGAGCGCGGCGGATCTCGACTTCTCGAGCTGCGGCTACCGGCAGAGCGAAGAAGCCATCCCTCCGGTGCCGGTGCGGGCGGTGGTGACGCCCGGTGGGGATGGCGACGACGAGCGGCGGATCCAGGCCGCGATCGATTTCGTCTCGGCGCTGGAGCCGGGTGGCGACGGGTTCCGCGGCGCCGTTTTGTTAGGCGAGGGGTGTTTCACGCTCGCCGGGGGCCTGACGTTGCGCCAATCCGGGGTGGTGCTGCGGGGGGCGGGGGTCGGTGCGACGGTCCTGCAGACGGCCGATGGGTCGAGAGCGCCGATGGTGCGCGTGGTCGGGGCGCCCCCTTCGATCGCGGAAGCCGCGGTTTGGCAGATTACGGATGAGGCCGTGCCGTCCGGCGCGACGCGGTTGACGCTCGACCGCCCGGGAGCGGTGGCGGTCGGCGATCGGGTCTGGATCACGCGGCCCTCTACCGCCGAATGGATCGCGGCGCTGGGGATGAACCGGGAGGGGATCGCGTGGAAACCGGGCACGCGCGACCTGCGTTGGGAGCGGACGGTGGTCGGGGTCGAGGGCGACACCATCGCGCTCGACGCGCCGATCACGACGGCGTTGGAGCGGCGTTTCGGCGGCGCGTGGGTGCAGCGCGTGCATTGGCCAGGGCGCGTGGTCGGCGTCGGGGTGGAGGACCTCAGCTTGCGCGGCGACGGCGAGGCTGGCGCGTGGTGCGGGGTGACGGTCGACAACGCCGAGGACGTCTGGGTGCGGAGGGTGGAGTTCGCCGGCTTGCCCGGCTCAGCGGTGGCGGTTTGGGAGGGTGCGCGGCGGGTGACGGTGCGCGATTGCGCCAGCGTCGATCCGCGTTCGGAGATCGGCGGCGGGCGCCGGGAAACGTACTTCACGGCCGGTGGGCAGACGCTGTTCCTGCGCTGTTGGGCGGAGGAGGGCGGGCACGATTTCGCGCTCGGGCACGCGGCGCCGGGGCCGAACGCTTTCGTCGGGTGTCATGCTGCGCGCGCGAACGGGTGGAGCGGCGCGTTGGGGAGTTGGGCATCGGGCGCGCTGTTCGACAACGTGACGGTCGACGGGGCGGCGCTGCGGCTGAGCAACCGCTGGCGCGACGGGGGCGGCGTGGGTCAGGCGGCGGCGAACTGCGAAGTCTGGCAATGCGCGGCCGCAGAGTT
Organism: Verrucomicrobiia bacterium; assembly: GCA_030430255.1. Classification (GTDB taxonomy): domain Bacteria; phylum Verrucomicrobiota; class Verrucomicrobiia; order Verrucomicrobiales; family DEV007; genus JAUIGD01. Next base: position 4,209 of record JAUIGD010000314.1, read on the forward strand.
TGAGCTCTCGAACCCTCCCGGAGCGCGGAACCGTGCCCGGGGCACTTGGGGGACGGCGCGCGGCGAAGGGTCCTTCGAGCAGCAGGACGAGTTCGTGTCGCCGACCAGCCTCTTTCTCGGGCAGTTGTCCGACCGGATCGGGGCTGAGGTCGCGGCGCACCTCGGCGATGTGGGCAAGCCGCACTTCGCGGTGACCAATCCGACGCCGGACGAGGCCGCGCGCTTCGTCGCGATGTCGGACGCCCCGGCGTTGACCTTGAAAGAGCAGATCGCGGCGGTGTGGGAGGCGTCGCGAAAAGGCGGGGCAGTCCCCGAGAGCGCCGTGTTGAACCCGTCGCCGGAACCCGTGCTCCCGCGTCCCCCTACCGGTGCGCTGTCGGTTCGGGACGGGCGGTTCTTTGTCGGCGACGAGGCGCTGAGCGGCGGTCGATACACGCCGACTTGGTGGCGCGGCACGACGCGGCCGGGCGAGGCCGAGGCGTTCGGGCCAGCGATCACCCGCTTCGTCCCGGGGCGGATCGGCAGAGGTTTCACCGATGAACTGGCGGCGGTGGCGGAGGAACTGGTCGGGCGCGGCTACGCGGTCGTCGAGCATCACCATGGGCTGTGGTACGACCGGCGCCGCGACGACCACCTCCGCGAGCGGCGGTCCGACGGCGCGGTGTTGCCGCCGTTCTACGAGCAACCGTATGCGCGCAGCGGCGAGGGGCGTGCTTGGGACGGGTTGAGCCGCTACGATCTGATGCGCCCGAACCCGTGGTACTGGCGGCGCTTGAGCGAGTTCGCCGGCCACTGCGAGTCGTTTGGCTTGGTGCTCCTCAACCAGCACTACTTCCAGCACAACCTCCTCGAGGCCGGGGCGCACTGGGCCGACTACCCCTGGCGCTCGGCGAACAACGTCAACGACCCGGGCTTCCCGGAGCCGCCGCCCTACGTCAGCGACAAACGCATCTTCCAGGCGCACCTCTTCTACGACGTCGAGCACCCGCGGAGGCGCGCCCTGCACCGCGCGACCATCCGGCAGAACCTCGCGGCGCTGGCGGGCTCCCCGAACGTGGTGCACTCGCTCGGCGCCGAATTCACCGGGCCGCTGGAATTTGTGCAGTTCTGGATCGACACCTGCGCCGCGTGGGAGCGCGAGACGGGGCGCGACGCGCTGCTGGCGCTGAGCTGCACGAAGGACGTCCAGGACGCGGTGCTGGACGACCCCGCCCGGGCGGGCGCCATCTCGGTGATCGACATCCGCCAATGGTGGTACACCGCGGGTGGCGACCTCTACGCGCCACCCGGCGGCGTGTGGTTCGCCCCGCGCCAGCACGCGCGCCGGCTGCGGCCGGAGCGCCCCGATGCGGAGTCGCGGCGGCGCGCGGTGGAGGAGTATCGGCAGCGCCACCCGGACAAGGTGGTGCTGTTCGACGGGGCGCCGCTCGCCGGTGGTTGATTCGCCGCCCGCCCCGTTTTAGGTGCGGCGAGATTTGGAAACGCCCGCCCATACCGATATCGTCGCCGAACCCGCGCTGCGCACGAGTGAACTGACCAAGACCTACCGCGGCGCGGCGGGGGATTTGACCGTGCTGGAGCGGGTGACGCTGGCGGTGCCCAAAGGGGCGGCCTGCGCGGTGGTCGGCCCCTCGGGGAGCGGCAAGACGACGCTGCTCGGCTTGTGCGCCGGGCTCGACCGGCCGACTTCCGGCGAAATCTGGCTGGCGGGCCGGAGGCTGGGGGAACTCGACGAAGATGGATTGGCGCAACTGCGGCGCGAGCGCGTGGGCTTCGTATTCCAGAACTTCCAACTGATCCCGACCCTCACCGCATTGGAGAACGTGCTGGTGCCGCTGGAACTGCGCGGTGAGCGCGGGGGCGCGATCGAGGGCCGGGCCCGCGACCTGCTCGGCGAGGTGGGGCTCGGCGACCGCACCGGGCACTACCCGCAACAGCTCTCCGGCGGCGAGCAGCAGCGCGTGGCCTTGGCGCGGGCCTTCATCGGCGAGCCGGACGTCCTGTTCGCCGACGAGCCGACCGGCAACCTCGACGCGGCGTCGAGCGAGATCGTCGAGGAGATGCTGTTCCGGCTCAACGCGGCGCGCGGCACGACCCTGGTGATCGTCACCCACGACCTCGAACTGGCTGGCCGGGTGGGGACGGTGTTCAAGATGCGGGGCGGCCGACTGGAGGAGGGGGCCTAAAACAGCTTCCCGACGGCACCTCGAAGTCCCGACGCTCAAACCGAACCGCCATGGTGCTCCGTGAACTCTTCAACCCCTGGGTCTGGCGGGCGGCGTGGCGGGACAGCCGCCGCGAGCGCCGTCGGCTCCTCACCTTCTCACTCTCGGTGCTGGCGGGCGTCGGGGCGCTGGTGGCGGTCGGTTCGCTGCGCGAAAATTTGAGCGAGGCGGTCGACGTCCAGGCCAAAGAACTGCTCGGGGCGGACCTGGTGATTTCGGGGCGGCGACCGTTCACGCCCGCTCAGGGGGCGGGGGGGCCGGATGGCGAGAGCGAGCGCGAGGCCTGGGAATGGATCGAGTCGCTGCCCGGCCGCCGTTCGGAAGAGGTCGCCTTCGTCACCACCGCCGCGTTCCCGCGCAGCGGTGATGCGACGCTCTGCACGGTGCGGGCGGTGGATGGCGACTTCCCGTTTTTCGGCGCGATCCGGACCGAGCCGCCGGAGGCTTGGCAGGCGTTCCGCCGGGGGGAGGGGGCGGTGCTCGACCCGGCGGTGGCGGGCAAGGTTTCGGAACTGTCGGCCGGTGACACCGTGAAACTCGGCGCGGCGGAGGTGAGGGTGCTCGGGGTATTCAGCAAGGCGCCGCCCGCGAACGGGGGCGCAGCGATCTTCGCGCCGCCGATCTACGTGCCGTTCGCGACGGCGGAGGCGACGGGGACGGTGGGGACGCAGAGCTTCGCCGAATATCGCTTGAGCTTCGATTTCCGCGGCGCGGAGGTCGAGGGGATCGAGCGGCGGCGGGACGACGGGGAGAGCGGTGTACGGACGATGCTGAAGAAGGCCGGGCTGCGCGCCGAGACGGTCGCTGACCGGCAGCGTTCGATGGAACGGACGCTCGACCGCCTGTATGGATTCCTCAGTCTGGTCGGCTTCGTCGCGCTGCTGCTCGGTGGCGTCGGGATCGCCAGCGCGGTGCACGTCCATATCTCCAGCAGGCTCAAGACGGTGGCGATGCTGCGCTGCCTGGGATGCCCGCCGGCCCGGGCGACCGCGGTCTTCCTCGCGCAGGGGGCGGCCTTGGCCCTCATCGGTTCGCTGGCGGGAGTGCTGTTCGGGGTGGCGCTGCAGCAGACCCTGCCGCGCCTGTTCCGCGATCATCTGCCCTTCGAGGTGCCGCTGGGCATCGCCGCGGGGCCGGTCCTCTTGGGCTTGGGCACGGGGC
>JAUIGD010000315.1 GCA_030430255.1 Verrucomicrobiia bacterium
CCTCGATGGAACGGTGGGCATGAGCGGCCCCGGTTCGCTGCAGGATCTGGCGGCCACGCCCAATCCGATGGACAACGCCCTGCTCCGGAATACGACCCATATCGCCACCGATATTCTGGCGGGCCCCGCCTTCGACGGACCGGTGGAGCCCCTCTGGGCCGCCGATCAGACCCGGGCCTCTTCCACCGGCGCCGGTACGGGGGTGATCAACGAATTCGACGGCACCCAGCTCTGGCGGATCGATCTCGGGCGCAACATCCGCGAAGGCGAACACTACACCCCATTCATCGTCTACGACCTGGACGGAGACGGCAGGGCCGAAATCGCCTGCAGGACCGCCGACGGGACCATCGATGGCAAAGGGGCGGTCATCGGCGACCCCGACGCCGACTGGCGCACGCTCGACGAACACTCCAAGAGCTACGGGCGCGTGCTGGCCGGCCCAGAATACCTCACCCTCTTCGACGGCCGCAGCGGCGCGGCGCTGAAGACGGTCGACTACGTGCCCGGGCGCGCGCCCATCGACGGCTGGGGCGGGATCGGCGGCAACGGCGGCAATGACGCCTACGGGAACCGTTGCGATCGTTTCCTCGCCTGTGTCGCCTCCCTCGACGGCAGCCGGCCGAGCCTCGTCATGTGTCGGGGTGTCTACGGCCGGACCGTGCTCGCGGCCTGGGACTGGCGGGACGGCGAACTCACCCGACGCTGGGTGTTCGACTCCGGGATCGACTACCCCCCATTTGAAAAGGCCTCCCCCTATTCGGGGATGGGCGGACACTCGCTCGGGGTCGCCGATGTCGACGCCGACGGCCGCGACGAGATCGTCTACCAAGCAATGGTGATCGATGACGACGGCGAGGGGCTGCACAGCTCTGGCTTGAGGCACGGGGACGCCATGCATGTCGGCGATCTCGACCCGACCCGCCCCGGGCTGGAGATCTTCACCGTGCAGGAGAACGAAGGCCGCACGGTCGCCCTGCGGACGCCGGGGGCCGCCATGCGCGATGCGCTCACCGGCGAGATCCTCTGGAGCCACAGCCCGAGCACCGATGTCCGCAGCGGGCTGAGCGCCGACATCGACCCCCGGCACCCGGGCAGCGAGGCGTGGGACGAGGTCGGGGGTCTGCGCACGGCCCAAGGCGAACCGATCGGACCGGCACCCCGGACACGCGGCTTCGCCATCTGGTGGGACGGCGACCGGTTGCGGGAGCTGCTGGGCTGGCGGGGCATCACGAAATGGGATTGGGAAGCACAGAACGAACGCCCGCTCCTGAACCTCGAGCGGCACCGCCGCACACGCAATCCCGCCCTCGTCGCCGATCTGCTCGGCGACTGGCGCGAGGAGCTCCTCGTCGCCACGCCGGACGGCGGTGCGCTCCGGCTCTACACCACGGACATCCCGACAGAGCACCGGTTCACCACCCTGATGCACGACCCCCAATACCGGCTCGCCGTGGCGCTGCAAAACGCCGCCTACAACACTCCGCCGATCCCGAGCTTCTTCCTCGGTGCGCCCACAGCAGATCAGGCCGATCCCCCGGAGTGACGCCCTCCGCCCCCGGGCGGCCATCGGCCGCCGATCTAACGCAGCTCCACCAAAACGAAGCCCTCCATGTCGAAGGCGTCTAGCCCCTCGTAGCGCTCGATCCGCTCGAGTTTCTCGAGGTCTGAATGCGCTTCGACCGGCTCGAGCACCAACTCGAAGTCCTGCCCTTCCTTGCCCTTCCACCGCTCGGGCAAAATCTGCATGTCGAGGGTCGCCCAATCCAAGACCCGCACCGAGCCCGCGCCGATCTCGCCCTCGATCACCTCCTGAACTTCGAAGACATGCTCGGTGAGGCATCGCCGATAGCTGTCCATCGCCGCCAACGGGATCGGCGGCGTATAGTGCTTCAGGGTCGCTTTGACCACCGCTCGCGGCGCCGCTTGGCGGGGCGCGAACCGCGAGCGGGCGGCGGCCGCCCGATGCCCGGCCTCCTCGGCGTCGACCGTCCGCGCGAACACCGCCACGGCCTCGAGGATTCCTCGCCACCCGTCGCCACCGAACACGAAGCCGGTCGGGTCGCCATCCGGGAGTTCCCCATCGACGGGGATGACCGCCCCTTCCTCCCCATCGATGTAACTCGCCAACGCCCCCCCCCCGAACGTCACCACCCAGTGCTGCGGGACGGATTCGGCGATCGGCCCGAGCTCGAATTCCCGGTCCCCGATCGCGGCGTGCAGGGCGCCCCCTTTTTGCAGAATCCTCATCGCCCCGAGATCGGCGACCCTCCCTTCACCGCTCGCCGCGACCTCCCGGGCGACGAACTCGATCGCGAATCCCCCCCGCTCACGCACCCGTGCCGCCCACTCGCCGCCGGTCGCCTCCGGCACCTCGTAGCGGCCGCCCGTCAGCGCCCAAGCCCCGAAGCGGTCGTAGGTCGCCCGCCCGCGCAACATCCCCCCGGCTTGGCGCGGGGGATCGTTGGCGAACTCCCGCCATTCGTTGCTCGCGCCACGCACGTCGAACATGAACACCATGCCCTCCGTGCGCAGCGGCCACTCCGGCAGTTCGACCGGATCGCCGCGCTCGGCCGGGACCGAGCCGGGGGTGGCGGCCGTCTCACGGCCCGCCTCAGGCAAGAGCGGAGGCATCGCCACCCCGCTGTGTCGATCCGACTGGGTGAAGTCGCCATACATCCGTGTGTTGTCTTCGTGGTCGGGCTCTCCGAAAGCCACCGCGCGTCCGCTCCGCCACTCGATGAGGACCATCGTCTTCGAAGTCTCCTCCACGGCGACGAGGAACCGGGCGTCGTTCGATGACCACCGGTGGTTGTCGAACTTGCCCCGATAGCGCCACACCAGATCGTGTGTGATGCCCCCCTCCCGCACGGGCCGGATCTTGAGTTCGGTGTGGGAACCTTGCAGCGCCGTGATGCTTCGCCCGTCAGGCGAGATGCTCGGCGCGCAGCCCCCGTCGATCTTTCCGCTGCCCCCATCCGAGGTCTTCCAACTCTGATAGGCCACGTGGGTCCAGACATCGTCGTCCGGCGAGTGCCGCACATCGGTCTCCCTCGCCCGATCGGGGTTGATCCCGAACTCGTTGAGCTCCGCGATCGGCTCGCGGCGCCCGTCGATCCAGAACCGGTTCCACTGATATTTCCCCCCGTCGTCGCGCACGGCGACCAGCGATTCGTTGTCGATCCAGTGCGCCCCCCCATGTTTCATCAGCGAGCCGTAGAGCGAGCGCACCTGCGTGCCGTCGCGGTTGGCCACCATCAAACCGCTAGCCCGCACCCAGGCGACCTTGGAACCATCCGGGGAAAACTCCGGCATCAGCCCCGAGCCCAGCTCCGTGATCGAGCCATCGGACAATTCCACGACCCGCACCACCTTGTCGGCGCTGTAGACCAGCGCCCCGCCGGGCGCCATCTCGCGCACCCAAGCGAGGTCACGATCCAGCTCGAGCAGTTCCCCCCGCCGCTCGCGACGCTCACGACGCTCCCGCTTGTCGTCGCGCGACTCCCGGTCTCCTCCAGAATCCTCTTTGCACCCCGCCCCCAACCCGAGGATGAAGAGGCAACCGGCCAGCGCGAGGGCGCCGGCGGCATCCCGCCCCGTCCGGATCTGAGCGCCCACTACTTCCTCCCCCCTTTCGCGGCGTCCGGCTTCACCTTCGCGACCCCCAGATTGGCGCACGCGGTCTCGATCACCCGCTCGATGTAGTTCTCCCCGTAGGCGCCGGTTTTCGCCACGTCTCCTTCGCGGGCGATGCGCTCGATCTCGGGCCGCGCGTCCTCCCCCATCTCGTCCAGCACGTTGATCGCTCGCAGGCGCACGAAGGCGTTCGGGTCACGCATCAGGCCGGAGAGCGCCTCCAGCACACCGTCCTTCTCACCGAGCCGGTAGAGGGCGTGCGCGGCCACGGCCTTCACATCGCCGTTGGGGTCGGCAAGCAAAGCCTGCAGGTCCCCGGCGAGAGGTGCGCCCGCAGCTCCGAGGTGGAGCGCACCGACCACCCCCCAATAGCGCTTGGCCGCATCGCCGTCCCCCATCAATGCGCGCAGCTTCGCGGCGCCGCCCTCGCCGGCCGTCAAGGCGGTCGCGGCCGCCGCCATCACCTCCTCGAGCGCATACCGTCCGCGGTCGCGCCCCAAGGCATGCGGCGGATCGCCGCCGGCCCGGGCGTGCATCTCGCCCTCCGGCAGCAAGCCGAGATCGCCAATCTCCACCTGCCAGCGGTCCATCTCCGCCCGCAGCCTCGCCAGCGTCTCAGCCTGCGCGGGGTCGCCGGCGAGGTTGCTCACCTCGTGTGGGTCGGCCGCCGTGTCGTAGAGTTCCTCGTAGGGCTTCGTCTGCCAGAAGGCCGATTGCACGGCGTCGAGTTCGCCCGCGTCGAACATCGCCTTCCACTTCCGGGTGGTGTCGGTTTGGAACATGTAGCTGATGTGCTGGCCGAAGATCTGGTGGGGGTTGTAGTTGCGCAGATACTTGAAACGCCCGTCGCGCACCGCGCGCACCATGTCGTAGCGCTCGTCCATACGGCCGCGGAAAGCGTGGACATAGTCCCGTGGGGCCGCCGCGAACTCACCGAGGAACGCCTTCCCGTGCATGTGCTCCGGCGGCCTCACCCCGGCCAGGCTCAACACGGTCGGGGCGAGGTCGACAAAGCTCACCAAGCGGTCCGTCTTCTCGCCGGGCGCGCACTCGCGGAGGTGTTTCCACTTGTCCGGGATGCGCACCAGCAAGGGGATGTGGATCCCGGAATCCCAGAGCCAGCGCTTGTGCCGCGGCATGCCGGAACCATGGTCCCCGTAGTAGAAGACGATGGTCTCGTCAGCGAGGCCGGCCTCCTCCAACTCCCGCAGATTGCGTGCGACGATCGTGTCGAGCTTGGTGAGGTTGGCGTGGTACTGCGCCCAATCGCGCCGCACCTCCGGCACATCGGGGTGGTAGGGCGGCACCGGTGCGGCGTCGATCTCGTGGTGCGGGAACGACTTCTCCCCGAGGCGGATTTTGCTCTCGTGCGAAACGGTGTGGTTGAAAATGGCGAAGAACGGCTTCCCCTCCGGCCGGTTCTTCCAGTGCGCCTTGCCGCTCGACTCGTCCCACGCCCCATCGCCACCGACGAGGTTGTAGTCGGTCTTGGAGTTGTTCGTGCAGTAGTACCCCGCCGCGCGGAGGTAGGCCGGGTAGAATTTCACCCCGTCCGGGACACGCACGCGGCTGCGCATGTGCTCGCTCCCCAGTGCCGGGGGATACATGCCGGTGATGATCGTCGACCGCGCCGGCGCACACACGCCCGCGGTGGCGAACGCCTTGGTGTAGATCGCGCTCTCGGCCGCCAGCGCGTCCAAGGCCGGCGTGTGCGCATACTCGAACCCGTAGGCGCCGAGGTGCGGGTTGTTGTCCTCGCTGGTGATCCAGAGGATGTTCGGACGGTCGGCGGCGGCGTGGCCGCCCACCCCCAGCGTCAAGATGGCCACGATGAGTCTCGGGAGCTTCATGCCGCGAAGACTAAGCACCTCCAGCCCCGTGTCGATCCCAGATGGGATGAAAATCGGGTCATCCTGCGACCGGCTAACCCCGCCCGAGGCGGTCACCACGCGGACACCCTCAGCGTCAACGAGGGCAAGCCGCGCCCGGAGCTGGGTGAGCGACTCGGGCTGGGTTCGGGGGGCATCGACGGGGAGGCGTCTCCTCGCCCGCCCGCACCGCCCCCGGCAGGAGGTCCGGGGCGTGCCGGTGGTTCGGCGCGCCGCTTTCAGCGCGGGATCCTTCCGTCGCCGCGTTGGTCAGGATGACACCGCATTCCTTGGGAGGGCTGGTGGCCACCCCCACACACCGCCCTGACTGCCTTCATCTTCCCGGACCTGTCACCCTGAGCACCGCGAAGGGCCTCTCACCGCGGCCCGCGTCTCCGGAACCCTCTGCTGCTCAATAATCCCTGCGCCCATTCGCGCCGGAACGGGCAAGCCCGACAGGCTCCCGGATCAACGGCGCCCGCCGCGGAGATAAGCCAGCCGCGCCTCGACGTAGCGCCCGCCATGGTTCACATCCGCTCTCGCCAGGTCGCTGAAGTCGATCCCCGGAGCCCCGTCCTGCAGCAGGACGCAGGTGTTCAGAATCAAATTGGTGGCGACTTCGGAGCGGGACATCTTGAGCGCGGCTTTGAGCGCAGGCTTCGGATCGCCAGCGCCGGTCAGTCCGAGAAACTCCGCCGCCCGGCATCGCACCAGGGGCTCAGGATCCTCCAACGCCAGCAGTTCGATCAGGTCGACGAGCGGCGCCGGCGTCTCGCCGTGTGTGCTGGCGACGACGCACCCCCAATACCGCGCCCAGGGGTCGCTCGACTGCAGTGCCCGATCGATCTCAGGCAGCGCCTCACCGAACGCCAGGAGTTGCAGGTCGGCGACGTCGGCCAGAGCCCGGATCCGCGCCGCGTTCTCCCGCCCGAAGGCCGCGCCATCGCCCAGGGCGTGCTCCACCATGAACGGCTCAGGGAAGAAGCTCAGGTCGGCGATGCGGCGGACTTCGGAGGCGAGCAGCGCCCGCATCTCGGCCAGGGTCGCCGCATGGGCGGGGTCGCCGGCGAGGTTCCGCACCTCGTGCGGGTCCGCCTCCAGGTCGTAGAGCGCCTCCGCCGCCCGCGGCTCGAAGAACTGCCGCTGCTCCGCGTTCAGCTCACCGGCTCGATACAGCCGCCGCCACTCTGAGAACGCGAGCTGCTTGTAACGGTAGTCGTTCTGCAGCGCATCAAAATTGAAGGGCTGATAGTTGCGCTGGTAACTGAAGCGCCCCTTCCTCACCCAGCGCACGAAGTCGTACTTCTCGTCGAAGCGGTCCGCGTAGTTGAAGGTGAACTCCCGGGGCTCGGCCCCCGGGCCCCACACCGGCCGGCCGTCGATGGCCGCGTCGAGCTCGGCGCCGGCCAGCGCCAGCACCGTCGGCCCCAGGTCCACGAACTCGATGAAGCCCGCCTCGCGGCGCCCGGGGGCCCCGCCGGCGAGATGCTCGAAGTTCTTCGGCACGCGGACCACCAGGGGCACGTGCAGGCCGCTGTCGAAGGCGTAGCCCTTGCTGCGCGGCAACACGCCGCCGTGGTCCCCGAAATAGAAGACGAAGGTGTCCTCGAGCAGCCCGTCGGACTCCAGCTCCGCGAGCACCTCCCCCACCAGCGCGTCGATCTTGAGCATGTGGTCGAGGTAGCGGGCATGCGTGTAGCGGAAGGTCGGGGTGTCGGGGTGATAGGGCGCCAGTTCGACCTCCGCCGGGCCGTGGCGGGTGCGCTGGTTCTGCATCGCCGCGGCGCCGAAGTGGAGCGAGCTCTCGTGCGATGCCCCGTAGCTGACCTTGTGGAAGAACGGCTGCCCGTCGGCGCGGTGGCGCCAATGCGCCTTCTTCGAGGACGCGTCCCAGACGCCTGCGCCCGGCGTGGCGTTGTAATCCGTCTTGGAGTTGTTGGTCGTGTAGTACCCGGCGTCCCGCAGGTAGGCCGGGAACATGCGCACGCCCTCGGGCATCGCCGCCATGGCGCTGCGCCGGTGGTACTGCGTGCCGATCCGCGGCGCGTAGCAGCCGGTGATCAAGGTGGAGCGCGCCACCGAACA
>JAUIGD010000316.1 GCA_030430255.1 Verrucomicrobiia bacterium
ATCCCCGCCGGCGGGTATTGGGCAGTCAATCAGGACAACGACGACAACCCAGCCAGCGCCCCCGCCGGCTATTTCGGCGGGGCGTTCCAGATCAGCTCGCGCGGCGACGACATCTGGCTGTTTTCAGGCGATGGGGTCGGCACCACGGGCTTCGTCCACGGCGGGAAGTTCCGCGCCACACAAAACGGGGTCTCGGTTGTGCGCCAGGTCAATTCGGCGGGGCACGTGACCTTCCCGCCGCAGAGCGGGGCGCCGACGGTGGAGATCAACCGCGCCAAAGCGAACCCGACCGGGATGCCCAACAACCCGCCCCGGGTCGAGCGCGCCGTGATCAGCGAGATCTACGCCGACCCGACGGCCGGCGGTGTCGAGTTCGTCGAGATCGTCAACATCAGCGGCGCGACCTTGCCGCTCTACGACACGACGCCGATCGCCCAGGACGGCAACCCGAACAACAACTGGGCGCTCGACGGGGTGACCTTCACCTTCCCGGGCTTCATGCCGACCCTCGCCCCCGACGAGCGGGTGGTGATCACCCCGATGGGGACCGACGTGGCCGCCTTCCGCTCCTTCTACGGCATCGACGGCTCGGTGACGGTCTACGGGGGCGACCAGGGTTTCGTCGGTGCCTTGAACAACGCGGGCGAGGAGGTCGCGCTGCTGCGCCCCGACAAGCCCGACGTCGTTCTCGGCAGCATCATCGTGCCGATGATCGAGGTCGATTCGGTGACCTACGACGACGCTTCCCCATGGCCGGCCGCGGCTGGCAAGAGCATCGAGAGGCTCGATGAGTCGGCGTTCGGCAACGAGCCGACCAACTGGGGGGTGACGAACTCCGAGTTCGCCAGCCCCGGCCTGCCGCGCACCGCCACCGGCGGCTACGGGGCTTGGGCGGCGACCGTGTTCACGCCGCAGGAACTCGCCGGTGAGGGCACCGCCGCAGGCGATGACTTCAACGGCGACGGATACCCCAACCTGTTCGCCTATGCTTTCGACTTCGACCCGAAGGCCGGCATCGATGGCGATTGGCTGCCCGGGGTGACCAGCCACGGCGATGCGCCCAACGAGGCGCTGGCGATCGCGTTCCGCCGCCGCGTCGGCGCGGGCGACCTCATGTATACGACCGAGATTTCGGGCGACGGGGTGACCTGGTCACCCGGCGGGGTCGAGGTCGAGGTCACCGCTGGGCCGACCGCTGACACGGAATGGGTGAAGGTGTCAACAGGCAGTGTGCTCGGCGCGGAGCCGGTGCTGTTGCTGAGGGTCAGGGTGGCGGTGGCCGTCCCGTGAGCCGGCTTGTTCTCCGAAGAAGATGTTGCCGCGTGATCAAATTGAGAGCGCTGTCGATATCCAGAAGCGATGCTACAAGCTCCTTCGCTGGGTAGGTGACGCGATTGACCGCGGATTCATCACATTCTCTCGGGCACATGACTATGCGTCGGCAGCTGATGCGGCGTACGATTGGATCGAGGAACACTACCAAAATCTCCCCGAAGACGCCCGACCTGATCATGATCAGTTGCGACCATACAGCAACTTCTTCGGTTCCTATGTCACGACGTCATTTGATCTGATTCCTGAGCCTGGAGTGCGTCTTGAAAGCTCCTGTGGATGCTACTGCGAGCTTTGTTCACATCTCGTCAACGTTTCCCACTTGCAGGCCAAGAAGCCATCCAAGAGTGATAAACAGAGAGCGAAGAGGAAGTGCGTATCCCGAATAGAGATGCTCGCAAATGAAGAAGGGCTATCGATACCCCCAGATTTGGCCGCTGCGATTTCCGACTTACATCCGCGTAGTGCAGCGTACTCGACTTACGCGCAGAGCTTACTCGATCGAATCGAAGGTTCTCAAGGCGGCCTGCATGTGTTAGCTCTTTGGCGCATGATCGCATGGAAGCCCGAGGGCTCCCCGATCAAGGGATTCACACTGGAAGCTGAGGACATTTTTGAAGCTGAGCACGAACTCGTAGGCGCAATCGCACGAAGCGGAGAACAAGTCGCGGGTGATCAACAGCCCGCCCGCGGCGAGTCGAATTCTTTATAACAGTCCACCCATCAACCCAGAAGTCGAAGCCGCGCCGCCGGTAGCCGGTGCCAGACCTAAAACGTTCTCAGAACGCCCCGGTCAACAGCTCGACGTACTGCCTGCCGCGGGTGGAGAGGCGGGCGGCGTCGCCGCTGCCGGTGAGCAGCGAACGCGTGTTCAACGAGTGGGCGACGGGCGAACGCGTGACCCAGCTGACGGCCGGCGCATCGACCTCCTGCTGGGAAGGGGCGACCTCGAGCGGGACGCCTGAGCTGCTCAGCGTGATCTGCCAAGAGGGCGCGCCCTCGGCGTCAGCCATATTGCGGGCGAGCCAGGGGTAGAAGCGGACGATGTCCGGCACGCCGCGGTTCGCGACGACGACGCGGAAGTAGGGGCGCATGCGGGCGATGAACTGCGGCAAGGTGATGTCCGGGTCGTCGCGGTGGCGGAGGTAGAGCCCGGCGATGTCGATGCCGGCGAGGTTCAGGCCGTTGAAAGCGCCGTGCTTGTTGGCGGTGCCGTAGACGCCGTCGTGCCACTCCGTGAACCGCGTGCTGAGCATGAGGTTGAGCTCGAGGTGGAGGTGGGCGCGGGTGCGGTCGATGCCCGCTCCGGTATAGCCGAGCACGCCGAGCGAACTCCCGGGCCGGACCGCTTGGCCGACCTCGCAGCGCACCGAGCCGAGGTGGGCGTAGAGGCTGTAAAACTTGCCGTAGCCCCAGTCGTGCTCGACGACGACATAGCGGCCGTAATTGCTCGCCGAGGCGGCGTTGTTCACATAGGCGACCCGCCCGGCGGAGATGGCGCGGACGATGTCCAGCGGGCGCCCGGCGGAGTCGCGTTCGACGGGGCGGATGTCCACCCCTTCGTGGAAGCGGGTGAAGACGACCCCCTCTGAGGTGCGCTTCGGGTTGCGCGAATAGCCGAACTTGCCACCCTGCCACGGTTTCGTCGTCCGCCCCTCGAAGGTGCGGTCGGTGTACATGTAAAAGCGCGGCAGGTCGCCATCGAAAAGCGCCCGGTTGGGGGTCGGCAGCAGCAGTTCCAACGGTCGCACCTCCGCCCGTGCCGAAGCCATCAACACGGGCGCGAGCGCGATCCAAAGCAGGGGCAGGGCGAGGAGGGAGCGAGGGGGGGAGGGGCGCGGGTGCATGCGTTCGGAGCGAGGCGCTCGGTGGTGTGCGGCGGCGGATGGCGGGGGACCGCGCCCGCGGTTCAGCGGCGGGGGCGGGGCAGCCGCAGTCGGTCGCGCAGGGTTTTTCTCGCGGGATCGGCGCCGGGGGACTCGCCGTCGGCTGCGGGCGCGGGGTCGAACTCCGCCGGGCCGGGCACCGTCGCGAGATCCCCGTTCTCGTCGAGATAGTCGGTGCCCGGGGGGAACTCGGTCCCGTCGAGGATGCCCGGGGCATAGATGGGCTCCGGTTCCGCTTCCTCCGCCGCCTCCAACTGCTCGAGCCCGGCCGCCTTGAACTGGTCGAAGTGTTCGGGACTGAGGCCGGACCAGCAGACGATGTAGCCATCGTTGATCGGCAGGTCGAAGCGGACGGCTCCGACCGCGTTGTCATCGACGACCGTCGCCAGCCGGCGCCCGCGGGCGACGGTGCTCAGTTCCTCCAGTTTCCCCGCCGCGCGCGGGTTCAATTTGAAGGCGGCGCCGAAGGACTTGTTGTCCTCCGAAGGGAAAGGGTAGAAACCGCTCACGTCCCGCACGGTGAACTGAGGGTCGACGATGACCCGGAAGCTGGTCTTGCCGATGAGGATGAGCACGGTGTCGCGCGGGCGCTCGTCCCCTTGTGCCTCCAGGTGGAAGCTGACCAAGGGCACTTCCGGGCGGCGTTTGCCAGAGGTCAGGACGAGGGGCGCCAAGGTGGCGATGGCGAGGAGCGGGAATGTGCGGTTCATCGTGTGGTGCGGGGTTCGGGTGCGGACAACCGGGGGACGCCGGGATCAAACCACGCATTGCCGCTCCTTGGCAAGCGGATGCTGGCCGCCGCGGGTATCATGGCGGGGTCCTTCCGGCGCTGCGCCCGCCAGCATGACACGCCGGCTTCCCGCGGGGGTCGAAACCCGCCACACGCCCCACATTCCACTCCTGGGCTGTCACCCTGAGCAACGCGAAGGGCCTCCCACCACGGCCCGCGCCTCCGAAGCCCTTCGTGATGAATGATCCCAGCGCCTCCCAGGTTGCGAACTCGACTCGGAGGCTATTCCGCGCACGATGGAAACGGCGGCACCCACGAGGATTTCCCGGAGCGAGCATCGGTTCCGTTCTCGAGTCGCTCACCGCGCTCCGGGCCACGGCTTGCCATCGTCGATGCTGAGGGCGTCCGCGCTGGGGACGGCTCGGGCAGGCTTTTCACCCGGCCGCTTCGCCGGCCCCGGCCGCCGCCTGCTCAGCGTCAACGAATGGCGGCGCTTCGCCTGCGGATGTGGTGCTCAATCCAAGCCTGGAGCGGCGGTTTTCCGTTGCAAAGTACCCCTGCCGCGTGTTGATGCGAGGCATGTCTCTTGCCCTGCAGGAGGTGGCCTCTGCCGCGCTCGACGAGATCCGCGCCAGCGGTTTGCACAAACCCGAGAGGGTGTTGCGCTCACCGCAGGCGGCGCGGGTGCGCGTCCGCGACGCCGAGGTGTTGAACCTCTGCGCCAACAACTACCTCGGCTTGGCCGACCACCCCGAGTTGGTGGAGGCGGCGAAGCGGGCGCTCGACGAATGGGGCTACGGGCTCGCGTCGGTGAGGTTCATCTGCGGCACGCAGGAGATCCACAAACAGCTCGAGGCCAAGATCAGCGCGTTCCTCGGCACCGAGGACACCATCCTCTACACCTCCTGTTTCGATGCCAACGGCGGGCTGTTCGAGACCGTGTTGGGCAAGGGGGACGCCGTGGTCAGCGACCAGCTGAACCACGCGTCGGTTATCGACGGCATCCGCCTCTGCAAGGCGGCGCGCTACCGCTACGCGAACAACGACCTGGGTGACCTCGAAAAGCAGCTGAGAGCGGCGCGCGACGCTGGAGCGGAGCGGGTGATGGTCGCCACCGACGGGGTCTTCTCGATGGACGGGGTGATCGCCGACCTGCGCGGCATCTGCGATCTCGCGGAGCGCTACGACGCGAGCGTCATGGTCGACGACTCGCACGCGGTGGGCTTCGTCGGGGACGGCGGCCGGGGGACGCACGAACACTGCGGCGTGATGGGGCGGGTCGACCTCATCACCGGAACGCTGGGCAAAGCCTTGGGCGGGGCGAGCGGCGGCTACACCAGCGGGCGGCGGGAAGTGGTGGAACTCCTGCGGCAGCGCTCGCGCCCCTACCTCTTCTCGAACACGATCGCGCCGCCGATCGTCGCGGGGTCGATCCGCGCCCTCGAACTGGCGGCGGAGTCGGGTGAACTGCGCGGGCGGTTGCGGGACAACACCCAGTTTTTCCGATCGGCGATGGGCTCCGCAGGGTTCGACATCGTTCCCGGCAGCCACCCGATCGTGCCGGTGATGTTCGGCGATGCGAAGGTGGCGGGGGCGATGGCCGAAAAGCTGCTCGAGAAGGGCGTCTATGTGATCGCCTTCAGCTACCCCGTCGTCCCGCAGGGGCAGGCGCGCATCCGCTGCCAGATGTCGGCGGCGTTGACGCGTGAGGACTTGGAGTTCGCCGTCGAGAAGTTTAGCGAGGCCAAAGCCGAACTCGCCGTATGATCTCCGACTTTTCGCACGAGATCGACCAGATCTCCCTCAACTCGAACGCCGACTTCTTCGCGCCCGACCGCAAGCCGTTGAAGGATGCGCTCGGGCGCACCACCCACCTCGCCATCGGCGCGCACTCCGACGACCTCGAGATCATGGCCTACCACGGCATCGTCGAGTGCTACGGAGACTGCGACAAGTGGTTCTCCGGGGTCACGTGCACCGACGGGGCGGGGAGTTCGCGGGTCGGGCCTTATGCGAAGTACTCCAACCTCGAGATGATCGAGGTGCGCAAGGAGGAGCAGCGCCAGGCGGCGATGGTGGGCAAGTATGGGGCGATGATCCAGCTGTGCACGCCCAGCCGGTCGATCATGCAGGTCGACGGGGCGGAGTTCCTGAAGGCCGACCTCGTCCGGACCCTGGAGATCGCCCGGCCGCGGGTGGTGTACACCCACAACCCGGCCGATAAGCACGAGACGCACATCGCCGTGTTGCAGGCCGCCGTGCGGGCGATGCACGCCATGCCGAAGGAGGAGCGCCCGGAGCGGGTCTACGGCTGCGAGGTCTGGCGCGACCTGGACTGGATGCCCGATGAGGACAAGGTGGTGCTCGACGTCAGCCAGCGCGAGAACCTGGCCAACGCCCTGGTCGGGGTCTTCGACAGCCAGATCACCGGCGGGAAACGCTACGACCGCGCGGCGGTCGGGCGCCGCTACGCGAACGCCACCTTCTTCTACGCGACCTCCAGCGACAAGATCGAGCAGGTGACCTTCGCGATGGACCTGACACCGGTCGTCCACGACGAGACCGTCGATGTCGTCGATTACGTCATGAGCTTCCTCGACAAGTTCCGCAACGACGTGCGGACGAAACTGACCCGCTATTTCTAATCAGGGAAGGCCGGCGCCGCGCCGGCCACCCGCACCCCCCGTCCCGAACCCATGGAAGTCATCATCCAGCCCACCCCCGAAGACTGCGCCGCGATCGGTGGCCGCATGGTCCGCGCCCTGCTCGACCGCAAAGCCAACGCCGTGCTCGGGCTCGCCACCGGCAGCACGCCGGTCCCGCTCTACCAGGAGCTCGTGCGGCTCCGGCGCGAGGAGGGATTGGACTTCTCCGGGGTCACCTCGTTCAACCTCGATGAATACGTCGGCTTGCCGGGCGACCACCCGTGCTCGTACCGCTTCTTCATGCAGCAGCAGCTGTTCAACAACATCAACATCCGGCCGGAGCGGACGCACGTCCCGAACGGGTTGGCGGTGGACATCAAGGCGGAGTGCAACGCTTACGAGAGCGCGATCCAGGCGGTGGGCGGCATCGACCTGCAGGTGCTCGGCCTGGGGTCGGACGGCCACATCGCCTTCAACGAGCCGGGTTCGTCGCTCGGCTCCCGCACCCGGATCAAGACCCTGACCCGCAAGACGCGCGAGGACAACGCGCGCTTCTTCGACAGCTTCGACGAGGTGCCGCAGCACTGCATCACGATGGGCGTGGGGACGATCATGGAGTGTCGCAAGCTGCTGCTGTTCGCCTTCGGCGAGGCGAAGGCGGAGATCATCGCCAAGGCCGTCGAGGGGCCGATCACCTCGATGGTGCCCGCGAGCGCGCTGCAGTTGCACCAGAATGTGAAGATCCTCGTCGACGAGGCCGCCGGCTCGCGGCTGCAGCAGCTCGACTACTACAAGGAGGTGTTCACGAAGAAGCCGGACTGGCAGCGCGCCGGGGCAAACGACGACGCGTGAGGTGGCGGGCGGCTTGACTCCGTTTTCGGTGCAGGCGAGCCTCCCCGCATGAAGATCGCGAAGCATCTCGCCGGGGCCGCCGCAATCTTGCTGTCGATCGGGGCCGCCTGCGCGGGTC
>JAUIGD010000317.1 GCA_030430255.1 Verrucomicrobiia bacterium
GATCGGGGCGTTCGAGTAGGCGCGGTCGAAGGTCACCCCCCGGGTCGCCATCGACTTGATATTCGGCGTGTCCGCCCCGCCCGGGAAAAAGTGATCGAGATAGTGCACCGAATTGTCTTCGGACAGGATCCACACGAAGTTCGGCTTCGGGGCGGCGTGCGACGGCGCGAGGGTGGCGACGGCGGCGAGCGCGAGCGCGGCGATGGGGGCGGGCAGGGATCTCATCGGGGGCACGCTAGCGGAGGAAACGCCTTTTTCACTCCCCAACTGCCCCTTCCCATTGCGCCCCCGCCCGCCCCGCGATAGATAGCGCGCGCACCGGAACCCCTCCACCCGCATTGGCTATCTGGATCACAGGCATGGGCGCGATCTGCGCCGCCGGGCGCGGTTGCCGCGCCCTCTGGGATGCTGCCCTCGACGGGGCCGCGACCGCCACCACCCGCGAGTTCGCACTGGGCTCCGACCAGGTCTCCCTGCCGGTGTGCCGCCTCCCGGTCGGCGCGCTCGAACTGCCCGAGTTCACCGGCGCCCCCCGCCTCGACCGCGCCGCCCAGCTCGCCCTCGTCGCCGGCCACGATGCCTGGCGCGCCGCAGAACTCGACGAGGCGCCCCCCACCCCGAGCCGCGTGGCCGTGTTCATCGGCACCTCGCGCGGCCCGGTCGCCAAGTGGGAGGAGGCGACGGAGCGGATGGCCGCCGGCAAACGCCAGCTGCCGTCGCTCGCCGCCACCGGAACGCTCGCCTCGCTGAGCGGCGCACTCGCCCACCACCTGGAAGCCTCGGGACCCTGTCAGACGGTCTCCGCCACCTGCGCCTCGGCCGCCAGCGCCATCGCCCTCGGCGCCCTCCACCTCCAGCTCGGCAGCGCTGACGTCGCGGTCGTCGGTGGCGCCGAAGCCCCGCTCTACCCGACGGTGCTGAGTCTCATGCGGGCGGCCAACCTGCTGGCACCGGCGGGCGACGACCCAAAGCTCGCCTGCCGCCCGTTCGACCGCTCGCGGGGGGGGCTCGTCGCCGGTGAAGGCGCCGCGGTACTGGTCCTCGAGCGCTCCGGCGACGCCCGCGCCCGCGGGGCATCCCCCCTCGCCCGCCTGTCCGGATTCGCCACCGGCCTCAGCCACAGCGGCAAGACAGGCGTCGACGAGGGCGGTGAGGGGCTCGCCGGCGTGATCGAGGGCGCCCTCTCCATGGCCGAAGTCCAGCCTCCCGATCTCGGCTACCTGAACGCCCACGGCACCGGCACGATCCTCAACGACCTCGCCGAAGCCAAGGCGATCCGGCGCGCGTCCGGCGATCAAGCCCCCCCGGTGTCATCGACGAAGCCCGTGACCGGCCACTGCCTCGGCGCCACCCCGGCCCTCGAGGCGGCGCTCTGCGTCCAAGCCCTCCTGCACAATCGCATCCCCCCGACCCCGAACTTCCGCCTCGTCGATCCCGCCATCGAACTCGACCTCGTCGCCGGAGCCCCGCGCCCGGCGATCCTCAACCACGTGGCCTCCACTTCGCTGGGCTTCTGGGGCAACCACGCCTGCCTCGTTTTCTCGGACGTCTGAATCGGCCGCAGCCGGGTCATCCGCCCTCCCGGGCGAGCCGTTCGAGCACCCGTTGGGTCAGCTCCCCCCGGCACACCTTGCCCAACTCCGAGCGCGGTACCGCATCGATCACCACCCGCCCCGCGAGCCGTTCGAATCCCGGCACTTCCCGGTTGAACGCCGCCAGCACCCGCGCGCCCCCCGCCTCCGGTCCGGCGAGCAGCAAGCGGTGCCCCGCGCGGGGATCGGGCACCGCCACCACCGCGAACGCCGTCCCCGCCATCGCCTCCAAGCGCCCCTGCAAGGCCTGCAGGTCGACCTTCTCACCGAGCACCTTCACCACCGCATCCGACCTTCCGGAAAGCCACAAGCTCCGCCCCTGGAGCCGGGCGAGATCCCCGGTGGCGAACCAGCCATCGCCATCCGCCGCCCGCTCCAGGCCAGCCGCCGTGAGATAGCCCTCACACAAGGCCTCGCCACGCAGCGAGAGCGCGCCCGCCCCATCCGTCCGCGCCGCCCAGAGCCCTAGCAACTCCAAGGATCCATCCGGTGCGCCCGCGCCGATCGCGACCGTCGACGCCGTCTCCGTCATCCCGTAGGTGGCGCGGAGCGGCCAGCCGAGCCCCTGCGCCTGTGCCTCCAGCTCCGGCCGCAACGCGCCCCCGCCGACCAACACGGCCCGCAACGAGCCAGGAGCACGCAGCCCGTCCCGCACCAGGTCGAACACCTGCGCCGGCACCAGCGAGGCGAATCCGGCCCCTTCCGCGCTCGCGACGAAACGCGCGGGGTGCCACCTGCCCTCGGGCACCCGCAATTCGGCCCCGAGTTCCTCCGCGCGCAGGCGCACCGCCAGTCCGGCGACATGAAACGGCGGCAGGGCCAACACCCACGGCTCGCCGCGCGCACCGAGCGCCCCGTTGACCGCCCGCGCCGACGCGACACAGGCGCGGCGGCTCAGCACGACCCACTTCGGCGCCCCGGCACTCCCCGAGGTGCGCACGGCGTATCCGCCTTCCAACCCAGCCCTCTCCGCCCATCGCCGGACCTCAGCCACCTCGGCGCCGTGTGCCGGCGGCGAGAGGATCTCAGGGAAGTCGCTCATCGTCCGCCGCGGCCGAGTTCGCCCGCCAGCTCACCGAGACCGGCCCCCTCGGGCAGCTCGACTTCGCCCAGGCCGCACTCCACCAGCCGCCCCCGGAATGTCGCCGCCCGGTACGCGGCGTAGCGCCGCCCCAAGGGGTGGTCCATGTTGTGCGTGATGCACAACACCTCCCCGCGGGGAGGATCCGCCAGGCGCGCTGGTTTCCACACCCGGACCGCGAACCCGCGCACGGCATCCGCCGGCCCGAAGTCCAGCGCCAGCCGCATCCCGCTCGCTTCCGCCAACCGTTCCCACTCCTCCGGCCCGTAGGGGGTCGGGTCCTCGACGAAATCGATCCGCTCCCTCACGCCGGGGGACAACGCGGAGGCCCAGCGCAAAAATTGCTCCCCGTCGAGCCGCGCATTGAAGTCCACGCGCACCCGGACGCCCCGCCGCGCCGCCGCCTCGGCCAGGTCGGGCGACTTCACCTTCACCACCGGTGCCGCGATCGCGCCGACGCCATCCCACAGCTGATGGCTCGGCGGCAGTTCCAGCCCCGCGAGCAACGAGCGCCCCGCGCGCCGCGCTTCCGCGTCGATCGCACAGCAACGCAGGCAGGCCTCCCCCAGGACGGTGGGCTCCCCCGCCCGCAGCGCCTCCAGCTGCGCGTCGAGCGGGGGATCGCCGAGCGCCGGCCAGGGCTGGATGCAGCCGAAGCCCCCGTCGCGCTCGACGATCGCCCCCTCGACCGCACCGGCGGGAGTCCGGCTGTTGGGCGGACGCCTGTGATCGAGGCGGTAGCGGTGGAAGGTCACGCGAGGAAGAGCGCAGCCGTCATCAGCCCGGCGAAGTTCAGCAGGGCCAGCGCCGCGAGCGCCAGGTAGCGGTTGAAGATGACACCCGGCTTGGAAGCCAGCACCCCGAACGCGACCAACAGCGAGAACCCGAGGCCGATCATCGGCAGCAGCGCCCTCAGCGGCTCGCCGAAGGGAACCAGCCAGACCAGCCCGAGGAGGTAGGGGGCCACACAACACACCCAGACCTCGGCGCGGGCGAACCCCAAGCCGAACCGCGCCGCCAAGGTCCGCTTGCCGCTGGCGCGGTCCTCATCGATGTCGCGGGCGTTGTTGACCGCGATCAGCACCGTCGCCAGCAAGCCGGCCTGCACCCCCAGCAGCAGGGCGCCCGCCGACCACACACCAGAGGCGACGAACGCCGATCCCGCCACCGCGACGACACCGAAGAATAGCACCACGAACAGCTCCCCGAGCCCGCGGTAGGCCAGCGGCACCGGGCCCCCGGTGTAGCCGTAGGTCAAGTAGAGCGAAGGGATCCCGATCGCCACGATCGGCCACCCGCGCGCGGCGATCAGCGGCGTCGCGAAGGCGGCAGCCATCAACAACAAAGTCACGCCTGCGATCATCAGGCTCTCCGGCCGCAGCGCCCCGCTCCCCGCCATCCTCGCCGGCCCGAGGCGCGCCCCGGTGTCGGCACCCTTCCGGTGGTCGATCGCGTCATTGAAATAGTTCGTCGCGACCTGGATACATAGCGTCGCCAACAAGGTGAACGCGAAGAGCACGCGGTCGAAGCCCGCCCCATCGGCACGGGCGATCGCGAAGCCGAGCCAGACGGGCACCACCGCCGCGACCAAGGTCTTCGGCCGCGCGGCCTTCAGCATCGGCAGCGCGAAAGCCGGCCCCTCCGCATCCGCGGCAGCGCTCTCCGACGGCGCGCTCACGGCACCCGCGGGAACTTGCTGAAGTCGGGCGCCCGCTTCTCGACGAAGGCGTTCTTCCCCTCTTTCGCCTCCTCGCTCATGTAGTAGAGGAGGGTCGCGTTGCCGGCGAGGTCGAGCAATCCCATCTGCCCGTCACAGTCCGCGTTGAGCGCCGCCTTGAGGCAACGCAGCGCCAGCGGTGAATGCTTCAGGATGTCGCGCGCCCACCGCACGGTCTCCACCTCCAGTTCGGCCAGCGGCACCACCGTGTTTACCAAGCCCATCTCCAAGGCCTGCGCCGCATCGTACTGGCGACACAGGTACCAGATCTCCCGCGCCTTCTTCTGCCCGACGATGCGCGCCAGGTAGCTCGACCCCAGCCCGCCGTCGAACGACCCCACCTTCGGTCCGGTCTGGCCGAAGATCGCGTTGTCCGCCGCCACGGTCAGGTCACAGACGACGTGCAGCACATGCCCGCCGCCGATCGCGTAGCCCGCCACCATCGCGATGACGGGCTTCGGCAGCCCGCGGATCTTCTTTTGCACATCGAGGATATTGAGCCTCGGGACGCCGTCGTCCCCGACGTAGCCCGCGTGACCGCGCACCTTCTGATCGCCGCCGGAGCAGAACGCCTTCTCGCCCTCCCCGGTGAGGATGATCACCCCGACCTCCGGGTCTTCGTGCGCCCGCTCGAGCGCCGCCAGCAGCTCCTTCACCGTCAGCGGCCGGAACGCGTTGCGCACCTCCGGCCGGGCGATGGTGATCTTGGCGATGCCGTCGCCGCTCGTCTCGTAGCGGATGTCTTCGAATTCGGCCGCAGCCGTCCAGGTCACTGATTGGGGTTCACTCATGGGTATGGTCACGCTGTCGTTGCACAGTTCGTCACGAAAGGAAACTTCGGATCAACGCCGCCCACGCATCGGCGCGCTCCCAAGGCACCCGGTGCCCGGCCCCGCGCACCACCTCAACCCGGCAGCGGGGCAAGACCCCCCCCATCTCGGCGGCGATGGCGGCGAACTTCGCGTCGCGCTCGCCGGCGATCCACAGCACCGGCTGGGACACCTCCCCCAATTCGTCGCGCAGGTCCCGCTGCAAGCCCACGCTCCACCGTTCGAAACCGAGCGCCACCGCCTCGCGGCGCACCGGCGGGAATTCCTCTCGTGTCCACGGGCTTTCGGCGCCGGCGAAGACGCCCTGCCCATACCACCGCAGGCAGAACGAGCTCCAGTCCCGCCGCGCCAACGCCGCCCACCCGGCATCCCGCTCGACCCGTTCGCGATCGCCCCCATAGCCGGGGTCGGCGCTGATAATGACCGCCTTCGACCACGGCGCCCGGCGCTCGACCAGCGCGTGCAATGCCAGACGGCCACCCATCGAGTAGCCGACCAAGACATCGCCGTCACGCCCCTCGGCGTTGAGCTGCCGCGCCTCGTCCTCAAAACTCCCCACCCCGCCGAGATAGAGATCGTGGAGCACCGGCGGTGCCGGCAAGCCGATCGCCTCCACCGGTGCCAACCAGTCCGTCGGCGCCCCCACCGCGCCGTGCAGATAGTGCATCCGACCGGGGCCGGACGCCGTCGCTCTGGCATCGGTGCCCGCATCCATGACCTACCTTGATTCAGGTACCGCCGATCCGAAACCAGATTCCTGCCGCTCCGTACAGCCCGCGCCCGCGCCCGCGCCCGCGCCACGACACGGCCTCCGGCGATCGGCCCCGCCTCGCGGGGCAGTCGCATCCCCCCTTCCCTTCCGAGCTATTCCCTTGCACCCCCGAACCAACGCACCACCTTCGCCCCGATGATCAAACCTGAACTCGAATCCGCCATCAACGCCCAGATCAATCAGGAGCTCGCCGCATCGCACACCTACTTGGCGATGTCCGCCCACTTCGCGGCCGCCAACCTCCCCGGCTTCTCGCAATGGATGGACGTCCAGCACCGCGAGGAGACCCTCCACGCCAAACGCCTTTTCCGCTACCTCCTCGACCGCGGTGGACGGGTCACCCTCGGCCCCATCCAGGCCCCGCCTTCGGAGTTTGGTTCACCGAGCGAGGTCTTCAGGCGCGCGCTCGAGCAGGAGGTCGCCAACACCGATTCGATCAACCGCCTCTACGATCTCGCCACCACCGTCAACGACCACGCCACCAAGTCCCACCTGCAGTGGTTCCTCGACGAGCAGGTCGAGGAGGAGGCCTCGATCGAGGAGATCCTCGGCCAACTCCAACTGGCCGGGGAAGACACCTCCGCGCTGCTCTACCTCGACGACAAACTCGGGGCGCGGTCCACGCCCGAACCCGTCCCCGGCGCCGATGCCTCGAACTGACTGCGCCGCCATGACCCCCGCCGACAACGAGCGGCTTCTGGTCGAAGACCTCCAGATCCTGCCAGACGCCTACGAGCGCCTCGACGCCTTGATTTCGCGGGCGGCTCCGTTCGCCACCCTCCCCGAGTCAGCCCGCACGGATGAGGCCTTGATCGCGGCCTGCCAATCCCCGCTCTGGATCGCGCAGCGCCCGGCCACCGGCGCGGCGGGAGAGATCGCGTTCGAGTTCGCCACCGACGCGCCCGCCGTCGCCGCCTTGGCGGGCCTCTTCTGCGCGATCTACAGCGGCGCAGCCCCGGGGGACATCGCGTCCCACCGGAGCGGCGCCCTCGAAGCCTTGGGCCTGCGCCGCGTCCTCACCCCCAACCGCCAACAGGGCGCGCAGGCCATCATCGACAGGATTCAAAACCTGGCGATGGGAACGTCGGGGGACTGAACCCGAATGGCTCCCGTGAATGGCGCTCGCTTCACCCGAATCTGCGGCGCATTGAGTGAGGAATGGGGATCGATGCTCCCTCGAGCCTGGGTTATTCAGCCAACCGGGGAGGCGGTGGGAGCGTTCAACACAAATGGCTCCGGAGACGCGGAACGCGGTGAGAGGCCCTTCGCGTTGCTCAGGGTGACCGCTCCGCGGACTTGAGGGCGGCCAGGGCGGTGTGAGGGGATGGCCACCAGCCTTTCCGAGGAAGTGTGGTGTCATCCTGACAAGCGTAGCGCCGGAAGGACCCCGCCATGGAACCAGCGGCTCGAGCCACCGGGACGCCCCGGATGCCTTGACGGCTCCAAGCGAGCGGGCACCGGGACGCTGCCACGCGTCGATGCCTATGCTTAACCGAGTGCCATTCCCCTTTGGAGGCGTTGGGGCCATTGAACCTCGGAGG